>CAZODQ010000012.1:0-57708 GCA_964578625.1 uncultured Actinomycetota bacterium
TAACCACAGCTCCTCTGGAAGCATTAACGGCGCAAACTCTTGAAAGCGATGGGGGATTGCTGTTTACAAATAAACAGATGCTTAAAGAAAAGGTCATCAGGATGGCATGTGATAAGGAGCTGAGAAAGATACTTTCGGAGAATCTTAAAAAATATTTAAAAGAAACAGTAGCCTGGGAAATCGTTGCCAAAAAATACAGGAATGCGTATAAATTTGCACGACTAAAAAAGATAAAGGGGAAGGAAATAGATTTTCCACCTGATTTTTAAGAGCACTTAATTAGCTTTCTAAAAAATTTATCGGAGTGTTATTTTGAGCAAGCTCAAGAAAGTTTTAAGAGAAAAGTGTAAAGGCATTAATTGTGTATATATATCATCATATGTCCCAAGAAAATGTGGAATTGCTACCTATACAAGTGATTTAACCAGAGCTATTGATCTCATAAATCCACACTGCGAATCAAAGATAATAGCATTAATTAGACCTGAAGATAAAAATAATTATCCGCCAGAGGTTAAATTTAAAATTAACCAATACGAGATTGATTCCTATATTAAAGCTGCTTATTATATTAATAAGTCTAAAGCGGATATAGCTGTTCTGGAACATGAATTCGGATTGTATGGCGGTGAATTTGGAGAATATATTATTAGATTAATAGAGTTGATAAAGAAACCCTTAATTATAACCACTCATACGATTCCTGATGATTCAAATTGGGGATATGGCCTGGTTTTAAAAGATGTAATAAAATTTGCAGATAAAGTAATAGTCATGATGCCCGAAAGCTTGCAGAAGCTGGTAAAAAAATATAATTATCCTAAAGAAAATATAGATATTATCCCCCACGGTGTTCCCGATATACCTCTGGAACCTAATTATAAATATAAAAAGAAAAAAGGATTTGAGGATAAAATAATCCTTGGGAATATAAATCTTTTATCAGCAATTAAAGGACTTGAATATACTATAGAAGCTTTAAAAAAAATAAAGAAGCAATTCAATAATATTTTATATTTAATAATTGGTCAGACACATCCTGTTGTATTAAAAACAGAAGGCCATAAATATAAAAATTTTTTAAAAGAAAAAATTAAGCATTGTAATTTGCAAGAAAATGTTAAATTCATAAATAGATATATGTCTTTAAAAGAGCTGGTAGTGTGGTTAAAAATCATAGACATATATATAACTCCATATTTGAACCCACAACAATCAGCTTCAGGTGCTCTGGCATATGCAATTGGAGCAGGTAAAGTATGTATCTCAACTCCCTATCTGTACGCGAAAGAAGTTCTGGCAGAGGGAAGAGGAATAATTGTACCTTTCCGAAACTCCCAGGCCATTGCAGATGCTGTGATAGATATTTGTAAAAACCCTCAAAAGAAACTGGAAATTGAAGAAAAAACACATAAATTCGGAAGGCTGATGACCTGGTATAATGTAGCCCTGCAGCACTTAGAATTATTTAATGAGGTTTTAGATAAACATGAGAATATGAAGTCTATCAAGGTAGTTTAGTCAAACTGTTATAAAAAAATATTTAAAGATTATTTTAAAATCAAATAAAAAATTCTTATGGATCCGCTAAAAAAAGTAAGGTCAATGACTTCAGATATTGGAATTTACCAGCACGGAAAATTAAATAAGCCTGCTCCTGAATTTGGATATGCACTGGAAGATCAGGCACGGGCTCTTATAGTAGCCAATGAATTTAAAGATGAAGATCTTAAAGATACTTATTTAGGTTTTATTTTAAAGGCACAAAGAGAAGATGGTTTACTTTATCATTTTTATTATGAAAGTAATGGCAAGGGTATATTTAAGAATGAAGAACATGGTTCAAAATCTAATATAAAAGAAGCTTATGGCTTGACTCTATGGTCTCTTTTGGCAACAAATAGTGATCAAGATGATAATATTAAAAAAATTATTAAAAATTTAGTTGAAGATGCCTCCAGTTGGACTTCAATAAGAGCAATATCACCGGCTTTATTAGGTTTATTAAGTCTTGGTCGCCAGCATGGTTTGGAAAAAGAATTAAAAGTTAAGTTGCATAATTTTTATTTTGAGACATATTCTGATGATTGGGTGTGGTTTGAAAATTATCTTGTATATGCAAATGCTGTTATCCCATGGGCACTCTGGGAAACTTATATAAAAAGAAGATGTAAAACAAGCTTTGAAATTGCTAAGAAAACAACCGATTTTTTAATAAATAATTGTCGGGAAAATAATATTCCTTCACCAATCGGGAATAAAGGCTGGTATTATAAAGGTGGAAACAAAGCCTTGTTTGACCAGCAACCGATTGATCCAGGCTATATGGTCTGCTGTCTTGAAAAAGCATACTATGCAACAGGAGATAGTTATTATCTAACCTGGGCCAGAAAATGGTACAGGTGGTTTTTTGGTAATAATATAAATAATGCCCCTCTTATAGATAAGAATTTTGCATGTTATGATGCATTAAATCCAGAAGGTGTAAATTTAAATCAGGGGGCTGAATCAAATATATGCTTTTTAATGGCATTTCTTGCCGCTAAGAGACTGGGGATTATTGAGGATCGTGTGGCAGGACAATAAACATGGAAGTATTTAGATCAGAGAAAAATCCGATAATAACACCAGAAAAAATAAAGCCATCGAGACCCGATTTTAAAGTTATCGGTGTTTTTAATTGTGGTGTTGCCAGGTTCAAAGGGGAAATATTGCTTCTTATGAGAGTGGCTGAAATACCAATTAATACTGTCCTAAAAAAGATTCTAGTGCCTATGTTGGATATAAAAACTAACAAAATAGTCGTAAAGGGATTCAATAAAGCTGATTCTTCAGTAGACTCCTCTGATTCCAGGTTTGTAAGAAAACCCTCAAAGCAATATCTTACGTCTATTTCTCATTTTAGAGTTGCCAGGAGTGAAAATGGTATTGACTTCAATATAAATGAAAAGCCTGCTATGTTTCCTGAAAATAAATATGAGAGATTTGGTATAGAAGATCCGAGGATTACCCTGATTGATGGAAAGTATTATATAAGTTATAGTGCAGTATCCGATATAACTGGCATCACCACGTGTCTGGCGTCCACGACTGATTTTATTACATTTACAAGACATGGTGTGATCTTTATGCCCGACAACAAGGACATTGCCATTTTTCCTGAAAAAATAAAAGGTAGATATTATGCATTGAACCGCCCTATATCTGCTGAATATAAGACAAGGGATATATGGATATCTGAGTCACCTGATCTTCTTTACTGGGGTAATCATGTGAGATTGATGGGTGTAAGAGAGAAATACTGGGATAATGGAAGGGTAGGGTGTGGTGCTGTTCCATTCAGAATAGAAGAAGGCTGGATGGAGATATACCATGGTTCGTCAGTGTCTAATAGATATTGTCTTGGGGCAGTTTTATTGGATGCTGTTGAACCCTGGAAAATTATAGCAAGAAGTGAAAAACCGATAATTGAACCTGAAATGGATTATGAATTAAATGGTTTCTTCGGTAGTGTGATTTTTAGCTGTGGAGTTTTGTATGAAAAAGGAAGGGTCAAGATATACTATGGCGCAGCTGATACTTGTGTTGCATATGCAGAGATTAAAATAAAGGACATACTTAATGAGTTAAAGTAAGTTGATGGGAATAATGAAATTTTTACTTCTATATCTTAATTAGTCTGCAAGCTTCCTCTTCAATAGTTGCAACTTTTAGTATCAAATCCGAGATGCTGTTTTTGTCTCTTTTTATTGCAGCCTTGCAGATATCCATTATCAATTTTCCGGAATCTTTAAAAAGTTCTGCTGCCGATATCCAGTTATCCATTTTATATTTCTTCCCGAGTTCTTTCAGGACTTTTGCTTTCCAGAATCTCATGCCATGGCTGTTTTCGAATGTTTTGGGAAGAAGGGGAGGAACGGTTGCATAGGTCGCCAGGTGGTCAAAACATTTGTTATTTTCCCATTTAATGATTTCTCGGGAGAGTTTTTTCATTGCAGGTATACCCAGCATGTTTACAGGGGGATTTAACATCTTTTCCGCTCTTATATTCAAGCCTTTTCTTGCAGCGTCGATTTCCGAAGGCAGCTTATCCAAAAGAGTGAACGCCCTTATTGTGTTTTTCTTGCTCATACCGGGTACATTTACATCAAGTGATCTTTCAAAATCCTGATAGGATACGTTTTGCATGCCCTTAAATGTGCAGTCATGCACGTATACTTCTTCTTTGCTGTCATCATAACCCACTATAAGTACATAATGAATGGGTATGTGCTGTTTTTTATATATATCCCTGTAATAATGAAGGTAGTACATATCAAGCGCCCCTGCCATAACAGGGTGACCACTGTCAATAAATTCCTTAATTTTAGGAAAGGTGTTTTTAAATACCCTGTTTTCCACAAGTTTCTGCTTAAATCCGATTATATTTTCAAGGTCGGAAAGCAGATATTTTGGATTGGCTCCCCAATAGACCATGCAGGGAGGATCGGCGATTTTAAATTTAAGATATGCAAATTCACCTGTTCCGCCCAAGACCGGCAACAGATAATCCAAATATTTTGCTCCCTTCCATTCCAGTATATCTTCCAGCCCGTTTACATAGCAGGTTGATTCGCATACTCTGTGCGGAAGACTAAGCAGTTTTTTCATAGACCTCACGCCTTTAAATAAATCTATTTATCTTTTTAAAATCTTATTAAAAAAGGTATCTTTAATCAGTTTATAATTTTTTTTATTTTAAAAAAACATTTATTTTTTTCTTTTTTTATTAAATAATAATCACGATATGAAAAGATCGGGAGTATCTTTATGCTTACAAGTAACCAATTTATTTATAATAATATAAAGCTGCATTACATGGAGGGTCCGGAAAACGGCCCACCTGTGATTCTTCTGCATGGACTGAGTGACTCCTGGACGACGTACTTAAATTTTATTCCATTTCTTTTGCCATATTATACGGTGTATGTCCCTGATCTAAGGGGGCACGGCGGGTCATACAGGGCTGAAGATTATAAAATATTAGATTACGTATATGATATAGAATTATTTTTAACAGAGCTGTTCAGTGTACCGGTATCCCTTATCGGTCATTCACTGGGAGCAGCTGTATCACTGGTTATTGCAGCCAGGTGCCCGGAGAAATGCAGGAGTATCAGCTTGATCGAACCTTTTGTCTATAGAGACAGGATTGATGACAAGGAATTCCGTAAATATTTTAAAGGCTGTCTTGAAGTATGTGAAAAATATAAAGATATTGACTCGATCAGTAAAAATCTTAAGGAAACGGGGGTAATGGCCAGGAAAAGAGCAGCAGATTTTTTAAAACTGGATAAAAAAACAATTATAGCTGCACTGGACGGGACTGTATTTGATGATTTCAATCTGGATGAGCTGCTTTCGAAAGTAGTATGTCCTGTGCTGGTCCTAAGGGGAAATCCTGAACTTGATGGACATATAACTAAAGAAAAAGCAGATCATTTAAAGAAGAGAATAAGCAATTGTGTCATAGAGTATCTTGAAAAATCAAGCCATGTGGTTCATATAGACCAGCCGTTTAAAGCAGTACAGTATTTGTTAACCTTTTTAGCCTCTGTGTAAGTTTTCGACTATTATAAAAAAGATCTTATGTATACCTTTTATTCGGTGATATCCCTAAAACTGCCCAGCACTCTTTTTATTATCCTTCTGCCGGTACTATGATCAAAATCTCTTTTATCATAAATACAGGTAAAGAACATCCTTCCCTGATGGGTGTTTAAACCTATTACCCTCTCTTTTTTTATAGCACTGAAGATAGGGCCGTAGACTTCTTCGATCTCATATTTACCGTATTTTTTCTGCATCTGTATCACTCCTAAATTGGAAAATGAGAAATCATAATTCATCGGCATACTCTGCCTTTTTGAGAAGAATGATTCGGGATCTTTAATATCATCAAGCATATGTTCATTAAAGAAATAGTATCCGATCAGAGGATCATATTTTTCCAGCTGTTCCTTTAATTTTTTATTAATATCGGAGGCAATCTCCGGAATCGTCCTTTTGGGAGAGCAGTCGATCTCAGCAGTCAAAATACCGTTAAAAAGACCAAAATATTTCTTTGCTTCATCTACCATAAATGGCTTAAAACTTACCGGACTCTGAATTGTCCGCTTAAAGCCTTCCTTTGGCCCGAACTCCTGTGCAAAGGCTCTTAAAAGGACAGCACCAAGGATACTGTGTACTGAGACGCTGTTTTCCTTGGCAAATGATAATATTTTTTTTGTTTTATCTTCCATAAAGGACCAGTCGTGTATTGCATAATCGGGTTTTATGAGCGGCTCCTTTTTTATAGGCTTTTGTTCTGCAATATTCCTGTTTTTTACCCATTCGGGAAGTTTTCTTTTCTTTATTATTTCAAGAATATCCTTTTTGATAAGCTTTGTGAATATAGGTGCTTCCTTATATGGATTTACCGGTGCATCCGGATCTGCCAGAAATGATAATGTATCGTGCAGAAAGACCACAGCCGATAATCCATCACATATTGCATGATGGAAAATAAGTGCAATATCGCAATTACTCTTTCCCTGTATTAGAAAAACACGTATCATCGGACCCTTAAAAATGTCAAAGGGCCTGCAGAGTTCTTCGGTCACAACGGTTTTCCAATCTGTCTTGTTTCCATCAAACTCGTGTAAGGGTATTGGAGGTACATCTTCTGTTGTTATAAATTGCTTTATAAACTGATCCTTGTCTTTGGCCATTATGACTCTCACTCCTGCCAGCGGATGTTTCTGCTGCGCTTTTGATAAAGCTTCTTTAAGGTCTGACTTTTTAATATTGCAGTTTACGTTTATACGGAAGGCAAAATACATCAGTGTTTCATTTCCCATATGATAAAGTACTCTTTCATATGTTGTTGTCTCTCTTTTCATGATCTAACCCCTTTAATTTTTTCTATGCCGGTTGTTTTGTCAGATTATGGACCCACTTATTGGAGAAAAATCGGTAATAGGCTGCTATCATTTTTACCAGCTCTTCTGTGGCTGCTATGGCCATTACGTAATGTACAGGCAGTTTTAATATAAAAGCAGCTATTGCTGCCAGCGGTACTCCTATGATCCATATTCCGCCAAGATCGACTATCATGGCAAAAAGGGTATCGCCGCCTGCCTTTAAAATACCCATCTGGAAAGTAATGTTTATTACTCTTGCAAGCATTATGAGAGCTATTACCAGCAGCAGATAATAAAGATAAAGGCTGCTCTGTTCCGATAAATTATAGAAATTAACTATATATCTTCTTACAACAATAAGAACTGATGCGATCAAAACAGAGAAGACTACTGCTATGGAAAGGAAATTTTTGGAATAATCTCTAGCCTTGTGTTCTTCACCGGCTCCGATCCTATTGCCGACCATGATAGCACAGGCAGCTCCCAGTCCCGAGAAGAGCATGAGACTTAAACGTTCGACCGAGCAGGCTATATTATAAGCAGCAAGTGCTCCAGTGCTGATATGTCCATATATCACACTATACATACTATAGCCCAGTGCCCATCCTGCGCTCTGTCCCATGACAGGCAGCCATATTTTTATATATTTCTTCATTGTCTCTTTGGAATAATTAAAAACATTTTTTAAGCTGGTTGCCAGCGAGTACTTTCTTATATATGTAAAGGAAAGAATAATAATAAATTCAACACCTCTGGCGATAACGGTAGCGATCGCAGCACCCTGGACTTTCAACTCAGGAAAACCGAATTTTCCGAAAATGAGTAAATAATTAAAACCTGTGTTCATAAGCAGTCCTATGATGCTTGTGACCATTGGGAATTTCACATTCTCGGTGCTTCGGAGTATTGTACCATATACGATGGATATTGAGGTCATGATCAGGCTAAACGCGATTATTCCCAAATACTGGGCGCCCAGTTCTATTACTCTGGGATCGGCATTAAATAGTATTATTAATTTATCAGGGATCAGGATTGTGACCAATGTGAAAGCAGCTGATATTATAAGTGCAAATGTGATGCCGATCCCAAGATTTGAATGTATGTTTTTAAGGTCCTTTTTACCCCAGTACTGAGCGGTAAAAATAGCGGCTGCACTGGCCACACTGAAGATAAACATTAAAAACAAAAAAAATATTTGATTGCCGATACCGACCGCAGCAACTTCTATCTCACCTAATTGCCCGACCATAAATACATCCAAGAAGTTTAAGGCAGATGTAAGGAAATTCTGCAGTATTATGGGAGATGCAATGGTGAGCAGTTTTGGTATAAATTCTTTGTGCTTTGTGAATGATTCGATTATCGACTTCACGCCTTCTCCTTTAAAAATATAAATCAACCAGATTATAATGTATTATATAAAGAATAACAGTAAAAGTAAGTACTTTTAATGTACTGAATTATGATAATATATTTCTTATAAGTAACCGGTTTTAACATATAGTATTTTTTAAAAAAAGCAAAAAATTTTAAAATAATAAGGTTAAAATGTCAACTGCTTATGTCAAAATCATTACAGGCTGCTAAAGCCTGAATTGGAAGATTTTATATAAAATATGTAATATTATGTTTGAGTGTAAATGATCAGAAATAAAGAAAAGCCTAAAAAAATAGCGCAGGTCATATTTGAAAGCCGCAGGGCATTTGTACTTACCGGTGCAGGGATCTCAACCGAAAGCGGAATTCCGGATTTCAGAAGCCCGGGAGGTATATGGTCAAGATTTGATGCTTCGATTATGACCAGTGACAAGCTGTATGGTGATCCTGAAGGTTTCTACAGGCAGGGTATATCAATGCTTGATTTCTTTGAGGAAATGAGAAATGCAGAACCCAACAGGGCACATTGTATTTTAGCAGAGATGGAAAAGGAAAAATATATATCCGGTATTATAACCCAGAACATTGACGGCCTTCATCTAAAAGCAGGTTCAAAAAAGGTCTATGAGATTCACGGTAACCTGAGAGAAGTACATTGTATGTCCTGCGGAGGAAAGGTCAGTTTTGATCTTCTGGCCGGAAAGGTAAAAAGCGGAAGTATACCTCCTATATGTGACAGCTGCGGGGGGATATTAAGACCAGATTTAGTCTTATTTGGTGATGAACTTCCTGATTGTTTTATAAAGGCAGCAGAAGAAGTCAAAGCAAGTGACCTTCTTCTGGTGGTAGGTTCAAGCCTTGAGATAATCCCGGCAGGAAGCCTACCAGCACTTGCGCGAAGGTATATTATAATAAACAAGAGCAGGACCCATTATGATCGCGGTGCATATGCCATATGGAATGAGATGGCAGGAAATGCACTGGAAGAGATCTATAAAGAGATAAAACTTCTGACAGAGGGAAAGTAAAAATATTTTTATGTATTTATTTTTACTGTAATCTAATATAATTCTTATAATTTTATATTGATAGTCTTTAAAGGAGTGTTTTTGATAATCAAGAAGAAAAAAGATTTTGATCCACAGATCAAGGAAAACGAGGATATGAAAGGCGTTAAGTTTTATCCAATGCTTACTGCTGGAGACGGTACACCTAATTTTGCAATGAGACTTTTTGTAATAGACCCAGGTGGTTATACGCCCAGGCACCGGCATAAATGGGAACATGAAGTATATATTATAAGGGGAGATGGATATGTAGTTGCAGGCGAGGAGAAAATACGGGTCGAGCAGGATGACTTTATTTTTGTAGAACCCTCAGAGCTGCATCAGTTCCGTGCCGGCGAAAATGGAATAAGTATGATCTGTGTGGTTCCCAATGAAGGGCAGCCTTCATAATGTTTTTTATAAATAGATAAACCGGATACAATTGGTTATAATGTATGGAAGATAAAGGCTGGATCAGGGAAGAGCATGTGGAAGATATACCGGAAGAATGGAGTAGATCAGAGAGGACTGTTTTATCTGAGTCACAAAAGATCTGGTTATATCTGATATAGATGTTCTTTAAAGCACTGCTTCCGGCCATCTGCCTGTTGTTGTTAACATTAATTAAATGTTTGTAAATATTTTCCTAATATGACAATTAAAAATCAAGTTACGGTAAAAATATTAATATTTATAATAATTTCTGCTGTAATGATGACATCTGCTGTTGTTTTTCTCTCCTGCAAGCCCGAATTAGACTTCGGAGATCTGGTTGTTTGTCCGGAAGTAGATAAAGATACCTTTGCCCCTGTGGAAATCAAGGACATTTTTGAAACTGGAGTAGAAAAAATATATGCAGTGATTGAGGCATCCGGGGTAAAAGCCGAAGATGTATGGAAGTTTACCTGGGAAAACAGGGATACGGGAGAAGTGATTGCCGATTCCACAGGCAGCTATTCTGAAAATGACAGCGGTTATATGGAAGGCTACCTCTCAAACTGCATCGTACCCGGCGAGGAGGGAGGTATTATAGGGGAACCCGGAAATTATAGAGTCGATTTTTACCATAACGGCCAGCTTATAAGCAGTGCTGATTTTATTATTGAACCTGCCGAACTTAAAATAATCGAGGTCATATTATCAAGTGAGGCAGATGGATTAGAGCATCCTGAGGCTGCTGCTGACAGATTCTTCCCAGATGATATTATCAATGCTTCAATAAAGTTGAATTGTAAGATAAAAGGCGAGTCAATAGGTATTAAGTGGTACCGGGGTGAAGACGAATTGCTGGGTGAAAAGCAGTTTACTATTGAAAAGGATTATTATTTACCCAGCTATATTGTGTTTAAAATAACTAATGAAGGTCCGTGGCCAATTGATGATTATAGAATTGAAATTTTTCATAATGAATCGTTGGAGGGAAACTATAATTTCGAAGTGGTCAGAAAAGAGATATCCGACGCTGCTTTTAATCAGGGGAATCTTTATAGAAGTGAGGAATATAAATTCTCTATTAATTTTGCGGATGATTGGAGTTATGAGGAAGAAGAAAATAATACCGGGCTTGATGTTGATTTTACCCCTGTCCTTGACTATGTAGATGTTATCATCAGGATGACAGTTTTAAAGAAAGGATACTTTCCGGGCAAGGAGAAATACTCTGATTTTGCTGACAATATAGTAAAGGATATTATTGTTTTGGGTGATGATATGGAAGTTAAAAAAACAGAAAACACAGGGGAAATTAATGATGATACTTACAGCCTGATAAATTACAGCTATCCGGGGGAAGATGAAAACGGCTGGGACATTGACTTAATCTTTATAAATAAAGCCGGTATGCTTTATCTGTTTTCAAAAATTTCCTGTACTTACTATAAGGGATTTGCGGATAGAGCATACAGCGAAATGCTGAACTCTCTATTATTTGATTAATATAGGATTTTAAAAATACATTTATAGTTTAATGATGAATCAGATTGTAATATAATTACTTCTGTTTGCCTTAAGATTTTTATCATTTAGGAGAATTTTTTGCTTAGTCTCAATAAAAAACTAAAGAGTCTAAAAAACAAAGGAAAATCCATAAAGGTTGCTGTGGCCGGAGTAGGCCAGATGGGCAGAAGCCTGATCTCTCATATCAGTGAACTTGACGGGATGCAGGTTGTTGCAGTGGCAAACCGGGATGTAGGAAAGATCAACAGTATATTGAAGGAGCTTGAGATAAGCGAAGATAAACTGGTGCTCGTAGGCTGCAGAGGCAGGTTAAATTTAGGAAATGATAAAAGCGGGATCGCAGTGGAAAGCAGCACCATGGACAGCACGACTATAAAGAGGTTAAACCAGCTGGCAGAAAAGGGTAAAATCATAATATCGGATGACCTTGATATATTATTTGTCATTAATGATGTTGATGTAGTAATAGATGCAACAGGCAATCCTGAGGCGGGTGCGTACATAGCATCCAATGCTATTTCGCATAAGAAGCACATCGTGACTTTGAACGTAGAAGCCGATGCAGTAGTAGGGCCCAAACTTAAACAACTTGCAGATGATGCAGGAGTAATATATACGGTTTCAGCGGGGGATGAACCTGCTGCACTGAAGGAGCTTTATGATTTTGCAGATACACTTGGATTAGAAATAATTGCTGCAGGAAAGGGTAAGAATAATCCTCTGGACAGGTATGCAAATCCGGACACACTCAAAGAATATGCTGAAAGTAAGGGTTCAAGCCCGAAGATGATGACATCCTTTGTGGATGGTACAAAGTCAATGATAGAGATGGCCTGTCTTTCAAATTCAACCGGATTGGTCTCTGACTGCAGGGGTATGCACGGTCCCAGAGCAGATATAAAGGATTTGACTAATGTATTCAGATTAAAAAAAGACGGCGGTATATTGTCCAGAAAGGGGGTAGTGGATTTTGCGATTGGAGATCTTGCTCCGGGTGTTTTTTTGATCTATACCACTGAAAACAAGATGATAAGGGCAGATCTCAAATATCTTATGCTGGGAAGCGGACCATATTACCTGCTTTACAGGCCATATCATCTGACAAGTATTGAAACTCCTATATCTGTTGCCAGGACTTACTTTTATGGTGAACCCACTCTGGTTCCTGAGTACGGTATGGTATCAGAAGTCATTACTATGGCTAAAAGAGACTTAAAAGCAGGTGAAAAGCTTGATGGTATTGGAGGATATACTGTTTACGGTCTTATTGAGGAATATGGAAGAGCAAAGGAGGAGAAACTGTTGCCGGTAGGGCTTTCTGAGGGATGCATTTTAAAAAAAGATATCGTAAAAGATCAGCTAATAAAATATAATGATGTGAATCCGGTAAGGGATTCGCTGCTGCTGAATCTGAGAAGATTACAGGATGAAATTATATAAAAATTTAAGCAGGAGGTATATGTGCAATTTTTTAACAGTAAAATGAGGACACCTATTATTATAGGTGTTTTTTTAATGATTATATTCTTGCTTCTGCCGGCAGTTTCCTGCAAGTTCGAGACTATTGAGAGAATAGAAGAAACCAGGGAACTTATGGGAACCTATGTGACCATAACTGTATTTTCAGATAATGAGACAGGCACCGATGCTGTAAATGCAGCATTTAAGAGGATAGAAGAAATTTCTGATATTGCATCGATTTATGATGAAAACAGCGAAGCATCGATGTTAAATAAGAACGGTTATGTTGATAATCCATCACCAGAATTTTTAGAACTGATAAATGCTTCGATTGATTACTATAATATCTCCGGCGGCTGTTTTGATATAACTGTACAGCCCCTTCTGGACCTATGGAGCGGAGGATTGTGGCAGGAAAGCCAGGAAGTCCAAGATGAAAAGATAAGTGAGGCGCTTAAAGTCGTTGGCTCCGATATGATAAACGTAAGTGAAAACAGGATAGAATTTTTAACAGACGGAATGGCTATCACTCTGGGCGGGATCGCCAAGGGTTACGCTGTTGATGAAGCAATAAAAGTCATAAAAGGGTATGGAATCACAAAGGCTCTAGTAAATGCTGGTGGCGATTTGTATGCTGTGGGAACCAAATCAGATGGTACAAGATGGACGGTCGAGCTGGAAAATCCTGATGATTCAGGTAATGCAGTTGCTGATATCGAACCGCTTCCCAACTTTGTTCTTAAGGACAAGGCAGTAGCTACATCAGGAAATTATTACCGCTATTATGATCCAGAGGGAGAAGTCGGGCATATAACTGATCCAAGGACCGGATATTCTGCCAACAGCTGTATAAGTGTAAGTATTATAGCAAATTCATGTATGGAAGCAGATGTACTGGCGACTTCTGTTTTTGTAATGGGTCCGGATGATGGTATGAATCTGGTAGAATCCCTGGATAATGTCGAAACATTGATAATAGATGCTGATAGGGAGATTTTCGAATCTTCTGGACTTTCAAAATATATTGAGTAGAATTACCTATAGTTTTTCACTTTTTAAAAGAGCAATATGGGAATTGTAATTAAGAAAAAAAGTGTATTTCGCGGGCTTTCTCTGGAGGAAAATAAAATAACTGCAAAGAAGCCCATTGAAACTTTACCTATTCCGGAAAAGGTTATTCTTCCGCTTCAGCAAAGTCTCGGAGCACCTTGCGAATTTATAGTGAAAAGAAAGGATACAGTAAAGACAGGTCAGAAAATAGCAGATACCAATAGCTATGTTTCTGCGCCCGTACATTCTTCAGTATCAGGAAGTGTATTAAAAATCACAAAGATTTTAAATCCTGCCACCTGTGCATTGATAGATGCACTGGTAATAGAATCCGACGGGGAAGACAGCTGGGTAGACTGTAAAAAACTTTTTGACATCGATGATTCTGATAATTTTCCCGGACTAAAGAAAATAGTGCGTTCTCTTGGAAGGGAAAAGATACTTGAAAAAATAAAAGAAGCAGGAGTAGTAGGGTTAGGCGGGGCCACTTTTCCTACACATGTTAAACTTAATCCACCCAAGGATAAAAAAATTGATACATTAATTTTAAATGGCTGTGAATGTGAGCCATTTATAACCTCCGATCACAGGATCATGCTTGAGTACGGCAGGAAGGTCATAGCGGGTCTGTATATAATAAGCAGGACCATAACACCAAAAAATATTTATATAGCAGTGGAGGACAACAAGGAAGATGCTATCCGCTCTCTTGAAGAAATCATAATAAAAATGGGATTTAAAGATACCATTAGAATAGTCTCACTGGAATCACGCTATCCGATGGGGGCAGAAAAAACACTTATAAAGACTGTATTGGACAGGACTGTTCCCATGGGAGGTCTTCCTATGGATGTAGGAGTCATAGTAAATAATGTAGCAACCGCAAAATCTGTTTACGAAGCTGTAATCGAGAGCAAGCCGTTGATAGATAAAGTGGTCACAGTCACGGGTGAAGTTGAAAATCCTAAAAATTTGCTTGTAAGAATTGGCACATCTATAAGCAGTTTGATTGAAGCATGCGGTAAAACAGGCAGCGGAGTAAATTATATGATCGTCGGCGGTCCTATGATGGGTACTTCCATTGCCGATATAGATTTTCCTGTTATCAAAGGGGTCAACTGCATACTTATAAGAGAAAGCAGGGCCAGAGTTGAGCAGGATTGTATAAACTGCGGGAGATGTGTAAGCATATGCCCTATGAATCTCATGCCGCTGGTATATGTCAGATATGTAAAAAGAGGTTCTATTGAAAGCTGCAGGCAGTATTATATAGAAAACTGCATTGAGTGCGGCTCGTGCGCTTATGTCTGTCCGGCAGGTATTCCTATTGTCGGGTATATAAAGACAGGTAAGAGTATGCTTTGAAAAATATTTAGGAGAAGATGAAAAAAGATAAAATATTAATATCTCATGCTCCACATATATGGAGAGGTTTTTCGACCACTAAGATAATGTATATAGTCATTATCGCGCTTCTTTTCCCTGCCGGTGCATCTATATACTATTTTGGATATTATGCTATTTATATAATACTTATCAGTATAGCGACAGCTGTACTTACCGAATTTACTATAAAAAAACTAAGGAAAAAAAGATTTATAATGGACGGCAGTGCCGTGATCACCGGGTTGCTGTTTGCTCTTGTACTTCCGCCAAGACTGCCGCTATGGATGGTTGTAATAGGTGCTTTTTTTTCCATTGCTGTTGTCAAGGAAGCTTTTGGAGGCCTGGGTTACAATATATTCAATCCCGCTCTGGCGGGCAGGGCTTTTCTGTCAATATGTTTTCCCCAGGAGATGACTACATGGGTTCTTCCTCCTCACTTCAGTTATGATGCAGTAACCGGAGCGACTCCCTTAAGCGAAAATTTTTCTAATCTTTCTAATAAGCTGTCTTTATACAAAGATCTATTTTTTGGAAATACAGGAGGTTCTCTGGGAGAGACTTCGGCAATGCTTATATTGATAGGGGCGGCGGTACTTTTTATATTCCGTATAACAGACTGGAGGATTCCGGTATTTTATATAGGAACAGTGGCACTGGGTTCTTTTCTGATGGGGAAAGATGTACTGTTCCAGATTCTGGCCGGGGGCCTTATGATTGGTGCCTTTTTTATGGCTACTGATTATGTTACATCACCGGTTACGGGAAATGGGAGGATAATTTTTGGGGTAGGTCTGGGAATACTGACCGTACTTATAAGAAATTTCAGCAGCATGCCTGAAGGGGTATGTTTTTCCATACTTATTATGAACGCCTTTACCCCTTTAATAGATAAATATGTTAAAGTAAAACCATTTGGCTTTTACAAGAAGAAAAATGCGTAATAAGATTTTATCAAATAGAGCATACCCGGTTGTTTTTCTGGCAGTGATTGTGACTGTATCTATTGCACTGCTGACAGCTCTAAATAATGTGACTTCACCTGTAGTGGAAAGCAGGCGGAGTGAAGAAATTAAAAATACTCTGGAAGAAATCTTTCCTGAGATGAGCGAGTATAAAATTGACGGCGAAGTATATATAATATATCAGGACAGTGAGAAAGCAGGATATGCTTTTTTAGCAAGCGGAAGCGGCTATGGCGGCAATATTGACATTCTGGTCGGGTTGGACAATGATTTTAACATAAAAGACATATCAATACTTTCACAGACTGAGACTCCCGGTCTTGGTGCCAGAATAACCGAAAGCACTTTTACTGATCAGTTTAAAGGGTTATCTGCTGGTGAAGTAGCCCTTAGGGCAGACAATGGTAAGATAGATGCGATTACTGGAGCTACAATAAGCTCAAGAGCTGTAGTCGACGCTGTCAGGGAGAAGATAAGTGAAATAATAAATAGTCTCCAGAATTAAATTTTGGAGATTTTGGTTATAAAAGGAAGAGAAGATAAAAGTGAGTAAAAATAAAAATGAGAGCGATTGCGGGATAAAAAAGAAAGACAGCGGCAGTTTCTGGAAGGAATTTGCCAAGGGTATTATCATATCGAATCCAGTGTTCATACTTACCCTGGGACTCTGTCCTACTCTGGCAATTACAAATTCGGTCACTAATGCTCTGGGTATGGGTGCAGGTGTCATATTTGTCCTGCTCTGTTCGAATATTATAATTGCAAGCATCAGGAATGCTACGCCAGGCCTGGTAAGAATTCCGGTCTTTATAGTCGTAATAGCCACATTTGTTACTATTCTAAGTCTGGTGTTTGAGGCATATTTGCCTCCGCTTCATAAATCACTTGGAATTTATCTTCCGTTGATTGTAGTAAACTGTATTATTTTAGGACGTGCAGAAGTATTTGCCTCTAAAAATCCAGTATTGTATTCCATTGCAGATGCGGTGGGAATCGGGATAGGGTTTACAGTTGCTCTTATAATAATTTCTTTTATAAGGGAAATCTTAGGCACTGGAAGCCTGGGAATATTCGGAAGGGAGCTGTTTAAACTGCCAGGTTTGGCTGCACACCCGTTGACATTTTTTATTTCGCCTCCGGGAGCTTTTCTGGTGATAGGGAGCCTGCTGGCACTGTTCAGGTGGATGGGAGTGATAAAAGGTGAGTAATCTTTTTACCATAATTATTGCAATGGTCCTTGTAAATAATATGGTTCTGGCTAAATTTCTGGGACTGTGCCCGTTTTTTGGGGTATCCAAAAAATTGTCCAACGCTTTCAGCATGGGTATAGCAGTAACATTGGTCATGCTTATTGCATCTGCTTCTACCTCGGTGATTTATAACTATATACTGGTACCATATAATGTTGAGTTTATGAATATCGTGATATATATTCTGGTAATAGCGTCCCTTGTCCAGATAGTAGAGATTACCATAAGGAGGACCAATATAGTATTATATAAAGCACTCGGGATTTATCTGCCTTTGATAACTACTAACTGCGCAGTGCTGGGTATAACTCTTATAAATGCAGCAGAGAACTATTCCATTCTGGAAAGTGTAGTAAGTGCTTTAGGTGCAGGGATCGGTTTTACCCTTGTACTTATTATAATGTCGGGTATAAGAGAAAAGCTCGACCTTGCAGATAGCCCCAAGTCTATGAAAGGGCTTCCGGTTGCCTTTATAACTGCAGCGCTTCTGGCGCTGGCTTTTATAGGATTCAATGGGATGGTATAAGATTAAAAATATTATAAGAATTTAAGGTCATTATGAATACTGGACTTATTATTTTAATTTTAAGCTCGATAGGGATTATATGTGGAATATTGATTTTTCTGGCAAACAGGTTTCTCCCTAAAGAGGCAGAAACACTGAGGAAGGCTGAGGAAATTGCAGAACACCTTCCCGGTATGAATTGCGGTGCCTGCGGGTTTCCGGGGTGTTTTGCCTATGCACAGGAACTGGCAAAAGATAAGAATAAATTTTTTACAAGTACATGTGCTACTGTACTCCAGGAACCTGATATGCTAAAAGGACTGGAAAACGTACTAGATATTGAAGTAGATCCTTCCAAGATAAACAAAAAGGCAGTAGTACACTGTTATGGAAATTCCGGAGTAATAGGGGATTACTCAGGTATAAAAACATGCAGGGCTGCAACCAATCTGCTTGGAGGTTATAAGAGATGTCCATATGGCTGCCTTGGATTAGGTGATTGTGTGGCAGTATGTCCCAATGATGCCATATCCATTGATGAGAAAAGGAAGGTGGCTGTAATAAACCCGGATAAGTGTACAGGGTGCGGCCTGTGCGTAGCCAAGTGCCCCAAAGGAATAATCCATCTGGTCTCTGCAAATGCTAATATAGTATATTCATGTAGTTATAGGTCTTTAAGGAATATACCAGGAAGAGAAAAGTGTGATGAAGGCTGCCTGCACTGCAGAAAATGTTTCAAGGCCTGCGAAAACGGGGCTATAATATGGAATGAAGAGAAAGCCGTGCCGGAATTCGATTTTTCAAAATGCACCCTGTGCGGGGAATGCATTAAAGCCTGTCCTCATAACAGACTTATTAAACTTTCCAATATTTATAAAAAGGAAAAAAGAATACGGGAGAGGAAAAACCTGAAAAGGAAAAAACTAGTAGCTAAGAAGTAAATAAATCATGAGCGAGCAATTACTGGAAAAGATTAAAAAAAATATTGAAAAAGAACCCTATGTAAAGCTTTTTGGCATTAAAGTAATAGAACTAAAACAGGGTTATAGTCTTGTAGAGATGAAGGCATTGAAGAAATATGAAAATATCTTTTCTATTACTCACGGGGGAGCTGTTTTTTCACTGATGGATGTGGCTTTTGGTTCTGCAGCAAACTCCTATGGTACGATTGCCGTGGCACTGGATATCAATATAAATTATATAAGGCCCTCCATGACGGGAGACATACTCAGAGCTGAAGCAAAAGAGGTCAGCAGGGGGAATACAGTAGCTACCTATAATGTAACGGTAAAAAATGGCTCAAATAAGGTAGTAGCATCCAGCCAGGCAGTAGCTTTCTTAAAAAAAGACAGGCTTCCTTTTTTATAACCTGCAATATTACAGGTGCGTAGAGAATACCTGAGTTATGATCATAAATTCATACAGTTTTGGAAGTATAACTATAGATGGCAAAACCTACCGCTCAGATGTAATAATCTATCCTGATAGAGTCAATCCTAATTGGTGGCGGAAGAGTGGTCATCTTCTTTCAGAAGAAGATATAGGGGAAATATTAGAGTATGACCCTGAAGTGCTTATAGTAGGTACGGGTAAGTCAGGACTTATGAAGGTCGACAACAGAGTAGTGGAAAAATTAAATTCTATCGGCATTAAATATATTATCAAAAAGACTGATGAAGCAGTAAGAGAATATAATAAGCTTCAAAAAAAAGACAGAGTCATATGCGCTTTCCATCTGACATGTTAAAAGCGGAGGGCTATAGGGTAAAGCTGCTGTATTTGCCTTCTTTGAAAGTCCTACCGGCTTTATCAAACAGCTCTTTTATGTGGTCATCCATAGTAAGATAGATTATCTGCCACCCTTTTTTTGAGATTTCTGCTAATTTGTCTATAAGGATCTTCCTCTTTTGCCAGTCCGAATGCTGAAACGCATCATCAAGGATTAAAAAGAGGGTATCTTCTCCCAGCAGTTTTGATGTAAATCCGATTCTAAGTGCCAGCATTACCTGTTCCGTGGCTCCGGTGCTCAGCTCTCCTATATTAAAATCATCATACTGGTCAGAAACAATAAGCCTGCTGTCATCAAGTGCGAGTTTGCTGTATCTTTGAGTAATGGCTTTTAAGGGACCCAGGACTACCTGGGACTGCAGCCCTTCCTGTATTTTGACATCTTCTTCCTGGCGCAGTTTAGAGATTATTTTATGAACGCTGAAACCCGCTACGATGCCGGCTGTGACTTCTCTTAGTTCATTTTGTACACTATGTCTTTTTTCCCGGAGATTTTCAAGAAGCTCTTCCCAGCCGATACTGGGATCGTCTTTGGTCTTTTCACAGATCCTGTATTTCAATTTTTGTATTTTGGCTTCATGGCTTTCTATTTCTTCCCGAATCTGCGCTAGTTTTGACTGGATTTCTTCATATTCCTGCTGGCTGTATTTGATTTCTGTACCTTCTGAAAGGTAATCTGTTTCAGGTATCCTAAGTTCATGCAGTTCATCCTTTTCCTTATCTATTTGGTCTTCCAGATTTTTATTATTTTGCTTAAGATCCATAACTACTGTGTCCCAGCTCTGCTCACTGATTTCCTTTCCGGTAAAAACTGTTATTTTCCGGCTTATTGAAAGGCGAAGTTCCTTAAGCTCATTACTAAGAATATCAATTTGTTCTTCTATTGCACTTGACCTGCTGCTTGATTCCCTCTGCCTGTTTATAGTTGATTCAAGAAGAGCGATATCTGAAAGTTCTTTACCGGTCCTGTTTTTAAATTCTTCCCTGATTTTACCCAGTTCCTCACTCTGTACCGCCTGTTTTGAAAAGTTGTGGAGTTTTTTGATATATACAAGAAAGGATACAGTTGAGGCCAAAAAGAAAAAACATACGGCAATTAAAAATATGATCTGTGGAACATTAAAGAATTTCTGATTCAAGAAAAATAAGACTACTGAGGCCGTACCGGCTGCCACTAAAATGTCGCATATAGCAAGCATGGACTTTCCAGGTCTTTTTATGTTTTTTGAAGACATATCCCTGTAATAGTGCAGGGCGCTTTCCAGCCACTTAAGGTCTTTACTTTCTTTGAGGGCGGTTTTATATTTCTCTTCCAGCTGTCTGTAAGATTCTTTTTTATCTCTATAGAGGAAGAGATCGGTTTCTGTCCTTCTTAATTCATCCTCGGGAATATTTTTTAACTCTGCGTATAATTTTTTAATTCTTTCCGAGAACAGGTAAGCCTGGTGCCTTTTTGCTCTGTTAAGATGTGTCAGCTTATCTTCCAGAGCCTCTTCTTCCATTCTGAAGGTTTTCAGTATCCCCCGGGTGTATTCTGATTCTATTTCTTCAAACAACCTCTCAATGCTATCCAGTTCATACCTTATATCGCTGTACTGCTTTCCTTCACCGCGCTGGGCAATAATAATCCGGCTGCCTTCAATCTCTGCCGATTTTACAGTTTTTGAGATATTGGTGTCACTGTCGATCCTGTCCAATATATTTATGCCGGATAATACTTCTTTTATTAAAAATTTGCTTATGCCTTCGCCGTCTTCTATCCCGGCTTCTCCGCCCTTTACTATTAATAGTTTTGCCATAGATACAGGGAGCCCTTTTTCACTGCCTGACCAGTAATCCTCCAATTTTTTAAGGCAGGCAGGAGAGAAATCAACTGCCTTTTCTTCAAGGCCGCTTATAGTAACCTTTCCCTTTCCTCCTTTTCTTAAATGGCTCCACCTGCTGATATTCTTGAATAAAGAACGGATTATAAATTCGGTAAGAAATGTCTTTCCTTTCTCATTTATACTATATATGAGATTAAATATCCCGAATCTGCCTGTAAAACTCTTGATTGGCCCCAGTTCTTTTACTGATATTTTATCAATTTTTATTCCCATAAATCCTTAACTTCTATAACGATGTTATTCTTTTAAGATTATATGAAGAGCTTTTTCCAGGATATCTTCCCTTGAGGTGATTTCATCATCAAATTTGAGTCTTTCGATTTCTTCCCTTGTTTTCTCCACAATGGCTGTTCTCTCCGGATCATCAAATACCGATACCTCGGTAAGGTCGGGGTCTTCATTGTTGTAAAAAGTAAAATCTTTAAATGTTTTTTTAATTATTTCAAGAAGCTTACTTTTATCAGATGTATATCCTTTTACTTTTAGGCGCACTTGAACCTTTGGTACGTCATTTTTATTTATATTCCATTTTCTTACCATTTCCAGTATCTTTCTTTCCAAATATTCAAATTCACTTGCGGTAGGAATAGAAACCAGAGTTTCATTAAAAAATATAACGTCAGTGTCTATTGCTCTTTCAGTTATATCAAAACTGTTTGTGTCTATTATCAAAAAGCTCCTTTTACCGGTTTCATTTATATTTAGACCGCAGGGTGATCCGGGATAATAGACCTTACCTAGATTCATCTTTCTATGTATGTGGCCCAGTATTACTTTGGCAGGATCATAGTACTGGATATCATTCCTTGTAAGCGGCATATAAATGCCCGGTTCATAAGGATTTGGATAGCGGAGGCCGGCCGTATAGTCACCGTGACCGATCAGTATAAAAGGTCCGGGCGGATTTTTCATGTATTCTGCTACAGCTTCTCCCATAGACTTTGCAGGCTGGTAAGGTATAAAGAGAAAGGCAGCTGGCTGCTCTCCGAATCCGATGATTTCAGTTTTGCTGAAAATCCTTATATTATTTGAAGTAAAGTCTTTCTGGCTGATGGATAGGTCATGATTTCCAGGGATTATATAAAATTTAATATTTTCTTTAGTATATTTTGTATTTTTACAGAACTGGTCAAAATCAGAATAATTCCGGCTTTCTTCATTAAAAAGATCACCTGCTATTATAAGTGTCTTTATATCTTCGGAGAGCATTTTATTTAGAATATCTGTTAATGTATTCCATCTCTCGGGAGATTTTTCTTTTGTTTTTAGATGCACATCTGCTGTGACTGCTATTTTCATTTCTGCTGATCTAGATTAAAATATAATACTCCTGGCCCAAGGAGAATTGCCTTTAAACTGGCTATACATTATATATAATATACTTTAATCTAGAGCTAAGTCCAGATGTTTTCCTGATTTTAATATTGAAATTTGACTTTATTGCAAGCCCGGGTTCTATCTGCTATGGTATTGTAAGTTTTATTATAAAAGTTAAATGGGGTGTTCATTTTTTAGGGATTTTCAATGAAAAAGAATTTTAATTTCAGTCCTGAGTTCTATGACCTTCAGGTAAATTGGGAAGGAAGGCTTAAAAAGGAAAAGGATTTCTTTTCCAAAATATTCAGGGAAAACGATATCAAAAGTGTTCTTGATATAGGATGCGGCACCGGGCATCACGCTCAGCTTTTTTCAGGTTATGCAGATAAGGTCGTAGCAATAGACCCTTCAGGAGAAAGCATAGATTATGCAGCTGAAAATATAGTACGATCACCAAATGTTACTTTGATTAAGGAAGGGTTTGAAGGGCTGGGTAACATCCAATTCGAGAATTTTGACCTTATAACTACTCTGGGTAATACCCTGCCTATTTTAGGAGATCGAAGGAGTGTAAAGAATGCTCTTAAGAAAATAAGAAGGAAGCTGGCAGTAAACGGCCTGGCTGTAGCCCAGTTCTTAAATTTTAATTCTAATGTTATGGAAAAAAACAGGTTTTATCCGCCGAAAGTATTTAAAAAGGATGGAAAGACCTATATTTTTATCAAGCACTTCGAATATGGAAAGATAAAGACCAGGGTGGACTTTATAATAACTGTAATTTCTGATGGTAAAGCAGAGGATTTTTTTATAAACTCATCTTTTCTCTGTACCTTAAAGATAAATCTATTTTTAAAAATGGCAAAAAATTCCGGATTTAGGAAAATCGAATTTTTAGGGCCGGGGGGAAAGAATGTTTTTAATCCTAAAAAAGACATAAGCCTCTATGCACTGCTGTACAGGTAAAGGACCTATGCATTTTCCTGACCATATCTGCAGTACGGTAAAAGCCTGCAGGCAGGACATTTAGGCTTCTTGGCAAGACAGATTGTCCTTCCATGTGCGATTATCCTGTGTGAATAAATACTCCAGCTGTTTTTGGGGATTATTTTCATAAGATCAAACTCGATTTTTACAGGGTCTGAGTTTATAGTTAGTCCCAGTCTGTTTGAGATCCTTAGTACATGGGTATCGACTATTATGGCCTGTGCGCCAAATTTATTTGCCAGCACCACATTAGCAGTTTTTCTTCCGACACCGTGCAGAGAAGTAAGGTCCTCAATATTATCGGGTATCTTACCTCCAAACCTGGTTACTATATCCTTTGAGCAGTTGATTATACTTTTTGCCTTGTTTCTAAAGAAGCCTGTTGATCTTATATCCTCCTGAAGCTGGATTAAATCGGCATTGGCAAAATCCACGGGTTTCCTGTATTTTTTAAAAAGCTTTAGTGTTACTTTGTTTACCAGTTTGTCGGTACTCTGTGCAGAAAGAATAGTGGCGATAAGAAGCTGAAAGGCATTTCTGTTCTTAAGTGAAGTGGCGGCAGCCTCAGGATATTCCTTATTTAGAATACTGACTATTTTTTTTATATTTTTTACCGCAGGTTCGAATACCGCCTGATGGATTCGGCCCCTTTTTTTAATTCTCCTTTTATATTTCATATTTCTGAGCAATTACTTTTATGAACTGACTATTATTTTGCCCTTTTGCTTTTTAAATATTCATCAATCTTTTCTGTTGAAAAAGTATTGGGAACATCTTCTTTTTCAAGCCAGCCTTTCCTGGCGATATTCACCCCGAATTTATAATCCGATAGATCATTAAGACTGTGCGCATCGGGATTTATAAAGATTTTTACTTTCTTTTCTTTTGCATACTTGCATATCCTCCAGTCAAGATCCAGCCTGAAGGGACTGGCATTAAGCTCAATATCCACATTATTTTCTGCTGCTGCATTTATTACCCTTATTATATCTACTTTATAGGCGTCTCTTGCAAGGAGAAGCCTTCCGGTAGGATGTGCTATCATGGTGGTAAATTTATTTTCAATAGCTTTTATGATCCTCTTTGTCATCTGTTCTTCACTGAGATTAAAACTGGAGTGGATAGCGGCAATAATAAAATCAAATTTAGATAAGATATCATCGCTATAGTCAAGGCTTCCGTCAAGCAGTATATCAGATTCAATTCCTTTAAATATTTTAAAATCGGGGTATTTCTGATTTAGCGTATCTATTTCTTTGAAGTAAAGTTCTAAATCATCATTTTTCAGTCCTCCTGCGTACGAAGCAGTCTTGCTGTGGTCACTTATTCCTACATACTGGAGGCCTGATTTTATCAGGTGTTCGTGAACTTGTTCTATACTGATGTTTCCATCGCTGTATGTCGTGTGGATATGGAATATCCCCTTTATGTCCTTTTCCTCTATCAATTTGGGGAGAGTCTTGTTTTTTGCCGCTTCTATTTCTCCAAAGTTTTCACGCAATTCGGGAGGTATGTAGTCCATTGAAAAAAACCCGAAGATTTCACTTTCATCTTTACATTTAACAAGACTGCCGTTTTTAAAAAGCCCGTATTCATTCATCTTTATATTATCTTTTTTAGCTGACGTCCTCATAGCTGTATTATGTTCCTTGCTTCCCGTAAAGTGATGGAGGGCATAGGGATACTGATAGTCTTCCACGGTCCTTATATCTACATTGATCCCGGATTTTAGCCTGATACTTGACTTGGTATCGCCTTTTGCGATCACATCTTCAGCTTCTTCCATGGCGGTAAAGAAATCCATTACTTTTTCCGGTTCATCAGTGCTTGCCACTATATCTATATCTTTTACCACTTCCTTTTTCCTACGGACGCTTCCTCCTAAGCTCGCTCTTTTGACATGTTTAAAGTTTTCTATTTTTTTACATATTTTCTCGGCTTCTTCTATGATCTTAGCATAAAGAAATTTACCCTTGAATTTTTTTAAGACTTCGATCCCTTTTAAGATATTTTCCTGGGTTTTTTTACCGAAATTGGGCAGATCTACAAGCCTGTTCTCTATACAGGCATATTCAAGCTCTCCTATATTGCTTATGCCCAGGTTGTCAAATAGATATTTTATTTTTTTAGGCCCCATTGTAGGTATTGCAAGCATTTCGGCCAGTCCTGGCGGTACGGATTCCTTGAGGTCTTTGTAATATTTAAGGCTTCCGTTATCGATAAGCATTTTTATCTTTTCTGCAGTATGAGAGCCTATTCCTTTTATGCCTGTGAGATCTTCAATTTTAGTGTCCTTTCCCAGTTCGATATCCGATACCTCCAGGGCACGGGCTGAATTCTGGTATGCTCTTATTTTAAAGGGATTTTCGTCTTTTAATTCCAGAAGGACACTTATCTCTTTTAGAATTTTTATTATTTCTTCCTTATCCATAAAAGTAAGAAAGTCTTTTTATTGCTTTTATTTTATCTGTCCTGCCAATTTTACTATCTTTGACTGCTTTGTGTAAAATCTCAATAGAACGATTATAGTTTTCCCTGTCGACCGGGTAGGGTATACCGTCTTTACCTCCGTGAGCGAAACTGAATCTTACAGGGTCTTTTATGCTGTACTTTACTCCGTATATCAGTTCCGAGATAAGGGCCAATGCCCTTATTGTCTTTGGACCCACACCCGGCAGTGAAAGAAGCCTCTCAAAATTTTCAGGCTTCCTCTGGTATGTGGAGGTGAAGATCTTCTCCAGTCTTTTTAAGTCCATATCATCAAGTCTTATGTGATGTCTTCTGGGAAGATTATAGCTTTTTTCATTATGGTTTTTTACTTTTTTTAGATCTTCTATGATGTTTTTCGGTTTTTCACAGGAAAGCAGGGATACTGTTTTTCTTGCCTCTCCACTCTCTGCGGCTGTAAGGTTTATTACTTTGTCTTTTTTATCACAGCATATGGCTTTATGTGGTTCACAGATATAACTTTCCAGACCTTCCGATGTCCAGTGGTATCTCCTTGCCATTCTGTTTTCTTCATTCATACCTTGCTGTATTACAGACCACACACTCCCGTCTTTGGTAAAAATGAAGCAGTGATGGTAAAGCTGATAGCCGTCCTGCAGGGCATTACTATCGACTTTTGCAACTATTTTGCTGCTGTATATTAGATTTTTAAAGTCCTTTCCCATAAGATTTGCAGCATTATCAATTTCGGCCGGAGTCTTTCTGGAAGTACCGCCTTTACCACCGGCTACAAAAAAGCCCAGATCTTTTTCCAGGCCTTTTATTGATTCTTTTAAAGCCCCGCAGACTGTGGTGGTGACACCGCTGGAGTGCCAGTCAAATCCCAGGACGCATCCGAAGGCCTGAAACCATAAGGGATCGGAAAGCCTTAAGAGTATCTCTCTGGCGCCGTATTCGGAGACAATTATTGAGATTATCTCTCTTGAGAGATTTTTCATCCTGGAAAATAACCAGTATGGCGCCTTTCCTCTGTGCAGGGGAAGATTTATAGTTCCTGTCCTCATAATACGGTAAGATTTATTATTCTTTTATAATATACTTATCCAGTTTTTTATATGTATTGTATACCAAAATAAGTTGGGTTAGAATAACCAATAATTATGGAAAATAAGTGTAAGAAATCTTTTTAGGATTTAGGATATACAGTATCAGAAGCTCTAGTCTGAGGCATATTTTAATTTTAAAATTAGAAATATTTATATAGAAGGGAAACAGATAAGATGGCAAAAAGGAAAGTAATAGAAATAGATGAGAATAAATGTACAGGATGCGCGTTATGCATACCTAACTGTCCCGAGGGAGCGCTTCAGATCATAGACGGCAAGGCAAGGCTTATAAGCGACCTCTTTTGCGACGGTCTTGGAGCGTGCATGGGGGAATGTCCCGAGGGAGCCATATCTATTGTTGAAAGGGAAGCGGAAAAGTATGATGAAAAAAAAGTTATGGAAAACATCGTAAAAAAGGGGAAGAATGTTATAAAGGCACACCTCAGGCATCTAAGGAGCCATAATCAGATTGAATACTACAATCAGGCAGTGGAATATCTTAATGAGAATGGGATAGAAAACCCTGAAGAATCTGAAAAAGAGGATGCTGAAGAAAAGCAGCCAGATCAGCACCCCCGGTGTCCAAGTTTAAAGCTTTTAGACAGGAGCAAAGAAGAGACAGAAACAGGTATCAGCAGTCCCATATCAGAAGAAAAGTCGCAGTTGAGGCAGTGGCCGGTTCAGATAATGCTGGTTCCTAAAGATGCTCCATATTTTGATAATGCGGATCTTCTGGTGTGTGCTGATTGTGTCCCATTTTCTTATGCTGACTTTCATAGCAGCCTGCTTAAAGGTAAGATCTTGCTTATAGGGTGCCCAAAACTTGATGATGCGGTCTTATACAGGGACAAAATATCAGATATACTTAAGAATAATAAAATTAATTCAGTAACTGTTGCCTATATGGAGGTCCCCTGCTGTTTTGGACTGGCCAAGCTTGTGGAGGATGCAGTAAAAATTTCGGGTAAAAAAATACCTGTTAAAAATGTAGAGATAGGTATAAAAGGTGATATAAAAAGATAAAATGCTTATGCATCCTTATCTAATTTCTGATCAGGGGTACAAAAGCCACATCACATAAACTTATCTTTTTGATTTTGTTGCCGTTCTTTGTTACCTTATAGAGTATCTGGTTCCAGCTTGAAGGGCCTACGGGAATTACCATTATCCCGCCGTCTTTGAGCTGCTCAATATACGGTTGAGGGATGTGGTCGGGTGCTGCAGTCACTATTATTCTGTCATATGGTGAATGTTCTTTCCATCCAAGGTAACCATCGTGATTGCTCATTTTTATATTTTTATATTTTTTAAGAAGTTTCTTATTCTTTCTGTACAGGGGAGTTACTATTTCTACGGTATAGATTTCCTTTGATATTTCCGCAAGGACTGCAACCTGATAGCCGGAGCCGGTACCGATTTCTAAAACTTTTTCATTTCCGGACAGGTTCAGACTTTCGGTCATAAGTGCAACTATATAAGGCTGCGATATTGTCTGCCCGTATCCGATTGGAAGGGGTCTGTCATTATAAGCAGAGTCTTTATATGATTCATCTACGAAAATATGCCTGGGTACTTTTCTCAAGGCATCAAGGACTTTTTTGTCTTTGATCCCGCGGGATATTATCTGGTCCTGAATCATATTTTCTCTCAGTGATTGATATTTTTGAATGTCTATGGGATTTGAGTCATTATTCGGACTTTTCATAACTTATATTATTTTATAATATAATAAGCTGTTTTAGGTATTTATAAAAAATAATTATAGCATAGAAAACATTATAAGATGATTAATTTAAAGCTGGCAAATATCCTTATGGATATTGCAGAAATTAAAAAAGCTGACTCAAAAGACAGGAATATACCAGTAAAATTCATAACTGCGTCGAGAACGCTTAGAGATGATCCGGAGATCATCGAAAAAATCAATGCAGGTACAAAACTTAAAGAACTGGCAGGTATGGAGGAATCAGCCTGTATGCTGGTAAAGGAGTATATTAATACAGGAAAGATCAGGTTGTATGAAGAACTAAGGTCGGGATACTCTAGAGAAATGATAAGATTTATAAGAGTAAGCGGTCTCGGTAAAAAGAGGATATTTAAAATTTATGATGCTCTTAATATAAAGAGCCTTGAAGAATTAAAGGACAGTCTGACTGACAGCCGGAGGTTTTCAGATTTTTTACAAGGGATTGATTTATTTAAAGGCAGGGGCGGCAAATTTTACGTACAGAGGCTTAAAAAGTCTATAGATTATCTGGAAAGTATAAGAGGCAGGTTTCCAAGATGGCAGGTAGAGTTTTATATGGATAAGATAAAAAACAGTCTTGGAAAATTAAAAGACGTCGAGGCAGCAGTAGTAGTAGGTTCACTAAGAAGAAAGAAGTCTACGGTAAGGGATATAGATATACTCATCCTGCCTGTTTTTAATAACACTAAATATGACTTTGCAAGGAGTGAAAGCCTGCTTGAAAATATCCGGTCGCTTGATTTTGCAAAGAAGATGGCCAAAAAAGACATAAGAGAGGAAAGCATAAGTGCTGCATTTGAAACTGTTTTTGGGATAGAGGTCGAATTTATTATAAGCGGCCGCAAAAATTTGGCGGTAGATGTACTGTATACAACCGGGAGTAAAAAACATATAGAGAAGCTTGAAGGATTAGCCGGGAAGAAGGGATATTTAAAAAAAGCGGGGATAGTGGCCCATATTCCCATAAGAGCAGGAAGAGATAGGATAAAAAATAATATTCAGCCAGATTTTACGGATCATGAACGGGAAATTTACGGAGAGCTTGATCTACAGTATATACCTCCGGAACTAAGAGAGGACCGGGGAGAAATAGAGCTTGCGGGGAAAAATCTGCTTCCGACTATTATAAGTATGGAAGATATAAAAGGTGATCTGCATGTCCATTCAACCTGGAGTGACGGACTTATAAACCTGGATGATATGATTAAGAGGATAAAGAAGTTCAATTATGAATATCTTGCAATCTCCGACCACTCAGTAAGCAATCTTTATGGCAGGGGAATAGATACGGGAAAGATACAGGAAAAAATGGAATATATACATAAACAAAAGTCAAAACACCACGACTTTGAGATTTTAATGGGTTCGGAAATCGATATTAGAAAAGCAGGTAGGTTGGATTACACTGATGATATTATAAAGAAGCTGGATATTGCTATAGGTTCCCTTCATTCATCCTTTTTAAATACGGAAGCCGAAAATACTGCTGGAAGTATAAGTGCTGTTGAGAATAAATATATTGATTTCATTGCCCACCCGACAGGTGAGATATTCGGGGACAGAGCACCTTATTTTATTGATATTAACAGACTGATATCGGCAGCAGCCGAAAACGGTAAAGCTCTGGAAATAAATTCCTATTTTCTGAGACTTGATCTCGACGAGGAGAACGCCAGAAAAGTAAGAGATATGGGCGGAAAGGTGATTATAAATACTGATGCTCACCGGCCCAATAATATGGATATGATAAGGCTTGGAGTAGATATTGCCAGAAGGGCAGGACTTGAAAAAAAAGATGTTTTAAATACACTCTCATTGAAAGAACTCAAAGACTGGAAAAGAAAAAGAAAGTAGCAGCTACTTTTTATAGTATTTAAATATGTTTTTATCTTTAAAATCTGGTAAGAACGGTTCTTCTTTGTTGCACGGCGATATGTGGTCCTGAGTCCATCCGAAACTAAAACCTTTTTTTTCAGCATATCTTACTACTTCTAGATATTCTTTGGCAGTGATTCTTCTACTCAGTCTGGGATATTCAAATGCATTGTAGGTGGGGTGATACTGAGCCATAATACTCAAGTAAACATCGGTGGATAGTTCTGATTTAATGAAATCTAAGGTTTCTTTTACTCCGCCTATATTATAAGGTAAGACAAGAAGTCTTATAAGCAGTCCTTTTAAAGCCACTCCTTCATTGTCAAGTTTTAATCCTCCCACCTGTCTGTACATCTCTTTGACCGACTGACGGTTATACAGCATATAATCTTCGACCATCGAGTATTTTTTAGCCATATAATCACTGCTGTACCTCATATCCGGCATATAAATATCAATGATGCTGTCCAGCATTTTTATTATCCTCGGATTGTCGTAACCTCCGGTATTAAATACTGCAGGAACAGAAAGGCCCTTGCTTCTGGCGGAAGAGAGTGATTTTACTATCTGAGGTATCCATATAGTAGGAGAAACGAAATTAATATTATGACAGCCTGATTTTTGCAGCATTATCATGCTGTCTGCCAGTCTGTCTGTACTGTTTTCTGTTCCTTCATATTCCTGGCTTATCTGATAGTTCTGGCAGTATACGCATTTCATGTTGCAGTAGGAAAAGAATATGGTTCCTGAACCTCTGCTCCCCGATATGGGAGGTTCCTCCCCGTGGTGGGGCATTGCTGACGATATTACCGGTTTGTATCCTGCGCTGCAGAAACCTTTCTCATCAAGTCTTCTGTTGACTTTACACATGTGCGGGCATATAACGCATTTATCTAAGATCTTATATAGTGATTTCTCGATATCTAAAAGTTTCATATCAAATTAGATAGGGGTGACAAAGTAACAATATAATAATTTTAATCCTTTGTGAACGGTTTTTTTCTTTCTGCTACTTTTAGTCTGTCTTTGCCGGAAAGGTTTTTGATATAATCAAGGGTCGCATCGATAAGCTGGGGATTTTTTTTAAGAAATTTAATAACATTGTAAATCCTGTATTCTAAAAAGTATTCGGGAGGTATGCCCAATCCTTTGGAAATCAGCTCTATGGTTTTAACAGGGGGACAATTTTTTCTTTTCTTTAATTTACTGAAATAACTGTAGTTTAGATTTGTCTTATTACCCAGGCTTCTGAGTTTTATTTTCTTTTTTTCTATTATTTCTTTTAAAGCTGCACCAAAATTTTGACTGGAATAAATCATAAATATAAAGCATTTTTAAATTTTAATTTCTATTAATAATATATTATTAAAGGAAGTTCTATAAGTTTTTTGATTGATATTAAGTTGACAATTTTATCAACTTATTGGTAGAAAGTATAATATTAGGGATGAAGGTGGAAGAAAAAAGAAGATCCAATTAATGAATTATTAAAACATTTGGTATATAATTAACAAAAAGCATATATAAAAAATGCCAAAAGATATTACAACTAAAGTAGATAAAGATATCAGGATACTGATAATCGCAAAATCAAAAAATAAAATCCAAACACTATTAAATGAGATAAAGCGCAAAGGTTATGATCCAGAATATAAAATAGTAAGCGGTTATAAAAGTGCGGCTGAATCTGCAGGTAAAGAAAAATGGGATGTTATAATGGCTGACTATAAGCAGTATGATGAAAAGCTTATGGATGCAATAAGCATGATTAAAAAAAGCAATCCCATTATCCCATTTATAGTTGTTTCGGATTCAATAGGTGAGGAGAATGCAGTATCTTTAATTAAAGAAGGTGCTGACAATTATATATCAAGAAGCAAGCTTTCCGGCGAGGTATCGCTTATGAAAGGGGAAATCTAAAGGTGAAACAAAAAATAAAGCAGGAAGAAGCCTTAAGAAAAATTAAAGAAAACGAAAGATATTATAAGTCACTTATAGAAAATATTCCGGATATAATATTTAGATATAGGTTGACACCTACACCGGGATATGAGTATGTCAGTCCTTCAGTAAAAAGAAATCTTGGTTATACTCCTGAACAGCATTACGCTGACCCGAAATTCATATATAAGATTATCCATATGGAAGACAGAAATACCTTTAAGAAAGTACTTTACGGCAGTTTTAAATATTCAAGACCCATAGAAATCAGGTATATTCACAAAAACGGCAGGGCAATATGGTATGAAGGAATAATAACTCCGTTTTTTAACCAGAAAGGAAAACTTACTGCTGTAGAAGGGATCATGCGTGATATATCAGGAAGGAAAAAGATAGAGGAACGGCTGTCTTATATGTCTTTTCATGACAAGCTTACCGACTTATACAACAGAGCGTATTTCGAAGAAGAGTTAAAAAGGCTTGATACCAGGAGGCAACTGCCGCTGAGTGTTATTATCGGCGATGTCAATGGGTTGAAGCTGATCAATGATGCATTCGGACATAAGGAAGGGGACAAGATCCTTAAGGGTTGTGCGGAGGTCCTTAGAAAATGCTGCAGGGCAGAGGACATAGTTGCCAGGTGGGGAGGAGATGAATTCTCTATACTGCTTCCCAAAACAGATGAAGATATTTTATCGGAGATTGTTAAAAGGGTAAAACATAAAAGCAACAAAAGCAGAGGAAGCAAAATACCGTTAAGCATATCCTTGGGGGTGTCGACTAAAAATAAAAATTACCAGGATTTTGCGAAAGTGATCAAGAAAGCAGAAGATAATATGTACAGGCATAAGCTTGTGGATTCCAAGAGTATAATAAGTTCGATAATATCATCGCTTGAGAAAACCCTGTTCGAGAAGAGCGTCAAGACTGAAAGACACACTGAAAAAGTAAGAGAAATGGCTTTAGAATTGGCAAGATCCGCAAAACTGCCTAAAAACGAAATGGATGAATTGTCCCTTCTGGCGTCTATTTATGATATAGGAAAAGTAGCGATACTCGATATTATATTAAATAAAAAAGAAAACCTGAGCAAAAGAGAATGGGAAACCATAAAACGTCATCCTGAAATTGGATACCGAATTGCACTTGCATCGCATCAGCTCTCGAGTATTGCAGAATATATCTTGACCGCTCATGAATGGTGGAATGGAACCGGTTATCCTCAGGGATTAAAGGGAGAAGATATCCCTATTCTCTCAAGGATAATCGCAATAGTAGATGCCTATGAAGCTATGGTAACAGGAAGGCCCCATAAAAAAGCTGTCAGCAAGAATGCAGCTATAAAAGAACTGGATAAATGCAGCGGTACCCAGTTTGATCCAAAACTGGTAGAGAAATTTATTACAATATTAAAGAATAACAGTAAATATTAACAAGATTTATTATTCTAAACTTCCCCGGTAATGTTTAAAATAATCCGCCTTGGTATATCTTTTTAACTTCTATAATCTGGTAATGCGTACCCTTACCGTTCCACTGTTATCGAAGTAATAGTCCGAACCGTCATAGACCAAAAGGATTACATAATCACCCTTATCTAATTGAACTGTCATGCTTGATCCCTTCCCGGCGGATTCTGCTTCAGTAACAGTAGAGGCAGATTTATCCGGTCCTATTGTACTGTCAAAGTTTACCGGACTTGAGCCCCATTCACCAGGTTCTCCCCATTCAACTGGTTTATTTATATATAGGTGAAGCATAGTCCGCCAGCCGCCGTAAACAGGCCAGTCCGGATCATCTTGTGGAAGATAGCAGTAAGATCCTCCAATAATGGTTATTTCATAGGAGCCGCTTGCATGCGCAATAAACTTTACTCCTTCCGGATTAGAAGAGTCTACTTCTATCTCCTTAACAGATGCAATGCCCAGGCAGCCTGCCAAAGAAAGAACTGTAAAGATTAATACTACAGGCAGCAGTAACAGTAGTATTTTCTTCATCACAATTTTCCTCTCTTAATATTGCGTTTAAATAAAAGAGCACTAAAAAATATTTTAAAATAAAATTAAAAAAATGTATAAAAAAAATAATTTACAAAAATCTTTATATTTAGTATCATTATAACAGTCTTTGAATATTAGGGAATTTTAATAGTGACTGAAATTTACGGACGGAAGAATATGTAAAAATAAGTCAATGTATTAAAAGGACCTATAAAAGTTCAAAGAATTAGGCCCCGAGGTGTTAAATAACCTAAGGTCGTGAGGTTATAGTAAAAGATAACTCGGGGTTTATTTAATTAGCAACTCTCTTATGTTTGATAGTATTTTTTTTAAGAGCAATTTGTTACTTGCTGTTATCTCTCTAAATAAAATATCGTAGAGCTTAGAGAAATGAAAGCATTTGAAAGGAGGTAAATATGCAAGGTAACAAACTATATGTAGGAAATTTAAGTTATTCTGTTACTGATAAGCAATTAGAAGAGCTTTTCTCTCCACATGGCAAGGTCCAATCAGCCAATGTAATTGGAAATAAAGGTTTTGGTTTTGTTGAACTATCGGATAATGAAGAAGCAGAAAAAGCAAAAGAAGCTTTAGATGGCACAGAATTTGAAGGCCGTACTTTAAAAGTTGATGAAGCACGTCCTCAAAGACCAAGAACACCAAGAAGTGACAGAAGGTATTAAATCGAGTTAAAAAAAATAGACCCTGTCTATGACGGGGTCTATTGCTTAATTAAGAAAAAATGAAATTTTTAAACTAATATTATCTGATGTATTTATATCAGATTCTTTAAATAATTAAAAATATAAAAAATTTTTATAGTATGAAGAGAAGGTTTTTAAGTGAGAATATTACTTGTTTATCCGGAATATGAAGAAACTTTTTGGAATCTTAAAAAGGTTTTAAAAATATTAGGAAAGAGGGTGGCATACCCTCCTCTAGGTCTTTTAACTGTTGCTGCCATGCTTCCAAAGAAGTGGGAAAGAAAGTTAATTGATTTAAGCTGCAAAAAGCTAACAGAAGAACATGTCAGATGGGCAGATTATGTTTTTATTGGTGCAATGATCGGTCAGAAGAAATCGGTCAAAGAGATTATAGACACTGTTAAAAAAATGGGTAAACCTATTATTGCCGGAGGCCCCCTTTTTACCAGCAGTTGGAAAGAATTTACTAAAGTAGATACTTTTGTTTTAGGCGAAGCAGAAAATACTGTACCGGCTTTATTGAAAGATTTGAAGAAAAACACTCTCAAAAGAACATATTCCAATAAAAAATTTCCTGATATGAAAAAGACGCCTATCCCAGAGTGGAGTCTGATAAAACCATCAAATTATAATTCTATGTGTCTGCAGTTTTCTAGAGGTTGTCCCTATAATTGTGAATTCTGTGAAGTGGTATTGCTTAATGGAAGGTTACCTCGTATAAAAAGCAAAGATCAAATACTTGCTGAATTTGAGTCCCTGTATAGAATAGGCTGGAGAGCAGGGGTGTTTATTGTAGATGATAATTTTATTGGTAATAAAGAAAAAATTAAAAAAGAATATCTCCCGGCTATAATAGAGTGGCAAAAAAATAAAAGATATCCCTTTATCTTGAGTACTCAGGTGTCAATCAACCTCTCGGATGATTCCGATTTAATGAAATTGATGATAGAAGCAGGTTTTGCAACGGTGTTTGTGGGTATAGAGACACCGGATTCAGACAGTCTTGTGGAATGCGGCAAAAATCAAAATAAAAACAGGGATTTGGTAAAATCTGTAAAAAAGATCCAGAATATGGGTATGGAGGTCAATGGTGGATTTATAATAGGCTTTGATAATGATAAGCCTTCTATATTCAAACAACAAATTGAATTTATACAAAAAAGCGGAATCGTCACTGCTATGGTAGGTCTTCTAAATGTACCTCCCAGGACCAGGCTGCATCAAAGGCTAAAAAAAGCCAATAGATTAATTGAAAACACTTCTGGTACAGGCAGTGGTATTAATGAGCTGAACTATATTCCTGTAATGGACTACGGTGATCTGATCAACGGTTATAATAGAGTGGTATCTACTATTTATTCACCCCAGTTTTTTTATAAGCGAATAAGGACATTCCTGAGAGAATTCAGACCAAAAAAAATGAGGACCCCAAGAATCAACCTTTACTATATCAGAGCTTTATTTGGTTCGATCTGGTTTCTAGGTTTCATTCAAGACGGAAGAGGTCATTACTGGAAGTCAATTTTATGGAGTATGTTCAGGAAGCCGGGCCTGCTGCCTTATGCAGTAGGTTTACCTTTGGGTCTAATACATTTCAGAAAATTGGCGTGGGTTAAACAATATAATTCTTACTTTAGAGAAAGTTAAAAATATAATAGGTTAAAATTGTGATCCAGAAAAATCAGTATGATTTTAAACTTTTAACTGTAATATTAAAATTTCTTCTTTGTTTTATCCTCTATTTTTCAAGTATTTGAATATCATCATCTGTAATATAAATATAATCGCCTTCTATAAAGATACTATTACTGTTGCCGATTGGATAGAACAAGCTTTTTATAAATTCCGGATTATTCTTAAGGAATACATCGACCACATGCATGCTGTTTTCATGACTGCCTGCCGGTGGGAAATATATAATATAAGCAATATCATCTTCTACAAATATATCCGCGGCAGCGTAGGATAGAAACTTACCTGCAACCATTGGTTTGTTTTTATCAGATACATCTATTATAAACATACCGTTTTCTGAAGCTGTATAGGTATAATCTTCTGCTATAAAAAGGTTAAAAGTGTAACCATCTATAGTACATTTTCCTACAGCAGTTGGCTTTTCCAGATTACTTATATCTATAATCAACAGTTCTGATTCTATAGATTTATAATCTTTGTCATTATTACATATCACAAATGCATAACTGTCGTATACAGCAATCTTTTCGGCGCGGCTGGCGGTAACGTATTTTGATACTAAATATGGTTTTTCTTTGCTGATGACATCTATTATTTGAAATCCGCTTTCTATAGGTTTATTATCTTTGTCATATTTGCGGTATGTAGCGAATACATCGTCTTTCTCAATAGAAATACTGGTGAAACGCGTTCCTGAAATACAATAACTCCCGATTATATAAGGGTTTTCCTTATCGGATATATCAATTATTTTAAGGCCGCCATCCCAGTCTGCTATATATGCAAAATCATTCTGCAAGCAAATAGCACTTGCTTTGCCATCCGTATCACAGCTTCCTGTTATATAGATATCTTCTATGGAGAATATATCTACTATCTGAAGACCTTCTTTTCCATCGGCAATATAGCCATAGTTTTTTTCAACAAAAATGTCACTGGCTCCCCCGGGAGTATTGATTGTCTTAACGTACTCACCTTTAATTTCTTCAGGAGGTTCGTAATCTATTTTGATAGTGGATAATAAATTAAATATAAGCAGGAATATGGAAATTATCATTAAGATAAAAAAAGATGTAGAAGAGATTATAAAAGCTGTCGATCTTTTGCTGTTTTTCCCCAGGTTTACAAATATAAGTATTAGAGAAATGACCATAAATGTAATTGAAAAAACTAATAGATTAAAAGGCAGAAGCCAATCAAAGCTGGTTTTTATAAAAAAGCTTGTAACTGATATTATTGTAAATATAACTGCACTGACGACTACCAGTGTGATCGATATCGGTCTTTTAATAACTTTTTTATTTCTCATGTTTTTTTTATTACTGATATTAATTTATTCCCGGAATTTTATTTAATCAATGTTAGATTTTAAGCGTTTTTAATTATAGCATTATACAGAAGTGGTTGTTATAGTTTCTTTGTCAAAAGTCTTAGAAGATTTGGTATATATTTCCATATGCATGTTAGATATTGATTTTGAGGTCTTTTAAAAGCTTTTGGGCTGTCTACAATTTCAGGACTATTGAAAATAAAATCTTAATTTATTTTTATGTATTTACATAAATGTATAATATATTAAAATTGTTTTTATTTGATATAAATATTTAATATGAGGGAATTCAAACTCAACCCTAGAAGTAGTATAATATTATTAAAAATAAATTTTTAGATAATTATATTTATACAAAATCATGAAAAAAATATTTATAATTTTACTCGTTTTTTTGGTTGTTCTCTTAATTGCTTGTAACACTTCTAAAGAAAAGACAGGTGAGTCCTCTAAACAAAATCAGGCAGTACAAGAAAGTGGTGTAGAAGGAGAATCAAAAGAGGAAACTACACCTAATGGATTATGTTACTACCCGTATTTTCCTGTTAAACCAAATATTGTTCGGACATATAAAGTACACAGTCCTAGTGGTGATGTTTATGAATATACTTCGAGTTTTTCCGGGATAACTGAAAAATCTTTTATTGAGAAATTAATATCTTCTGAATTTTCAATTGATGTAAATTGGCTTTGTAATAATGATGGGTTAATTCAGAGTGATTATTCAGAACTTCCGTTTGAGGGAGAAAGTGAAGGTTTTGAAATCACAACAGAGAGCTACGAAGGAGTTATTTTACCTTCTTATGATCAATGGGTTGTAGGTCATAAATGGGATACTAAATATAAAGTCAAAGCTTCTTTTACTGTTGAATCTGAAGAAATGGCTTTTGATGGTGATATAATTATAGCGAACGAAATTGCATCTATAGAACCGGTAACAGTACCATTTGGGACATACACAGATGCTATAAAAATAAATTCTAAAAAAACAATAAATCAAGAGACTAAAATAGAAGGCTCTTCGATGTCATTCAGTGCAGTTTCGGATATTTCTTCATGGTATGTAGAAGGAATTGGATTGGTAAAAGAGGTTTCAAAATCAGAATGTGGAACTACATTAGTTGAATTGCTTTCAGTAGAGTAAAAAAAAGAGTTAATTCTGAAGGGTGATATAATAAGATGCCAAATTATTTTACAAAATCAAAAATTCACCTTGATTATTTAAATAATGATTTTTAATATCAAGTAAATCATTATCCCAAATTTGGTCTTTTACTAAGCTTCCGGTTTGATTAAGACCATCAGTATGTAGCTTCTAAATTAATATCTTTATAATTATTTACATATTGCCTAATTTAAATAACGTTAATAGAGCTGGTAGAGAAGAGGATGTGGAAAACTATGAAGGTGAGGTAAAGGAATAACCTGGACCAAATAGATATAGGCCTAAAGAAAAGAAGCTTCTAGCTAAATAAATAGCAAAAAAGCTTAATGATAACCACAGCCTGGGAGCATTCCGTACCATAGCTGATAAGATTTCAGAGCAGCAGATAAGAATATTTTTAAGTATAATAAAGGATACGTATCTTACCGGGAAAATCAAAAAGAGTAGAGGTTCAATGTTTGTATCACTTGCTAAAGCCTATGCTGGAAAAAATAATATAAATCTTAATTTCAGATAGTACTGCTGCAGAATATAATTTTTAAATCAGCTCTTTCTTTACTGTGGAACAGTTAAGCATTATATCTTCTCTTCCCTCAAGCAGTTCTGTAAAGTGGCTGAAATTGGTGCCTCCGTATTTTTTGGTCTTAAGCTCCTCTACCAGATCTTTTACTTTATTTTCTGCTGCATTTATTGGCTTTCTGGATCTATTGCCGTGTATTATTGCTTTTGGACCATTTAACCTCACTTTCTTTTTAATCCTTTTTACCTGTCTGGTAGAAATCCTTAAGACTTTTACTGCAGACTTAATTGTAATCTTACCTTCTATTAGTCTCTCTGCTACCTTGAGCTTAGCTATCTCTCTTGCTGTCATGTGACATATTTCCTCTCTTATAATAATAAGTGACATTTTCCCTGAATAAGATTGAGGTGACAATATCGTAGAATAACAACAAGGGATAATTTAGCCTATTGACTAATAGATTCTTTCTGTTATAATTTTGGCACATACTTAATAACTTTAGGTAAGTAATTAATTTAAATGAGGGGATCATTCAAATTTCTGGATACAGCCAATCCAGGATTACAGCAAAAGATTAATATGTCAATAATCTTTAATTATCTGCGTATTAAAAACCCGATTTCAAGAGCTAAAATATCTAAAGATTTAGGTATTAGCGCACCTGCAGTTTCCAGAGCAATAGAGAAGCTTATAGAAAAAGGCTATGTGATTGAAGCGGAAAGAATTAAAACGAAAATGGGAAAGAGGCCAACACCGCTAATAATTAATAAAAACAAATTCTTTGTGGTAGGAATAGATTTGGGAAAAGAAAGATTAAAAATGGCCTTAGTTAATTTAAAAGGTGAAGTAGTTGATAAATTTAAAGGCTCTGTAATTTTGAAAAATAAAAGATCAATAAAAAGAATTATTAATGAAATAAAAAATTTTATAGAAAAATACACAAACGGTAAAAATTCAAAACCATATAAAATTAAGGCTATATGTGTAGGTGTGCCGGCAGCTGTTAATATAAATACTGAGAGAGTTTTAAGCACCCCTCATTATAAAGACTGGGAATGGAAAGACTTTAATTTAATAAATATTATTACCAGTAAATTTAACATTCCTGTATTTGTAGAAAACGATGCCAACCTATCTGCTATAGGAGAGAAGCATTATGGAGAAGGGCAAAAATATAATACCATTATATTTGTAGAGGTAAGTAGCGGAATTGGGGCGGGAATTATCATTGACAATAAACTGATCAGAGGTTTCAGCGGCTCTGCAGGTGAAATAGGCTTTACAATAGCCAATTCTAAAAAATTAGCTTTTAAAGTAAAAGATAGGGGATTTTTAGAAGAACATTCATCAGTAAGAAGCATCAGGGAAAGAGCCATAGCAGAAATAAAAAAAGGTAAAAAAACTATAATTACGGACATGGTAAAAAATAATATTAAAAGAATAACTCCCTCCATAGTATGCGCAGCAGCAACTAAAGGCGATAAACTTGCAAATGATATTATAACTACCATAACTGAATTATTATCTATAGGAATAATAAATCTAATTCTAATTGTAGATCCCCAGTTAGTAGTCTTAGGCGGTGATATATCTAATATATCTGAAGTAAATAAATTATTTATTAAACCAATTACAGAAAAAATTAAAAGTTCTGTACCTTTTATTATCCCAGAGATTAAAGTATCTTCACTTGGTGAGGATACATGTATAAGAGGCGCTTCATTTAATGCAATTGAATCTATATTTATAAATGAATTCCCTTACAGAATCAGCCAAGAGATATTATCTTAAAAAATAAATAATACAATCACGGAAAGGAGGTAGATTATTATAGTAAAAATTCGTAGTTAGTTAGAGAGGAGGTGAATCTTAGACACGAAATAAATTTTCTATCACTAGACCAATCTGATTAAAAGAATAAATATTATAAAGGAGATAAAAATGAAAAAAGTGCTAATTTTATTAATTATAACAATTTTCACTGCATCCTTACTTTTTATAGGTATCGGATGTAAAGGAGGTACTACAGCTGAAGGGCAGGCAGTGGTTACTGGGTCTGTTGGTATCGTTCTTCCGACTAAGGACGAGCCGAGATGGATACAGGACGAGACCCGTTTCAATGATGCACTCGCGGCAGCAGGCTACGATGTTGAGATTCTATTCAGCGAAGCCTCTTCCGCCAAAGAAAAAGAGAATGTTGAAGCTCTGATTACCAAGGGCATCCAAGTTCTTATTATCTGCCCGCAGGATAGCACCGCTGCTGCTGCTGCTGCAGAAGAAGCCAGAGATGCAGGTGTAAAGGTCATTTCCTATGACCGCCTGATCACTGACACCGATGCTGTTGATTACTATGTGACCTTTGACAGCATTTCTGTTGGTGAGGCTCAGGCCCAGTATCTGGTTGACAAGGCTACCGGCACCGGCAACCCGCTTTACCTGTATGCTGGCGCTGCCTCTGACAACAACGCCTTCATCTTCTTCGAGGGCGCCTGGAATATCCTGCAGCCTAAGATTGCTGACGGTACTTTCGTAATCAAGAACTCAAGTGAAGCTGTTGCTCTCCAGGACAAGGCTACTCTGACCCGTGACGAGATGGGCCAGATCATCGGCCAAATTACCACAAACTGGGACTTTGACGACGCCAAGAGTCTGGCTGAAGCCAACCTGACCGTTGCTAGTGCTGCCGATAAGGGTGATGTATTCCTACTCGCTCCGAACGACGGTACCGCTCGTGCCATTGCTGACGCATTTGCAGCTGATAGTGATGTCACCAGCTACGTAGTTACCGGCCAGGATGCAGAGATAGCTTCCATACAGTACATCATTGATGGAAAACAGTCGATGACTGTTTTAAAGGACGTTCGTACACTCGTTGCTGATGCTATAGCCGCAGCTGTCGCTTATCTAGAAGGCGGTACTCCTGAAGAAACCAATACATACAACAACGGCGTAATCGACGTTCCTGCTAAACCATCCGCAGTTGTTACTGTAGACCAGAGTAATGTACAGGCTGCTATAATTGATTCTGGTTACTGGCCAGCAAGCGAATTTACCGGATTGAAAGAAGTAGCAGTTACTGGGTCTGTTGGTATCGTTCTTCCGACTAAGGACGAGCCGAGATGGATACAGGACGAGACCCGTTTCAATGATGCACTCGCGGCAGCAGGCTACGATGTTGAGATTCTATTCAGCGAAGCCTCTTCCGCCAAAGAAAAAGAGAATGTTGAAGCTCTGATTACCAAGGGCATCCAAGTTCTTATTATCTGCCCGCAGGATAGCACCGCTGCTGCTGCTGCTGCAGAAGAAGCCAGAGATGCAGGTGTAAAGGTCATTTCCTATGACCGCCTGATCACTGACACCGATGCTGTTGATTACTATGTGACCTTTGACAGCATTTCTGTTGGTGAGGCTCAGGCCCAGTATCTGGTTGACAAGGCTACCGGCACCGGCAACCCGCTTTACCTGTATGCTGGCGCTGCCTCTGACAACAACGCCTTCATCTTCTTCGAGGGCGCCTGGAATATCCTGCAGCCTAAGATTGCTGACGGTACTTTCGTAATCAAGAACTCAAGTGAAGCTGTTGCTCTCCAGGACAAGGCTACTCTGACCCGTGACGAGATGGGCCAGATCATCGGCCAAATTACCACAAACTGGGACTTTGACGACGCCAAGAGTCTGGCTGAAGCCAACCTGACCGTTGCTAGTGCTGCCGATAAGGGTGATGTATTCCTACTCGCTCCGAACGACGGTACCGCTCGTGCCATTGCTGACGCATTTGCAGCTGATAGTGATGTCACCAGCTACGTAGTTACCGGCCAGGATGCAGAGATAGCTTCCATACAGTACATCATTGATGGAAAACAGTCGATGACTGTTTTAAAGGACGTTCGTACACTCGTTGCTGATGCTATAGCCGCAGCTGTCGCTTATCTAGAAGGCGGTACTCCTGAAGAAACCAATACATACAACAACGGCGTAATCGACGTTCCTGCTAAACCATCCGCAGTTGTTACTGTAGACCAGAGTAATGTACAGGCTGCTATAATTGATTCTGGTTACTGGCCAGCAAGCGAATTTACCGGATTAGATTAAGAAATTGGATTGAAAAAAAACAGTTAGTTGTTAAAACAGGAATAGTGCTGGATTAATCCAGCACTATTCTTGTATAATAACTTAGTATACTTCAAAAAAGAGTGCAACCTGAACGAAGAAAAGGGTCTTTTAATTATTGGATATATTCTTCGTTTTGGTCAGCATTACAAAATTTAGTTTTTTTTTAAGTCACAGTCATGACTGTATATATTTTTTAAAGAAAGGGAGGAACCTATGTCAAAAGCCACACCTATTGTGGAAATGCGTAACATCAAGAAGAATTTTGGCGGTGTCCAGGCGTTACGCGGGGTAGACCTTGTACTACAGCGCAATGAAGTGCTGGGTTTAGTGGGTGACAACGCCGCCGGCAAATCTACCCTGATGAAAGTTCTCAGTGGAGCATACACCCCTGATGAAGGAGAGATCTTCATCGAAGGTAAAAAGGTACATATTGCCAATCCTTGGGATGCGCGACGGCTAGGCATTGAGATGGTGTATCAGGATCTGGCCCTTGCTGACAACCTCGATGTAGCCGCCAATGTTTTTTTAGGACGTGAAGCTGCGAGCACAAAACTAGGTCCGATCAGTGTGATGAACAAACATTACATGGAGCAAGAGACACAACGCCTGCTAGATCGTCTCAAGATTGACATCTCCTCCGTGCGCTCTATAGTAGAGAGACTGTCCGGTGGTCAGCGTCAGGCAATAGCCATTGCTCGCGCAACAGCTTTCAATAACAAGGTCACAATCATGGACGAGCCCACAGCGGCTCTGAGCGTAGCGGCAATTGACAAGGTACTCAATTTGGTGCGGAAGCTCAAGGCGCAGGGTTGTTCAATCATCATTATCAGTCACCGCCTGGAAGATATTTATCAGGTAAGCGACCGAATGATAGTGCTGCGCCAGGGGCGCAAGGTCTGCGAATATCCCGTTGTCGGTAGCCTTGATAAATTCCGGGAGCGTGTGGTGGCTTACATCATTGGTGCCCGTGATGACTTTGCCGAGAAAGGAGTTAACTGATGAGCTCAAATGGTCTCAAGATGTCATTCATTAAGGATACAAAGGAAATACTCCAACAGAATATCCGTGAATTCGGTATGTATATAGCCTTACTTGTTATCATCGTGATCTTTACCATCACAACAAAAGGCGTTTTTATTTCTTCTAGAAACATAAGCAACCTGATAAATCAAACAGGCTATATAGCGGTATTGGCGATCGGTATGACGCTGGTCATTATCATTCGTCATATAGATCTGTCTGTTGGTTATCTCTCCGGGTTTCTCGGCGCAGTAGCGGCAATCACTATGGTATCCTGGCACCTGCCTGTATATATAACCATACCGCTCATACTTTCGTTCGGAATTCTGGCAGGGCTTGTAAGCGGCTTTCTGGTGGCGCAGATGAAAATACCGGCCTTTGTAGCAACTCTAGCCGGATGGTTGGGCTACAGGGGAGCATTGCAACTTGCAACTATGAGTACGGGCACGATAATTATTCCAAATAAAGCTTTTAACGCCATAAGCAACGGCTTTATTCCCGATATTCCCGGCATAAGGATTTTACCCAGAGTACATAAATTAACTCTTATCCTTGGGATTCTGATAATTCTATATTTCATCATAAATTCAATCAGAGATCGCAGAAAAACGCAGTCCTACAACTTTAAAGTATTGTCGATTGAATTATTCATCCTTAAATTGTTATTCGTGACAGCCTTAATCGGCGGTATCACCTGGGTACTCTCAGGATATAGAGGTCTCTCATGGACTGCGGTAGTCATATTGGTTGTGTTTTTTGTTTATAATTTCATTACATCACAGACGTTTCTCGGTAGACATATTTATGCTGTCGGTGGAAATCCAGAGGCGGCCGAATTAAGCGGCATCAGTGTAAAGAAAATAACCTATGTGGTTTTTTGTTCGATGGGAATGCTTGCCGGTTTGTCGGGTATCATGTTTGCATCTCGATTGCAGTCCGCTACAACGACGGCAGGACAACTTTTTGAATTGGATGCAATAGCGGCAGCTTTTGTCGGTGGTGCATCAGCAACCGGTGGCGTCGGCAAAGTTGCAGGGTCGATCATCGGTGCGTTTGTTATGGTGTCACTGACAAGCGGTATGAACCTTATGGGTATAGATATATCATACCAGTACATCGTCAGAGCCAGTGTGCTTGCAGCTGCTGTTATATTTGATGTTGCAACACGTGCAAGAAGAAAATAATATTTCAATTTTATCTGTAGTTACTTCTTGTTTCGATTATTGGCAAGTTTACTAAAAGGTTAAACATTTTCTATATAAATAAGTCGATGCTTTAAAATCAAGCAGCGGTTACGATAGTATGTGTTGTATAAATAAGATATTCTTTTAATGAATATGATAAATTTAGAATCAGGAAATGAAATATCAATGGGAGTTTATAAGAAGAGATATAAGATTTCTAAATGTAAGTTTTTAGAAATAAATATTAATTCTAACAGTTAATTGCTATTATCTCTAGATTATAAGAATTAAAATTGTGTTATGGAAAAGTTAGAATATATATTTAGTATTTGCTATAAATTTTCCATTTCTATTGTAAAAAATAGGTTGATTTAAAATAAGTGAATAGTAACAGTAATTAGGATGATTGAATTATAAAGATAATCTATAATAGAATAAGGTAATAATTAAATATGATATTGAGAAATTCTAGGAACCAGGTAGGATATATTTTAGGTGTTGATGGAGGAGGGTCTAAAACAACAGCTCAGATTGCAGATACTAGTGGTAAAAAAATTGCTCAGGCAGTTTCTGGTTCGAGTAGTTACAAAAGTGTTGGGATGAATAAGGCAATAGAGAATCTTAATACAGCTGTATTTAATGCTATGAAAAATTTAAATGTTTCTAAAAATATTAATTTTATAAGTTCTTGTTTCGGTTTTGCAGGAAATAATAATACTAAAGGGAGAGATCCTGAGATCTATAAAAAAATTGTATTTAACGATAAGCTTAGCAATTATCTTAATTCGAAAAGAACTATTATTTGTAATGATACAAGAATAGGTCTGGAGGCAGGAAGTAGTAATAAGAATAAAATGATACTTATTGCAGGGACTGGTTCTAATTGTTTTGGGATTAATGAGGATGGCAAGCAAGCAATAGCGACCGGTTGGGATTATATCCTTGCAGATGAAGGAAGTGGATATGCAGCAGGTCTTAAAGCTTTAAAGGCAATTATGAAAGATTATGATGGACGGGGCAAAAAAACTTTATTATCTAAAACAATATTAGAAGAATTGGAATTGAAAAATATATTAGAACTGACAGAATGGGTGTATAAGGTACCTTATTCAAAGGTTAAAATTGGGGAACTGGCTAAAACTGTATGTATGACCGCTGAAATGGGAGACGAGGTGAGCATTGATATATTAAATGAAGAAGCGGAAGAAGCTGTAATTTCTGTTATTACTGTCGCAAATAAACTTGAATTTGAAAATAAAAACTTTGATCTTATATTAGTTGGCGGTTTGTTTAAATGTGAAAAGTATTTTAAAAATATTCTAATGAAAAAACTAAAAGAGAATTTTTCGAAAATTAATTTTATACTACTAAAAAGAAATCCTGTAGAAGGAGCAAAAAAGCTGGCTATTAAGAGATTATGAAATTTTGAGGTCATAGTCAAGCTTACTACAGCCAATAGTCAGATTAAATATTTCTACGGTGTACACTCTATATTTCTTACATGTAAAGTTCTACTGGATATAAAAACAAGATTATTGGTTGTAAGTTTTTTTAATATAAATCCTAAGAAAAGTTTAAGCTTTTAGGATATAGGTGACATTATTAGTAAATAGTGTTGACAAACGTAATTAATTAATATAATATTATACAATGTAAGATTATAGTATATTATATAATTTTGTTATCCCTAAATATAAAATTATTTAATATTAGAAATAAGAACATTTTACTTGAAATTGGTAAGTTTGATTTTGGTAAGAAAATAATAGTAACCTTCGATAAAAAAATACTTGGTATGAAGAGTGTTTTTAAAAAATAAATGAACCCTAACTCCTTCATGGTTTAAAAATTTTCTAAAAATCAAAATTGCCTTAATATTATAATATTAAGGAAAAAAATTATGAAGGTTTTTCTGGCACCAACAATTAAAAACGAAAAACGTTATAAAAATATTAGATAAATAAAGAATTAAAAATCTATTTGTAAGTTAGGAAAGGAGGTCCTTTATTGAGAAATCTATATGAGGTTTGTTTAAATATGATTTAAAGAATAAGTTTGTATATTAAACAAATCTCAAGTAAGAATAATCACTTAAAAGGAGGATATCAGAATGAAAAAATTATTATTATGGTTAGTAATGCTGGTGATGATACTGTCACTTACAGCAGTTTTTTCACTCAGTGGCTGTGAAAAGGGTGGAACAACAACGACAACAGCAGGTACAACTGCAACAACAGCAGCAGCAGGAGAAGAGGAAGAGGAAGAAGAAGTAGTGTATCCGGAAACTTCATTGGAAATTTTAATGTGGGAAGAGGCATTAACACCAGGTGTTCAAGCGCAAATTGATATGATTGAGGAGACGTATAACATTACAAGCAACCTGGAATTGATCTTAGGTGGCCCTGAAGGAGAAACTATCATCAAGCAGAGGATAGCAACAGGCGAAATGCCTGATATTTTACTTTTCAATTCAGGTGCTCTTTTGCATACATTGAACCCAGCAGATAATTTCGTTGATCTTTCCGATCAGTCTTTTGCACAAAATTTTACAACAGATTTCAATTTAGCTGCATCAGTTGATGGGAAATTATACGGTGTTCCCGCAAACTTTTCCGGTGTAGGAGGAATGGTATACAACAAAGATATATATGAAGAACTTGATCTTGATATACCTACCACATGGGATGCGTTTATAGATAACTGTGAAACGATACAGGATGCTGGATATACTGCAATAGAGGGTTCGTTCGGAGATAGCTGGTCTGCCCAGTTAATATTACTGGCAGACTTCTTTAATGTAAACGCTCTTGACCCTGATTTTGCTGATGATTATACGGCAAACAAAGCTCATTTTGCCGATACACCGGCTGCATTAAGGAGTTTTGAAAAATTAGCAGAAACAACAGATCTGATGAATGAGGATTATACAACTACAACTTTTGGAGATGCTTTTGTAGCAGTTGCCGGAGGAGAAGTTGGCCACTATCCAATGCTTAATTTTGCTATTTACCCGGCCATGGCTGCAGACTATTCTGATGCTTATGAATTTATGGGGATGTTCCCACAGCCAAGTGACGACCCAAGTATCAATGGATTTACAGCCTGGGCACCAAATGGATGGTTTGTAACCAATTCGTGTACTGATTTAGACACTGCAATGCTGTGGATGGAAGCTTTCTCAACTCAGGAATCTATTGATGCTTATGCAGAAGAAGAAACCATATCCGGTCCTGTAGCGATTAAAGGCATAACTCTACCTAGTAATACACTTGATGTAGTATTCGAATTACAGGACTATTTCGATGCTGGTAATAGTGCACCTGCTTTAGAATTCCTTAGCCCAATAAAGGGACCAAATCTTCCGCAGATCTGTGTAGAAGTCGGTAGCGGTATGAAGACAGCCCTAGAGGGTGCAGAAGCCTACGATGCAGATGTTTTAGCTCAGGCTCAGCAGCTGGGTATAGAAGGATGGTAATATACAGAACACTATTTAGTGTGATATGATGTGACAAAGACGGTACTGGCCCTATAAAAATATAGGGTCAGTACTTTAATAAAGAAATTTCTTATGGTGGACGTAACTAAAAGAACTTATTCTTATAATTATGCAATACCTGCTTTATTAATTTACGGGACACTTTTTATTGTGCCTGTGATTATGTCGTTCTTTTTCAGTTTTACAAGGTGGACGTTATTTGATTGGGAATTTATAGGGTTCGATAACTTTATTAATTTTTTCAAGAATTCCTATTTAAACATCGGTCTAAGGAATTCGTTGATCTATGGGGTATCGACAAGCGGTTTAAAGGTTATATTCGGGTTTTTTATAGCGGTGTTCCTGACAAGCGGGATAAGAACTAAAAATTATCTAAGGTTAATAATATTTTACCCAACACTTATTAGCACGATTGCAGTAGGGGTAATTTTTAGAAGCTTAATGAATCCCACATATGGACCTATCAACCAATTTCTTGAATCTATTGGTATTAACGGCCCTAGTTGGCTGGGAGATCCGAAATTGGCCTTATATTCGGTAATCTTTGTAGATGTATGGAAAGGAGTGGGTATTGCTACGGTTATATATATTGCAGGGCTTATGTCAATTCCAGCTGATTATTATGAAGCCTGTGAGATTGATGGTGCGAACAGTTTTAAGAAATTAATTCACATAACCCTGCCTCTTATAAGACCAGCTATGAATGCAGTTATAATACTTTCATTAGTTGGTGGTTTAAGATCTTTTGACATTATCTGGGCTATGACAAGGGGAGGCCCAGGCTTTGCATCTGATGTATTGGCCTCAGTTATATATAAACAATACACTGCAGGATTCTATGGCCTGGCGACTGCAGGCAATGTAATTTTCTTTATCTTTATAGCTGCTATAGCGTTTCCGCTTTATAGATTTTTAAGCAGAGGAGAGGTTGAGTATTAAATAAGATGAAAAATAAAAGATTAATAATCTATGATGTGATTGGTGTTGTTTTAACAGGGGTACTGTTCCTTTTGCCTTTTTATTTCATGGTTATTATGTCTTTAAAAACCAGCAAAGAGGCATCTTTGATGAAGCTTAGTTTTCCCAGCAGTTTTCATATTATAGAGAATTATAAAGCTGTACTGCAGGCTCAAAATGGAATTGTAGTAAAAGCATTTATAAACAGCTTTTTAATAACAATTTTTTCGGTTATTGGCGTAGTTCTGGTATGCTCAATGGCAGGCTTTGTGCTGCAAAGGAGAAAAGACAGGTTATCTGGATTTTGGAATTTTGTAATACTTTTTGGATTGATAGCTCCTCCTGCCATTGTTCCGACGATTTGGGTGCTTCAGGGCCTTCAAATTTATAAATCAATTTTTTCAATGATATTGCTGGAAGTAGCTTTTCTGTTTCCTTATTCGACTTTACTTTATAAGGGATTTTTAAAAACTATTCCCAAGGAAATAGATGAAGCAGCGATAATAGACGGGTGCGGAAGGATAAGGCTGTTTTTCAAGGTAATATTTCCTTTGTTAAAACCTATAAATATAACGATAGTAGTACTTACTGCGGTATTCGTATATAGTGACTTTATGAATCCATTATATTTTCTTCCGGGGTCAAGAAATGCGACTGTTCAGCTTACATTGTATAATTTCATGGGAAGGTATATTAGCGAGTTCAATCTGCTCTTTGCTGACGTAGTATTAATTACAATACCTCCGCTAATCCTATATATTTTCCTGAATAAAAAAATTGTGGCAGGTATGACGGCAGGTTCTCTTAAGGCATAGGATTCAGGTAGTTTAAAAATATTATTTATGTAAAAGATTCTTGTGAGATTTATTTAAAGAAGTAAAAGAAAGACACTCATAATGAATAAAAGTATACGTGATGTACTTGACAGAAAAGAAAAAAACTACATACTGCCTTTTTTTTGGATGCATGGAGAAGAGGAATCAATTTTAAGGGAAGAAATGATGCGGGTCCATGAATCCGGGATAAGGGCAGTCTGTGTGGAGTCGCGACCTCACCCTGATTTTGCCGGTCCGGGATGGTGGAATGATATGGATATTATTATTGATGAAGCAAAAAAGCTTGGAATGCGTGTATGGGTGCTTGATGATTCACACTATCCGACTGGTTATGCTAATGGATGGATTAAAGATAAGTATCCCGAAAAAGGAAAAATATACCTCAGGGAAAAGCATATGGAAGCATATGGCCCTTTGGGGAATGCCTCTTTTTTATTTGATAAGTGGCTGGAGGAGGATGACCAGATTCTTGCAATAATAGCATCTAAAAGAACCGGTATCGGAGAAGATGTTGATGATAAACTTATTGATATTACGGGTAATTTACATGACGGGACGCTCTATTGGGATGTACCTGAAGGTCAGTGGAGAATATTCACCCTTTTTGTATCCCGGCATGGGGGAGGAAACCCGGATTACATCAATATTATCGATCCTGAATCAGTACGTGTTCTTATCGATGCTGTATATGAGCCTCATTTTACCCATTACAAAAAAGACTTTGGAGGGACATTTGCCGGTTTTTTTTCCGATGAACCGCAAATGGGAAACACAAAGGGTTACAGTTTTGATGAATCAATTGGAAGAAAGAAAATGGCATTGCCCTGGAGTAAAGATGTTCCTAAACTTTTAAAAAACGAACTGGGAAGTGATTTCAAACGTTACCTTCCCTGTTTATGGTATAACTCGGGAAGCAAGACTCCGTTGGTCAGGTATAAATATATGGATATCATAACCCGTTTGTATGATAAAAACTTTACACGCCAGCTTGCAGATTGGTGCCACAGCCGTGGCGTCGAATATATTGGACATGTAATTGAGGATCATGCCCGGTTAGGTCCCGGTGTAGGTCATTTTTACCGGGCTCTCGCCGGACAGGATATGTCCGGACTGGATGTGGTCATTCAGCAGATACTTCCTGGTTTTAACAGTTTTAATCGCGATTTTTATATAGAGATTGTCGTAGGGAACGAGAAGTTTTTTAATACAGGAACATGGGACGTAGAGTTCTATCATTATGCTCTTGCAAAAATGGCAGCATCCCTCGGTCATATCGATCCGCTAAAGAAGGGCAGGACAATATGTGAACTTTATGGTGCATATGGCTGGATGGAAGGAATAAAATTGATGAAATGGCTTACCGACCATATGCTGGTAAGAGGTATCAACTGGCTGGTACCTCATGCATTTTCGCCATATGAATATCCTGACCCCGATTGTCCCCCGCATTTCTATGCCAGAGGGAAAAATCCCCAGTTCAGATATTTCGGAATGCTGATGCAATATGCCAATCGGATTTGTCATCTTTTAAACGGTGGTGTTCATATAGCGCCTGCTGCAATTCTTTATCATGCAGAAGCTGAATGGAGTGGAGAATATATGTTTATCCAAAAGCCCGCGCGCTTACTTGCTCAAAATCAGATTGATTACGATATAATACCTTCTGATGTATTTAGCGATATGGATTCATTTAATGCAAGTCTGAATGGGAATAAACTTGTTATTAACGGTGAGAGCTATAGCTGTCTGATTATTCCTTACAGCCAATACATTACATCTGCAACGGCAAGATTCATTGAAAATGCAGTTAAATGCGGATTTGAAATAATTTTTATAGATGAACTGCCAGATGGGATCTGTGATGAAGATAATCCTAAAGTATCAGCTCAACTCTTAGAAGGCATTAAGGCATGTCAAAAAGTTTCCTTAAATGAGCTGACTTCCTTTTTACGTAAAGAAAACCTTTACGAAGTAAAGCTTTCAGAAACTCATCCCTATCTACAATATTATCATTACCGCAAAGATGAAGCGGATATATATATGTTCTTTAATGAACATCCGTATAATGAAATAAACACTACAGTCGATATACCTTTAACAGGCATGGTTTTATTATATGATGCATTTAGTAACTCGCTAAAGCCTGCTGATATAGTTCAGTCTAAGAATAATACCAAACTACGATTAAAGCTTTCGCCCTATGAATCGGCTATTGTGATATTTGGTGAAGTAGAACAGAAATATTTGAATAATGCCAGAGAAAAACAAATAGATACAAGGTTACCGGATGGTAATCATCAGGAAATGTTGCGTATAGAAGGGCCATGGAACCTTTCTTTAGCTTCAGCGACAGAGTACCCTGAATTTACCGATAAAGTAGAACTTGATAAGCTTAAAGATATATCTTCTCAAGAATATTTTCCTGATTTTTCAGGAACAATGCGATATAAGGCAGAATTCAGCCTTAAAGATGTGATTAAAAACGCAGTTCTTGATCTCGGAAATGTTTACGAAATCGGAGAAGTCTGGATAAACGGCCACAATGCAGGTACCAGGATATGCCCTCCCTACCGATTCGATATAAATGGTCTTCTAAAAAAGGGATTAAATACAATTCAGATTGATGTGACCAATACCCTGGTAAGAGAACAAAAAGATACCTTTTCTAATTTTACAGCTGTTGAACCATCCGGACTTATTGGTCCTGTAATAATAAAGTAAGGTGATGATCTGGAGGTATTGTTATTATGCTAAATGAAGAAGTTCAACTTTGGGATAACCGCGATGATGTAAAATTATTCGCTTATATTCTTGATAATTCTCAGGAATTTAATACTAATAAAAAGCGTCCTGCTGTTATTATCTGCCCGGGTGGTGCGTTTCTATTTACATCGGATAGGGAGGCAGAGCCAGTTGCATTGAAGTTTGCATCATATGGGTATAATACATTTGTACTAAGATATTCTGTCATGGAAAAAGCACGGTTTCCGCAACCTTTGTTTGATTTAGCAAAAGCAATAATCACTTTACGTCAGAATTCATCACGTTGGTTTCTGGATGATAAAAAAATTATTGTGTGTGGATTTTCGGCAGGTGGGCACATTGCAGCGAGCTTGGGGGTGTTTTGGAAATCGGATTTTTTAAAAGAGAAATTTCATGTTGATAGTGACATATTGAAGCCTGATGCACTTATTCTAGGATATCCTGTGACTGATTATACTGAGTTACTCAAAGATTGGCATGGTGATTTGAATGGTAAAGAATTAAATTTAAGCGAACTATCAAGAAAGATGGTATTTGGAACATCTAACCCCACTAAAGATCAGATGGAAAAAGTGAGCCCTATAAATTTTATATCACCTGAAACACCGCCAACATTTCTGTGGCATACAGCAGATGATAGTCTTGTATATGTCGCGAATTCCCTGAAATTTGCTTCTAAGTTAGCGAGGGAAAAAGTCAATTTTGAACTGCATATTTTTGGAAGTGGAGAGCATGCTTTATCATTGTGCGATGAGACGACTGCTTCGACTCCTGATCAAATAAACAGGCATTGTAAATACTGGTTTGATTTAGCGATAGAGTGGCTGGAGAAGAGTATGTCATTATGAGATATAAAGTAAAGGAGTTTTTAAATATTTTTAAAGTAACTTTTTCTAACATTTTAAAATAATATAATAGAATTTTAAATCAGGGGATAATATGACTAGAGATATTAAAACAATAATTTCCCAGATGACTCTGGAAGAAAAAGCAAGCCTATGCTCAGGTAAGGATTGGTGGAATACAAAAGCAATTAAGCGGCTTGGGATACCATCGATTAGAATGTCCGATGGGGCTCATGGTATTAGAAAACAGATAGGTGATAAATTTTTTGAAAGTGCGCCTTCAATCTGTTTTCCTACCGGTTCTGCTCTGGCTGCTTCATGGGATAGAAAGCTACTTGAAAAGGTAGGTTCTGCTTTAGGTGAGGAGTGTCAAGCTGAAAATATTTCTATCATTTTAGCCCCCTCAATAAATATCAAGCGTTCTCCATTATGTGGAAGAAACTTTGAGTATTATTCCGAAGATCCTTATCTATCTTCTGAACTAGCCGCCAGTTACATAAAAGGGGTGCAGAGCCAGGGTGTAGGTACATCAATTAAGCATTACGCTATGAACAATCAGGAGGAAAGAAGACTTACTGTAGATGTAAAAGTTGACGAGCGAACAATAAGAGAGATATACCTTGCCAATTTTGAAGTTGCGGTAAAACAATCTCAACCCTGGACAGTAATGTGTGCCTACAATAAAGTAAATGGGAAGTATTGCTCGGAAAATAAATATCTCTTGACTGATATTTTAAGAAAAGAGTGGGGCTTTGAAGGTTTTGTAGTATCTGACTGGGGAGCCGTAAATGAAAGAGTTGATGGACTGGATGCAGGTCTGGAGCTGGAGATGCCCTTAAGTTATGGAATAGGAGAGAAGAAGATTATTGAAGCAATAAGAAGTGGTAAGCTGAAAGAGAGAATCCTAAATAGAGCGGTAGAGAGGCTTTTAAAGATTATATTTAAGGCTGCAGACAATAAAAAGAAAGATGCTACTTATGATAGAGAATTACATCATCAATTAGCAAGAGAGGTTGCCCGGGAATGTATGGTGCTGCTAAAAAATAAAGATAATATTCTACCGATAAAAAGAGAAGGTATACTTGCTGTAATAGGAGCATTTGCTAAAAATCCTAAATATCAGGGAGGGGGTAGTTCTAATGTGAATCCTACTAGAATAGAGAATGCCTATGATGAGATTAAAAAGATAGCAGGAGATAGCATAGAGATTTTATATACAGAAGGATACAGGATGGATAGTGACATGATAGACAGGGATTTGATTAGCGAAGCTATAAAGAAGGCAAAACAATCGGACATGGCAGTTATATTTGCAGGACTACCGGATAAGTATGAATCAGAAGGGTATGACAGAGAAAATATGAACATGCCTAAAAATCATACAAGGCTAATAGAGGCTGTAGCCGAGGTTAATGATAATATAGTTGTAGTATTGAGTAACGGTTCTCCAGTAGAAATGCCATGGATTAGTAAGGTAAAGGCTATACTGGAGGGATACCTGGGTGGACAGGCAGGAGGTGGAGCTATAGCTGACTTATTGTTTGGTATTGCCAATCCTTCTGGAAAGTTAGCTGAGACCTTTCCTCAAAAATTAAGTCATAACTCTTCATATTTAAACTATCCTGGAGATGAGAATGCAGTAGAGTATAAAGAAGTACTGTTTGTAGGCTACAGATATTATGATGCAAAGAATATTAAACCATTATTTCCTTTTGGTTATGGATTAAGCTATACAAGTTTTAAATATAGCAGTATTTCACTTGATAGGAAAGAGATGTCCGATAATGAGGTAGTAAATGTGACAGTTAAGGTAAAAAATACAGGTAAGGTGAAAGGTAAAGAAGTTATACAACTGTATGTAAGAGATGTTAAAAGTAGCGTAATAAAGCCTGAGAAGGAACTGAAAGGTTTTACTAAAGTAGAGCTTGAGCCGGGTGAAGAGAAGGAAGCTACTTTTAGCCTTGGTAAAAGGGCTTTTGCTTATTATAACGTAGATATAGGGGACTGGTATGTAGAGAGTGGTGATTTTGAAATATTAGTTGGTGGGTCTT
>CAZODQ010000013.1:0-49914 GCA_964578625.1 uncultured Actinomycetota bacterium
GCTATATAAGACTATCAGCGAGAGGACATCTATAGAAAGTGTTAGGAATTTCATGTAAAGAGAGTGTTAGAAATTGGGCCTGTTGTCTAAGCCTCCCGAAAAATCGGCTTTCTTAGACAATATTTATAAAAAACTTCTAACTAACATTATATCTGGATCAGTTTTTGAGGGAAAGGGCAATTGTTAAATCTTTTGAAACTCAATTCAAGAATAAAAATATCTCCATTTAAGCTTAATGATTTGGTTTTAACCTTGTTTCCAATGTTCTAAGATTTACATCATCTCATTATTTAATTTATGGTATATATTAGTGTTTAAAGTTCTAAAAGCGTCCAATACGGGGAGCCAAGTTTGATAAATCGAACTGGGAATTTTCGGAAAATGAAGGCTCTTCACCAACAACGGGGGCAACCCGTTCCTAACAGCATAGTGCTCCAACTCTCAACCTGTAGTTGGATTTATTGATTATAATACTTAGTAAGATCTCTGTAATAATTATCGTGACTACCAATCATTATAAGCTTTAGAATGTCAACTTCCAATTCGTAGGCCAATAAAAAGAGTTGTTTTTCAATATGAAATTTATATACTCTAACACCCTTTAGGGATCCTTTTTTTTCCTGGCCTAATTTCGGATCACCTGCTATTCTCTTAATCTCTTTATCAAGTATTTTTATCTGTTTCTTATATAACTTTTTCTTCTGTTTTTGGAAAAGCGGTGATTGAATTATTTTAATTCCTAATCACCTTCCCCAAAAATATAAGGTGTTCCAAGCTTTTCTTTTAATTGTTCTCTCCCAAGTAAAATATCTTTTATTACTGAAAAAGATAGGTCTGGATTGTCCTCTGCGACTTTGCCGATAGATGCCCAGTATTCAATTTGTCCTGCCATAGATCGGCGTGTTACTCTTGCTGTTAATCTTGCTTCTTCTGCAATCTCTTCAGAAATTTTTATTGCTGTACTCATAATTTTTGTTATCTCCTTAATATGTTATTATGAAGCATAATAACATATAATACTACCTTTTGCAACTTTGTTCTATTTAATGGTTTAAAAATTGGTACGAGATTTCACAACTTGGGGAAGCTAAAGAATAAATTTTTGTAACAATTCCTATACATAATAGTCAAATATAATGCTATTGCCTTTCTTTATAGGGAGGTAATTATGAATAATGAGATTATACTAGAAAAATTTGGTAAACTATAACAACAGTACAAACTTTTTATAATAATAGCAGTTTTTATTGGAGCAATGGCTATTGCAGTACTTTTTATCATTAGATAAGGAATAACTTTCTGGACTAATTAATTTATAAAAGTAGTTAATTCATCAATCTTGTAGAGGAATAATCTGAGATTCTGGTAATTGTGTATGGCATTTTTAAAATATTTTTTATTTAAAAAACATAACTATTGATATGTCATTTATAGATTTTTCTAGAAATAGGATTAAGAAACTTTTTACAAAAGAAAAACATGTAGTACTTAAGAATAAAGTTCCCTCCTACGATACCCTTGAGTATAAGTTTCAGGATATAGATGAATTTGGATTATATCTTCATATTCCCTTTTGCAGGCAAATATGTTCCTACTGCCCTTATAACAAGGAGATCTATAGACATGAAGCAGCAGAACTGTATGTAAAGGTTGTAAAAAAAGAAGTGGACTTCTATGGCAAGCTTTTCAGCGGTAAACCTATGACTTCATTTTACATCGGCGGTGGAACGCCCACAACTATGCTCTATAGCGGTCTTTATGAGATTTTAGAACATATTTATAAAAAGTTTAATATGCAGTGTGAAATACATATGGAGAGTCATCCTAATGATTTAAGCTTAGATAATCTTAACACCATAAAGTCTCTTGGTGTAAGACACCTGAGTACAGGAATAGAGGCCCTTGAAGATAAGTACTTAAAATTTCTTAACAGGCCATATAATGTAAAAAAAGTAAAGGCAGCAGTTGAAAGGGCAACCAATAAAGGATTTAAGTGCTTTAATGTAGACTTCATTTTTGCTTTGCCTAATCAATCCTATAGTGAGGTAGAGAAAGCGGGTCATGAGTTAGTTAAGATGGGTGTTGACCAGGTAGCAGCTTACCCTCTCTTTAGATTTCCGTATACTAAAATGGGAGGAAATTCAGAGGAGGGCAATTACAATATATCTACAGTATTTAGAAGGCGGAAAATGCTTGGCATTCTTGAGAATATTTTTTATCATTCTGGTTTTGAAAGAACTTCTGTATGGGCATTTACAAAAAAAGAAGTTCCAAAATACTGTTCTGTAACAGTACCCCTTTATGTTGGTATTGGTGCCAGCGGGGGAACATATCTAAAGGATATTTTTTATCTAAATACTTTCAATGTTTCTGAATATATTAAAGCTATTATTAATAAAACGATGCCGATTGCCTTATCACTTAATCTCTCAGAAAGCATGCAGATGGCATGGTGGCTTTACTGGAGAGTCTATGAAACTAATTTTAAAAGAAGTGATTTTGAAAAAAGATTTGGAAAAAAGTTTGATGATATTTATGGAAATTTAATAAAGTTATTTTCCTTTTTTGGCTTGATAAAAAAAGATGATGGAGACCGAATAGTTCTTACAGATAGAGGGGCATATTGGCTGCATGCAGTCGAGGATATATTTTCAATAAATTACATAAGTAAATTATGGGGGACTTCAAAGCAAGAACCCTGGCCTAAAAGAGTGGAACTGTAACAGATTTAAAAGATGAAAAATATAGTCTATGGAATTAAATATATAATCGGTAATCAAATCTTAAAAAGACACACTCCTCTTATTGCTGGGTTAGTTATAACAAATAAATGTAATTTACGATGTAAACATTGCAGAGTAATTGAACGCGAGACGGAAGATATGAGTTTTGAGAAAATAATTTCTGTGCTTGATTTATTTTATAAAGAAGGAGGCCGTACTGTCTATATTGAAGGTGGCGAACCGTTTATTTGGCATAACGGAGAACATAATGTCGAAGATATTGTTGAATATGCTCATAAAAAAAGATTTCTTACGGTTATTATTTATACAAATGGTACAATCCCTATAGAAACATCAGCTGATACTGCTTTTATTAGTGTCGATGGACTTAGGGAAACTCACGATCTCATACGTGGAAAATCATTTGATAGAATAATGGGAAATATTTGCCAATCAGAGCATCCTTCTCTTTATATTAATTTTACAATTAATAATTATAACAAAGATGAAATAGAAGCATTTTGTGAACATGTAGATAGAATAGACCAGATACGCGGTATATTTTTTTATTTTCACACACCCTATTATGGATATGATAGTTTATATATAGAAGCTCCCGAAAGAAATGAAATTTTACTCAGGTTATTAGATTTTAAAAAGAAGTACAAAATATTAAACTCACAAGCAGGCCTAAAATCAGCAATAAAAAATGATTGGAAGCGGCCTTTAAATATTTGCCGTATTTATGAAAACGAAGATGTGTATGAGTGTTGTAGATATTCTGGAGATATAGGACTATGTAAAAATTGTGGATATTTAAGTTATGCTGAAATAGATCAGACATTAAAATTAAAACCGTCAGCTATTTTTAATGCATTGAAATATTTTTAAGTTCTTGATTTGATTTAAAGTTTAAATTAATTGGATTAGTTCTAAAAGCGGCCAATACAGAGAGCCAAAATTTATATCACGGGCTGTTTTTAAGGTTCTATGTTTTATTTTTCTATTGCTAATGGATGTGTTCCAAAATATCCTTTAGGAGCTTTTCCAGTTTATGTTTTAATAAAAAAAGTCTGATCATTATTGTGATATAATCCTTTTTTTAACTATTAAGACTATGCTGCCGATTATTCCGACAATTAGGGCTATGGGACATACTATTACAGCAAGAATAAAAAATACCGGCTCATCACCCATACCTGCCCAGAATCCTTCTCCGAACAGTTTTATGAAAAGCGCATATACAAGATTGTGAAGGACTGCACCTACAACTATACCAATAGCTGAGGCACCTGTAAGAATAAAAAATGCTTTTGAGATCTTGGTAAAATTTGCTTTTACAGCCAGTATAACAAGAGCTATACCCAGGCAGGGTAGCGTAAACACTGAAGAATAGAATAAAAATCTATTAAACAGGTCAATTAAATTCATAAAATAAATATTTAGTAAGATTAGAATAGAAGATGCAAATATTATCCAGAAGACCACTAAAGTAGAGATGTAGATTTTATTTTTCTTGTTATCCATTTTATAGTTCTTTTAATTATTTTTTATAATCTTTGCAGTTTATTAGACGTTATTATATAAAAAAGGATTTGAATGAATTTATAATTTAGGTTGCGGTTTTCGATTTGTTTAGGAATCTTTTCTTACACTGCATTGACTGCAATTATAAAAAAATATATCATTAAAAAAATGCCCGGACTGAGGAACCTGGGATGATCCGGGTAAATAGGAATAGTCTTCAAGAAAGGGGATTAGATCATGCCAAAAGAAGAAACAGCTGTTTCCAGGAGTAACGGGAAGGTAACAATAACTGCTGTCAACAAGCTTAATATTGACCGACCCGGTCAGACTATTGAGCTTTCAGCCGAAGATTTGGCAGTAATTGGTGAAAAGGACTTGACTAAAATACATGTCAAGGATGAAGATGGCAAGGAGCTGCTCTGTCAGGCAGTGGACACCGATGGGGACTACGCCCATGACCAACTGATATTCCAGGCCGACTTTACTGCCGGACAAACAAGGACCTTCACAGCCGCAGCGGGTGACAAGAGGGTGTATACCAAGAACCAGTTTAGGGCTTATGGCCGCTTTGTACGAGAGCGGTGCGACGACTTCTGCTGGGAAAATGATCGCATTGCCTTTCGAATCTACGGAAAGACCCTGGAGACCTGTGTCCTATATCCGTTGACAAGCAGCACAGTGGACATATGGTCAAAGCGAACGGCCAGAATGGTCATAAATGACTGGTACATGGTGGATAACTACCATGGAGATACAGGAGAAGGCGGGGATTTCTACTCGGCCGGGCTGAGCCGAGGGTGCGGCGGTAATGGTCTGTGGGCGGCAGACAGGCTCTGTGTTTCCAAGAACTTTGTGAGTTCCCGTCCCCTGGCTAACGGGCCGATCCGTGTGCTGTTTGAACTGACTTACGAGCCGTTTGAAGTCAACGGTGTAATGGTTTCTGAGGTCAAACGGATTTCTCTAGATGCAGGGCAGAACCTGACTCACTATCGAAGTATCTACAAACCTGAAAAGCAAATAGAACTTATCACCGGCGTAGGGCTCAAAAAGGTCGAAGGGGAGCGTTTCGATGTCAACGCAGAGCAGGGCTGGCTGGCTAAGTGGGAACCCATGGAGATGAATGCCGGCGAACAGGGTCTGGCATCCATAGTGGACCCCAATCTCTTTGAGAAACAAACGGAAGACCAGTTAAATCTTCTTATGCTGGCTCGGGTACCAGACAACAACACGGCTTCCTATTGGGCTGGTTTCTGCTGGGATAAGAGCAGCCAGTTTGCAGACTACGAGGCATGGAAGACATATATAGATCAGTTTGCCCAGGGATTAATCTCGCCTATTGAAGTCAATCTGTAGGTTCAGTTATAGGTAAAAATCAGGTGCAAGTCAGGTGGATCTGGAATAAAACCCTGACACTAATCAACTACACCCACAAAATGCGGGGTATAAATAGCCTCATAGTTTCTTTTATTACTAAAAAAAGTTTAAGAAAATACAAAGCTGCATTTGACAGCTTCTAATCTCTCTTTTATATTGGTTATTTCTTTAGAATAAAAAGTCCTAAGCATGCTAACCAGGGGTAGCTGGTGAGTTCAGCAGCTTCTAAGCATTACAAAGTGGCATCATACCTTAATTGTTTTCAGGCATTCTGTATTGATTTTTTTCTTGATAACATTAATCCAGTATAAGATCCAGCAAATGCAAAGATAATCAGGGCAGCCCATCCATACCACAGATCAACAAATCCTCCTGGTCCTCTTAAATTGCCGATAAGAGCAGCCCATACTATGATGTTAATAAAAAGGCTGGAAAACCAGATGCTCTTTGAATAAAATATTCCGAGGAATAGACATACTATAAAATTATAGATAGATATACCGACAAACATTAAAAACATAGCCATTTCATCGCTTAGCACTTCCATTAATCCCTCACCAATTAAAAAAGATAGAAAAAATCCGACTACTCCTGATAAAATAGAAATTAAGATTGCTATAATTAATCGAGAATTGTTTTTTAATTTCATTGCTCCTCCTCTTATGTTTTCTAAATGTTCATCCAACAGGCTCACGGGAAGCTCTTTTGCTACTCTTAACCATACTTTGAGATTATTATTTTCTTCCAGCATATCCCTAAAGGTTTGTACCATGAGATTTTTATACCCTTTAAGATATGACCTTGGATAAAGATTTAGCAGTAGACTATAAACTCTAATTGCCTTATTATTTGTTTTTTTCATATAATTATTGTGAAAGCTTTGATAATTCCATATCAGGTAAAAGATTTCTTCTCCTTGCCAGTTTTACAGCAGAGCTGTATCGCTCTATCTCCATAGATAATTTTTTTCTGCCGAGTTCTGTCAATCGGTAATATTTTCGCCTTTCATCACCAGATATTGAATTAGGCCTTTCATAGGCTTCTTCTATCAGTTTATCTTTAAGCATTCGCTTAATATTACCATAAAGTGTCCCAGGCCCCATTTCTATTTTTCCATTAGAATCATATTCCGCCTGCTTCATGATTTCATAACCGTGTCTTTCTTTGTCACAGAGGGCAAGAAGGATATAAAAAACAGAAGGAGTCAGTGTTTGACTGTATTGTTTCTGTCTCATGTTAATTTACCTTATATATCTAAAACGGATATATTATTTAGTTTATTATATATCTAAAACGGATATATTGTCAATGTTTAAAATTCTTTGTTTATAATACAAATTTCAAATTTTTATTGATTAAAACTTTTTCTGGGATGGGTAATCATAATCAGTAATAGATTTAATACCTTAGAAGTCATAAATGTGTCCAGGACGGGGAGACAATTTATAATAAGAACAATTAATCCATGCCATAGAAATAGTAGTCATTTCTCCTTTTTTATTTTTTTGAGGTGTTGTGGCAATGGGAAAGGGGATTCTTTGGCCTTGCTTGTATTGACAACAGCTTTACCGCGGGTTAATAAAGTAGTTCACATTCTGCTGCTTCTATGGGCGGTTCCGATTCCGCCGTTTATCCAAATACTAAAATACGGAGTCTATGAAGATTCGATTATGTTTGTTTGTGGTGTCTACAGCCTGATCTTGCTGGTGATGTATTGCAAAGATAGAAAACCATATTCTCATAATGCAGGTCAGTAAGAAAATACAAGTCTAAAGCAGTGCCTCAAGAATTTATTATAGAGATTTTTATTTATTATAGCCTCCAATAATGCTTTCAGGATCCAGATTTCCTTTGAATTCTTCATAAGGTATATTGACTGTAAAATCTCCAGCTGCATATGGAGCTACCTGGTAGGCTGGAAACTTTATTATAAGCTCGGAAGGAGTCACGAGAAAGTTTGTAAAGTTATCAGCGTGACCTGGATCTGTGCCATCTTCCAACCACTGTTCATCGAGTTCGTAGTCTCTATCATTCATCTGTTCGGTTAGATTTTCCCTGCAGTATTCAGAGATTATGTCAAGATAATCATATCCGGCTACAAATAGTTCTTCTAAATCTACAGGGCTCATTTTTTCAAGATCGAAATTAATAGTCTCGAAATACAGCATTCCATGAGCTCCTCCTAAATAGGGATAGATATCAAGGCAGACTGAGATTCCATTTTCATTATACATAACTACGGAATAATCTATTGTTAAAAAATAATTAAGGGCAAAATCCTCGTCTTGATATGAAGAGATCTCGTCCTTGAAATCATTGATTGTTGGAAGCACTTTTTGCTCATATATTATTTTGTTAATACTTTCGTCAAGTCCGCCTGCTGTGGCAGATTGGAACTGCGGATAAGAAACATCGATTAAATATTTTTCCTCAGTATTTTCCTCAAAAAACCTTTGGTCTAATAGTCTACTGTAACCTGCCGATGCTCCTTTGAAATCATTTATCTGAAGCAGATACATAATAGAATCAAATGTGCTGGACCATTCCGATGGAAGACCTGCCAACTGGCCTTTGATCAATTTATCATAAAACTCATCCTGTTTGTCAAAATTCCAGACCTTTTGATCAGAACAGTTTGCTTCATCATATGTAAAGTATTGGTCTGAGCTTTCCATTATTTTTTCTTTATCAGCTGAAAGTGTTATCTGTATTTGATAGTCGTTATTATAAAAGCGGGCTTTCCAATCAAAGGCTACATCGCAGATATCATATCTTGAAAAGACTAAAAACTCTTTTACAAATGTATCACTGATCTTAATCACATTTCTCGAAGGTTCAAAGGAAAAATCTGTATCCAGACCAAAGTCTCCGTCTTTAAGAGCATCTCTTTCGCTTATTGCAGCTTCTTTCTCGGAGCCCTTCAGGTTTTCTAAGGCATTTATACTGACATTTAGAGAAAGATCTCCGTAATCTCCTGGCCAGTCGGGATATGAAGAAATAGTCAGATATTCCTGCGGATAGATAAAAGCGAAATTTACTTTACTGTTATAGAACATTACATCGTTCCTTGGTTTAACTATTGATTCTGTATTCTCAGTCTGGATATTTTCATCTGTCTCTATCTCCTGTTCGGAAATCTCATCCTTTTCTCCTGTGGAATCCAGGAAGTCTTCAATTCCTGTTTTTCTGCAGGAGTTAAGCAGCGGCATCAAGAAGAGCAAGCATATAATAATAAAGGTAATAGATAAATATCTCATAATTAAAAATAAGTGATTTTTCTTTAGATCTTCCATTTTTCTATCTTATATTTACAGTTCATTTTATTCTACTATTTAAGTGCTGAATTTAAAAGCTGTTTGCAAAATCGATATTTGTATGATTTTAATCAGGAATTCAATTTTTAATATCATAAGTATCTTTAGAGTATAATAATTGTTATAATATCAAGCTATATAGTATTTAATCTATACTTCTAGAAGTTTAAACGAGATTTTTATACTTGATTCTATGGAATTGGAACGTAAAAAGAATTGGATCCTTCTTTATGGGCTGATCATCGGGGCATCGTTCGATATTTTCTTCTATGATAAGACACTGGGTATTTCTTATTTTGTTTTTATTATCCTGATATTGCTGATGTTTATAACAAGCTTTTTGGGTTCCTTAAGAAAATTAAACAACCTTATATGGTTATTTACAGTTCCCATACTCCTGCTTGCAGCAACTTTCTTTATCTACTCCAATCAGATACTTAAGGTTTTAAATTATCTGATTGTTCCTTTCCTGGTAATAATGTTCAGTTCTCTGATTGCAGGTGTTAATAAATCAAGCTGGTCGGATATAAGGTTTATAGGAGATATTGCCAAGAGAATTTTTGTTCCTTTTGGATTTGTGCACAAGCCGTTTGTAACATTATTCAGGATAAATGTTCGTGAAGGTAAAGGCAGCAGGAGCAGGATTCTGCCAAAAGTATTTTTAGGCATATTAATTTCAATACCGGTTCTGGCAATTATTATATGGCTTCTTTCATCTGCAGATATTGTATTTAAGAATCTTTTTATAAATATCCCGATATCCAAAATAATCAAGCACTTTTTGATAATAATTTCGGTTTTTATTTACACAGTCTGCTTTCTGTGGTCTTTACTGAAAGCCTTTGATGAGAGAGAAAAGTCTGTCTACGGCAAGATAAAGTGGAAATTGTTTTTTGATCCTGTGATACTGCTTACAATACTTGTTTTAATAAATGTGATTTATGCTGTATTTTCCGTTATACAGTTTGCTTATCTTTTTGGGGGGAGTTCTTTTGTTCTGCCCTCTTCTTATACTTATGCGGAATATGCAAGAAGAGGTTTTTTCGAGCTTATAGTTGTATCGATTATTAACTTTGGGATCCTGCTTTTCGGAATTGTATTTGTAAAAAAAGACAATAAAAAAATGTTTACTGCTATAAGAGCTTTTCTTACACTGCTTGTAATTTTTACATTTGTTTTACTTGTATCTGCATTTTACAGAATGCAGGTCTATGAGCAGGCATATGGTTTTACATATTTGAGGGTATTCGTTCAGACTTTTATGATAATGCTGTTCTTTCTGTTTATAGTAAATATTGTTTATATCTGGTATCCGAAACTCCCTATCATCAAATCTTATTTTATAATCTCACTTGCAGTCTATGTAATAATGAATTTTGCAAATGTGGATGTCATAATAGCAAAAAACAACATCAACCGTTATTATGAGACAGGGCAGATAGATATGTCTTATTTAAAAGGCCTGTCCTACGACGCTGCGCCTGAAATGCAGAAGCTCCTTGCATCTGTAAAAGATTCATCAGACCCAGGTGAAAAGCAGATTGCTGAAGATATCATAGAATATTTTAATGAGAAAAAAATAGAACTCGGGGATCAAAAGAGCTGGCAGAGTTTTAATATTTCAAGATATAAAGCTGAGGAGATAATAGATAAATATATAGAATAACTTTTTGTTTATTATTTTCCTTTGCTAAAAGAGTATTTTATTACTTCCTGTTTACAGTTATCAACACAGGTACCGCATAGAATGCACTCTGAGTTTTCCATTTTTCCAATCTTTACCATACAGTTGACATCCAGACTCATAGGGCAGTTATCACTGCAGGTCATACAGTCTATGCATTTATCTTTTTCAGCCTTTAGCCTTAGGGACGGCCACCTCAAGAGGTTTCTGAATTTTCTTCCTCCTATCATAAAGGGGGACATCCAGCATACATAATGGCAGAATGACCTTTTACCGACGGCAAAAGACAGTGTTATAGCCAGTATTACAACAATAAGGTAGATAAAGAGTGAATACACATCTGATATTGAGAATCCGTAAGTAGTCTGGTAGAGGAAATCTATTTTCTTAAATCCTCCTATAGTTACCGCCATGTAAATTATTATTCCAATCCATGGAACCCAGATAAGATACCTTATCCAGTTATATTTATTGTTTACCTTTCTGTCTCTTGCTGAAAAACTTGCTTCCTGTATTCCTGCTAATGGACAGAACCATCCGCAAAATCCTCTTCCCAGAAAAAGGGATGATAAAAAAATAACTGCGAATATTATTAAACTTCCGCTTATAATTCCCTCTGAAGCTCCCATGATGATAATATAAGGTGAGAAGTAGTAAAATATTGCCGGAAGCATCAGGAAGGTAAACAGGATTATTCCTTTTCTTATTTTTTGTCTCATAATATCAAATACTCCTTTTTAATTATTTTATCTATGCTATATAGTAAATAGTTTAAAGAAGTCTCTTGTGTTCAGCCATAATGCATTTGTTCATAATGACCTTGATGTCGTTTTCTTTTGCCAGTCTGTAAGCTTTATTATTTTCAATTCCAAGCTGCATCCAGATAACTTTTGGTTTCAGTCTTATGGCTTCTGCTACTATCGGGTAAACCTCGTTTCCGGGTCTGAATATATCCACAATATCAACTGGTTTTTTAATTTCAGAAAGATTATGATAGACTTCTTCTCCTAAAATATTATCAGCGGAAGGATTTACCGGAAAAATTTTATAACCGTGTTCTTTTAAATATTTTAAAACAATATAGGAGGTTTTGGTAGAATCTCTTGATGCTCCTACAACCGCAACATTTTTATAATCAGTTAAAATTTTTTTAATTACGTTGTCTACAGACATATATGTCGTTCTTTTTAGTTTTATAACAAAAATATTCGTATTTATTTTATAATAAATATAGATAGCATTACAGGCAAATCAGTCAGTTAATAAAATTCGGGATTATCTCTTCAAAATTAGCATAATCAATGGGATGGTCTTCGGTTGGTATAACCAGCTTCTTTTGATTACAGGAACGGAATGCCTGATAATTTTCCCCTTGTTCCGCGAAAACTTCCTGGTTTTAAATTCGGCCAGAGTACTGTTTATAAAATCGACGTAGATTTTCCCAGTATTCTGTTACTCTTGTGTCATTTTACTATAAATGAATAAAATTGATTTTCTTCTTGGATAGTTTTAAACTGTCTGGAGGATAAGTTTTAAAATTATTATATTTTTAATATAATTGTTTAATCAATATATAACATATGAAATCGATGGTTTGGAAGCTGTAAAATATGAATCCAGAGGCGGCTTTTAAATGATCCAAGTAATATATGCAAGTAGAATTAATAAAAAAAATAAAGGAATCTGAAGATTCATTTTCTTTTGTTTTTAAACCGGAAAAAGAGGTCCATTGGGAACCAGGACAATTTATTTTTTACAAAATACCTCACAAAAATCCTGACAGCAGGGGTATAAAAAGACATTTCACAATATCTTCAGCACCCTACGAAAAAAATCTCATGCTTACAGCAAAATTTGATTTTAAAAATGGAAGTTCTTTTAAAAGAGCTCTTTATAATCTTAAATTAGGAAGCCAGATTGAAGCATTTGATATAAGGGGTAAATTAGTAGTTAAGGATATAAATAAGAGATTAGTATTTATAGCAGGAGGTATAGGCATTACACCCTATCGTTCCATACTACTTAGCCTTGTCCATATAGGAATCAGCGCTAATATAACCATGCTTTACGGTAATAAAAACAAAGATATCATCTTTAAAGATATCCTGGATAAGCTGGAGAGTAATAATGATTGGCTGGATATTAATTATATAATAGAACCACAGCTAATAGATAGTGATGTAATAAAGAGAAACGTAAGTGATATCTACCATAGTGCTTATTATATATCTGGACCGCCAAATATGGTAAAAATAATCAAAAGTATTCTGTTGGGAATGAAAATAGATCAGAAAAATATAGTAGTTGATTATTTTTCTGGCTATGTAGATTAAATGATAGGGCCATGCCTGAAGATATTGAAAAATAGAAGGACTTTTAATATCTGCTTAAAAAATACGTTAATTATAAGGAGAGGTGATTAAAATGATGCCGGCAGGGCCACTAATGATCGAACACAGATTAATTGAAAGGATGATAAAGCTATTGGAAAAACAGCTAAAAGTTATTGAAGAAAAAAAAGAAGTAAACCTGCCTTTTATTGATGATGCCATAGATTTTATAAGGAACTATGTAGATAAATGCCACCATGGAAAAGAAGAGGATTTTTTATTTAGTGACCTTGAGAAGAAGGATATTTCCGATAATCATAAAAAGATACTTAATGAATTGATAGAAGAACATATTTATGGAAGAGAGACCCTGAAAAGGTTGTCTGAAGCTAAAGAAGAGTATGCCGAAGGTGATATGAGTAAAATTAATGATATTATGAGCCAAATAAAGAAGCTTGTAGAATTATATCCCAAACATATAAAAAAAGAAGATAAAGATTTTTTTATCCCGGTAATGAAATATTTTACCAGAAAAGAGCAGGATGATATGCTTGACAGATTCTGGGAATTTGATAAGAAGTTAATTCGCCAAATATACCAGAGCGTAGTGGAAACATATGAGTGATTCTTAATAATATAATAATTTCAATTATATTATGAAAATGCCTTTGCAGTTCTGATTTAAGTTTGGTCTACTTCATTAATCAATTAATTTTTTAAAATAAAAAGAGAGGAGAAGTTCCAGTGATAGATGCCTCTTAAAGTTCTGTAAGAGGAGAGATGATCAAAGTAGATATAAGTGTGGGAATAAATGCTTACAAATATATTAAGGATGCTGATGGTCAGGTTAATCAGGCCTTTTATTTTTGAGAATAATTTTAAAAATGAACTAGATATTGATATGAAGAACTTAGGCCTGTATTTTCATATACCATTCTGTAAAAAAATCTGCTCATTTTGTCCTTATTACAAGGTAAGGTTTGATAAAGACCTCCTGGAAAAATTTAATAAAGCTTTAATAAAGGAACTTTATCTGATATCAGAACTGGCTGGCAGGAGAATAGAAATTACAAGTGTCTATTTTGGAGGAGGTACTCCAGCCCTGATGATAGATTATATGCCTGACCTGATGAATATAATCAGGAGCTTATTTGTTATCAAAGGTAATATGGGAATAGAATTGCATCCCCGTGATATAAATAAGTCTCTTATGGAAAGGATTAAAGACTGCGGTTTTGACATGATAAGTGTAGGTATTCAGTCTTTTCAGGATAGATGCATAGTTTCATTGGGTAGGGAAAAAATAGATGGCACAAGCAGATTGAAAATAGCAAAACAGGTCGGATTTAAAACAATTGATGTTGATTTAATCTTTAGTATTCCAGGCCAGACAGAAGAAGACCTGATGAAGGACTTCGAGATAGCTGCAGAACTGGGTGCTACTCAAATATCCACTTATCCCTTTATTGATTTTTCCTATACAAAGCTTAAAAAAGATCTTCCCGGAAAAAAGATTAGAAAAAAGATGCTGGAGGGTCTTCTAAATATAAGCAGAAAAAATGGTTACGAAAGAAGTTCTATATGGACCTTTTCTCAAAAGAATACACTGAGATATTCTTCTGTGACCAGGGATAATTATATTGGATTTGGTCCAAGTGCGGCCAGTTTGCTGAAAGATATATTTAAAATTAACACTTTTTCGGTCAATGAATATATAAAATGTATTAGTAGCTGCAGGATACCGACTGCTCTTGGCCTGAAATTCAATAAGAGGGCAAGAGCTATTTACTGGCTTTTCTGGGCTTCATACAATCTTTATATCAGTAGCAGTGAATTTTACAAGCTTTTTGGCAGAAGACTTGAAGATATTTTCAAATTTGAGTTATATTTGGGTAAAAAACTGAAATATATTAAAAGTTATAAAGATGGCTACAGATTGACTGATAAAGGCGCATATGTTTTTCATCTGATTGAACAATCCTATACCCACCAGTATATTGATAAAATCTGGAGGGCCTCTTTAAAAAATCCATGGCCCAAAAAAGTAGCTTTATATTAAATACATAAGTTTTAAGGTATTATATAAATGACAGATGAAACAAAAAGAAAGAAAAAAAAGTACGATCAATAATATTTTAAAAGCTGCAACGGACTGCTTTGAAAAAAAGGGTTATGAGAACACACTTGTAGAGGACATCTGCAGGAAAGCCGGTATAACCAAAGGTGGTTTTTACCATCATTTTAAAAGCAAACAGGACTTGTTTCTAAGGCTCCTAAATGATTGGATAAAGAAAATATCTACTCAGATAGATATTTCAGAATTTGAATCAGGTGATATATATAAGGTACTTATAAGTATCCCTAAAAAACTTCAGCCCGCTTTCGAGGAAACTAAAAGTCAGCTGCCTCTTTTTTTAGAGATCTATCTTAAGGCAATAAAAGACCATAGACTAAAAAAAGTTGTTTTAAAATCAATGAATATGTATATGGAATTTTTCAGCCATATTATTAATGAATGTATAAAAAAGGGTGTGGTAAAAAAAGTTAATCCGGATGAAGTATCAAAGATACTTTTTGCATTGACCTTAGGTCTGTTAATGCAGGGGCTGATGGACCCAGAGGGTACTGATTGGGGAGACCTGGCGACTAAAAGCTTAATCCTTCTTCTTAAATAAAAAAAATCCAGCCACAAATCATGATTGCAAAAAAAACTGCATAATTGTTTTTTACAAATAGCCACTATTTAACTATAGTGGCTATTTAAATATTTATTCATATTTTCCCTTCTTTTTTAACCTGGAATAGTCATAATCTTTTAGTGCAAACCATAAAAATAATTTTATACTTGAACAATGCCGTATTTTAAAATTTTCAAGCGAAAAAATAAAATAGTATAATTGTATTATTTATTGTTTATGGAGGCATCATGAAGAGAAATAAATTATATATGTTACTTTCTATTCTGACGGTTATTTTTTTATTTGCTATGGCTGCTACCTGTAATCGATGTAAAACTACAGCTGTTGAAGAAATAGATGTTGAAGAAGAATCAGCAGAGGAAGAAGTTGGAGAGGAAGAGGAAGCAGAAGAAGAATCAGCAGAGGAAGAATCTGAGGGAGAGGAAGAAGCTGAGGAAGAAGAAGAAAAAGAGGCACCGACTGTTGAACTTGAAATATATGAAGGCCCCACTCTTGAGGGCAGCATATGCTACTGGAGAATAAAGGCTGTTGTTACGGGTGATCCCGCTCCTGGTATAGATTGGAATAAGGATGACAGTACAGGTTCTTTTGGAGATAATATTGCCCAGGTCAATCTAAATGACCCCACTGAGACATTTACACTTACTGCCACTGCTGCCAATTCGGAAGGTACTGATACTGCTTCGATTCCCTTAAGCTGGGGGTGTAACAGAGTTCCGGTAATAGATGATATAACATTACCTGCTGGTGATCTCTATATTGAAAGGAAATATGATATTTCGGCTGCAGCTTCGGATCCAGATGGTGATACTTTGACTTATCAGTGGAATGCTACAGGTGGTACTATTAATAATGCCAGTACAAATCCTATTGATTGGACTGCTCCTGACAGTGACGGCTCATATACACTGGAAGTAACTGTTAGTGATGGCAAGGGTGGAGAAGCAAGTAAATCCAAAACAGTGGATGTAAAGCCGCCCAAGAATATTGATGTGGCCAGGATTGAATCTGAGGGAGGATGGTTAGAGGAAAGCGGTTTTTCCAATCCTGGAGGGCTTGTATGTATTGGTGATATACCTGGCGGATTTTCATGCAGGGGATTTGTAAGTTTTGATATATCAGGATATTCAAATGCTATTATAAAATCGGCGACCCTTTCACTAAGCCCTAGAGCAGAATGGGGTGATACCTCATTTTATAATTTAGTCAGGATAGACCGGGTAGAATGGGGTTCTGTACCAATTGAGTTTGCCTTTTTTAGCACACCTGGTGTATTTATTCAGGGATTTGCTGATCCAAACATTACTTGTACAATTGATAAACTAAAAACAGAACTACAGGATGCTGTAAGTGATGGAAAATCCCGCTTTCAGATTAGGATTTATTGTACACCAAGCAGCGATGGCGACGGCATAGCTGATGGCTGGGAATACAATCAGAGTGATGTAATTTTAAAAATAGACTATATACCTTAGAGTGAGAAGTAAAAGTTAGAGGAATTATTGTTCCGGTAGGTGCAGCCAATTATTATCTTACAGCGAAGGATCTGGATGTTATTACAGTCTCTGGGTTCTGCAAATGTAAGTTCCCCACAGCTCAATACCGACAGCCTTGAGGTCATTATATCCGGTTAGGGGGATGTTGAACTGGCTGGGAGAGTTAGGAAGCAGACGATACTGATCAGTGGATCGGGTAGCTATTCGGCCAAAGATTTTAGAAGCACCCAGTGTGTGATAGAAATTACTGGCTCCGGTAATGCTGTGGTCAATGTAACGGACAGCCTTAATGTTATTATTAGCGGCAGTGGGAATGTAAGCTATATCGGAAATCCATCGGTGAATAAGGATATCTCCTGCTCTGGAGATGTTAAAAGTGTTACCAAGTAAATAAGTGAAAAGATTTAATTACGGTTCAGTCAGAAGGATTCATTTCAGTATAAAAATTACTGTAACCGGTATCATCACTTCTTTTTCGATGGTTGAAGTATCATAGGTTCCCCAGTCTGAAACTTCGGTGGAATTAACAGGGAGGACCTGTACTACTCCCAGATGTGCGGATTTTATAGCTCCTATTGTTTTACCACTGCCTTCAGCGATTTTTTCGGCTCTGAGCTTGGCATCATTTATAGCGTCTGGGATCAGTTCAATTCTAAGATCGGGTAAACCGGAGTAATAGTATTCAAGAGAATTTGTGGAAAAAATAACTCCCTTGTTTATTAGTTCCTGGGTGCTCTTGGCCATATCAGTAATTTTTTCAACGTCGCTTGATTGAATCCTAACGGATTGCCTTAAAGCATTTTCCTTGGGAGCATCTGGATCATACATGTACAATTGACTCATAAATACCGGGGAAATTGTCACATCTTTTTCATCAAATCCATTGTCTTCAAAAAAATCCAGTACAATTTCCTGATCCATTTGCATCATATCATATCCTATCTTTAAATCTTCGGTAAGAACAGTTCTAGAGAATTCACCAGACCATTGTGCAGTATCCGATGTTACTCTTTGTCTTACCGAGCCGGTTACAGAAAGTGTATCCTCAGGTGATCTTACTATGTAAAAAGTGAGAGAGGCAATTACCGCACTTATAATCAGGCTCATTCCAAGTATAATTGCCATATATATAATTTTGTTTTTATTTTCTTTTATATTTTTTTCCATTGAACTTTATCAGTTGATTTCTTTTAATCTTTTGTGTATATGTGAAATTATATAAAACAGTACTTTAATATTAACAGTTTCTCTGATTATGTCAAGAATATAGAGTATTGGTGAGATATATGATTGATTATTTTATGGCCGATGGAGTAGGTGAGGTAAAATAAAATTTAATATATTTTTTTTAGAAAAAGTAATAAGTTAGTTGACAGTTAAGAATAATTACTATATAGTTATAAATATTATTATAATAAGCAGTCAAAAACAGCTGGAATCAGAAAGATATGCAGTAAGGACTACACTCATATATGTAATATTACTACAGGGAAAGACCACAGGACTTATAAGCTTGCTAATGCTATTCTTAATGAAGAGATAGCGCATAAAAGCTGGTTTTTGGAATTTTTGGACGAGGGTCTATATGATTATTTCTTAAGAAGGGGTGAAACATCTTCCTTCGTAGAAAAATTCTTAAGGTAATTAATAATAAATATTTTTTAAAAGTAGAAAGCTTTGCCTGCTGCGCAGGGCCTTCTTATTTTAGAAAGGGGTTTATATGAAGACAGTAAAATGGCAGTTGATCTTGGGTATAATCTTAATATCTTTATCTGCACTGCTTTATACTTTTCACTATACTATTTTTAAGGATATGCATCATATTTTCATCTATCTGTTGGGTGATATTGCATTTTTACCCATAGAAGTATTTTTAGTGACTGTAATCATTCACGGGCTCTTAAATGAAAGAGAAAAGAAAACCCTTCTTACAAAGCTGAATATGGTAATAGGAGCTTTCTTCAGTGAAGTCGGCACAAAGCTTTTGACATACCTTTCGGATTTTGATGCTAACAGTGGTATCTTGATTGACTATTTGTCCCGGATTGGTAAATGGACTGAAAGGGATTTTAGAGCTATAAATAAAAAATTTAAAGACTACAGTCCAAATATTGATTTTAATCCGGAAAACTTAAAGAGTTTAAGAAATTTTATGGTTAAAAAAAGAGATTTCCTCCTTAGGCTGCTGGAGAATCCGAATCTGCTTGAACATGAATCATTTACTAATCTACTGTGGGCTGTATTCCACCTGACGGAAGAACTTGAAGGAAGAAAGGAATTCAAAGAAGTACCAAAGGAGGATTATGACCACCTGATCCGTGATACCAAAAGAGCGTACAGTGCGCTAATCTCTGAGTGGATAATGTATATGGATCATTTAAAAAACAATTATCCGTATTTATTTTCCATGGCTATAAGGATTAATCCATTCAAACTTGAAGCATCACCGGAAGTAGGGTAGTCTGTTTGACATGATGGAACTTTCAGAAAAAGAGCTAAAGAAATATAAAGGCAAGGATGGCAGGAGAGTTTATATTGTCTGCTGTGGGCAGGCTTAAAAAATAATTACTGCAGTAGAACCAAACTTAAAATCATGACCACCAGTCCGGCAATGAAACTGACTATGGGAAGATGAGAGTGTCCATAGGATTTGGAAATCGGGAGCAATTCATCAATTGATATGAATACCATAAGACCTGCAATACCTGAGAGCAGATAGCCCAAAATCTGTGAATTTAAAAAGGGAAGAAGTACCAGAGCAGTAAGCAGTGCCCCTATAGGTTCCACTATTCCTGATAAAAATGACCACAGAAAAGCCTTTCCTCTGCTGCCTGTTGCTTTATATACCGGGGCAGATACGGCAATACCCTCAGGGATATTATGTATGGCAATGGCTACGGCTATGGCCATTCCGATTTTAATATCTACAATTGAACCGTAAAAGGTAGCCATACCTTCAGGGAAGTTGTGAATACCTATTCCGATTGCAACAAAAAGCCCGGTCCTTAGGAGCTTCTTATCGGTTTTGTCATTTATATTTTCCTTTTGTCCGATATATTCATGGGGAATGAAATAATCAATCAGGAAAATAAATATAAAACCAACGATGAAAGCTGTACTTGCCTTTATGAATCCAAGCTCTTCAAAACCTGAAGGAAGAAGTTCGAAAAAGGAAACTCCTATCATTACTCCTGCTGTAAAACCAAGTACAGCGCTCATAAATTTTGGATTTTCCCTTTTAAATACCAGACCTATCAAACTTCCTATGGTAGTGGACAAACCGGCAATAGAGGTTATGATAAGCGGTCTTATTATTTGCTGATCCATCTTTTTATTATATTAATTCGCTAAAAAGTTGTCTACATGATATAGAAGGAATTGTAGTATTATATTTGGTTATAAAATATAAATGAATTGGAATTCAGTCACAATCTGTTGTATCAATGGAATCCAGTTCTCTTTTTCCTGCATATGGAATAAAGTTGTATTCTTTTGCTGTTTTTATGAAACTGCACTTCTTTTCCGGATCTATGGGGTAGCTTATGGCAAAGACAGGCTTATCGGAATCTACTGCCCTTTTTAAATATTGCAGGGCGGTTTCAAGATCTTTGTCATCCTGCAGGGTGTTGTCAATGTACCACAGGTCTTCACGTCCAATTCCATCAATTGCATTTAAATAATCTTCATCTGTAAGGAGTTCTTCTGCATTTTGCGGTATAACAAGAAAATTTTTGTCTTTAATCTTTGACTGTTTTGAAATGTCGATCACTAAATCAGACATATCTTTTCCTGCAGAATCAAATCCTCTCTCTTCGTAGTACTGGTAGGAATTGACAACATCCAGATAAACACCGTCATAGCTTAAATCTATTATTTTGTCAAAACTTGAAAACAGTATTGCCTGCCATGACTTATACCAGTACCTGACCTTATAATTACCATCCCAGTCCGGATTTTCATCATCTATAAAGGCAGGGTTTCCCGTCTCCCAACTGTTCTCCCAGTAATCTCTATAATCCTCAGCCTCACCGATGCTGAGGTAAGCCAGTAAGATTTTATCCTGGCTGTGGAGTATTTCTAGATCATCCCTTGTAAGTTTGCTGTCATCGGGATCGACTATGGCGATTTCGAATTCTGAATTTTTTAGTTCTTTGAAACCAGTTTTCTGGAGAACATAAATCAGCTTAGTGTCAGGATCGGTCTTAATACCGGTATGGACTTCCTGGATGGTGCAGCTTATAAATAATAATGAAATTAAGAAAATAGCCGGTATAAATTTTACCAGAATTCTGTGACTTTCAGTAAATTTCATAATAAAGTTTATTATATAATTTTTAATATCTCTTTAAAATTAGTATAAGGAAGAATATACTTATAAGAAGAGAATGCAGTTTTTAAGATAATAGAACCTGCGAGTATGTATTTCGTTTGATATTTTAAAGGAGGTCATATGATAGAACAAGTTCATAAGCATATTACATCAGAACTCCAGCAAAACGCCCGTACCGATACCATTTTTATAATTACTGCGATTTTTCTCAATTTACTGGCACTTGCCATTAATTCTTCTATGGCTGAAAGTTCCCGTGATGAAACTAATCTTTTTATCGTGATGTTTATAATTGTGGCTTTGGTAATAGTAGTAAACTTTATTGTAATATTTGGACTGCTGAAGGGAAAACAGACCAGGTCAAAGCTTATAGAAGGTCTTCTTAGAATGTATAAGGATCAAAATGTAGAAGGGTATTATGACAAGTCTCTTTTAATAAACTACAATACAAGATATAATCTTTTCATTCTGGCAGTTGTATTTACCGGTATAGTAGCTATTGCAATACCTTTTGTAATAAGATAGAAGGTATATGGTTGAGATGACAGGAAGTGATGATTTTTTTATCCTGTGAATGTGTTATAATTGTCTAAAATTATTATTAGAGTTTTATAAGATTTTATTTTGATTTAAGAAAAAATGGATGAGGGCAGCAAATTTTACAATGTCCAGCAAGCTTCTGAGATCCTGGGAGTTAGTGAAAAAGAAATCTTAAATATGATATCCCTAAAGAAACTTCCTGCTGTAGAAGAAGGTAAATTTATAAAGATAAAAGTGAAGGATTTGGAGGAGTTTCTTGATAGTATTGATAAAAAAGGTAATGGAGAAGAAGATAACACTGTGAATGCAGATAAAAATAACGGAGAAGATAAAGAAAGGGAAAAAAGAGAAGTCGAGGTCCTGCTTGGTGGGAAAAAGGCACTTCTAGAGAAAGCTTATAAGGAATTACTTCATAAAAAGCAGGAGTTGGAAGAGGATATAAATTACCTGCAGTATGAATATGATGAATTTAAAAGCAGAATAAAGAGATTGATCACGGAAGAGCTTAACATGTTTTTAAGAAAAATTGAAAAAGAGAATTTAAAAGAAAGCGATGAGATCATACATGGTAATTTTGGAAAGAATTTGGATATAGATAGAGGTTTTAGTGAGATATCGGAAGGAAAGGCAAGTGGCTATGATGATAAAAGAGATACACTGGTGTTTGAAAATAACAACAGAAATGATGAAAAGTTGGAATTAGGTGGAGAAAATCAGATTAGATCAAAAGGAGACAGCGAGACTGATAATCAATAATTTTATTTTATGGTATTATCTCCGGTAGATAAAGGTTAATAAAGAATAAATGGGGTTTTATTATTTTTTAGTAAAAATTAGCTGTAAATATAAAGGAGAATTTAAGATTAAAAGAGTCAGAGGTAATTTTACTTCTGACTTTTATTTTTAAATAGAGTATATATTTCAGTACGGTCAAGAAATGAATATAGAAAATATTACAAAAGAAAAGCTTATAAAAAAACTGGTGGAGATGCACCAGAGGATTATTGAACTGGAGAAATATAAGAAGGAGTATAAACACCTGGAAGGATTACTAATAGAAAGTGAGGGAAAATACAGCAGTATACTGGAAACTGGCTCTGTTGGAATACTTACTGTAGATAACAAAGGGATAATAACATCATGCAACAATGCCGTACTGGATTTTTCCGGTTTTACAAGAGAGGAATTAATAGGTAAATATTTTACTAAAAGGGTTAACTTAAGTACAAAAGAAATTCCCAGGTACCTTGAAATGTTTAGAGCAGTTTTGGAAGGAAAAGAGGGCAGGCCGTTTGAAATCACCCAAAAAAATAAGAAAGGGGATATTCTTTTTGGAGAAGTTTACTTCGGGCCTTTAAAGAACAAGGATAATAAAATATCAGGCTTTAAGATAGTAATCAAAGATATCACACAAAAAAAGAGAGCAGAAAACAGATTGCAGGAAAGCAAAGACAAGTTTGATCTAATGTTTAAATCTTCGCTTTCTGGAGCAGTTATTCATAATAATGGTAAGATCACAGAAGTAAACGATGCTTTTCAGGATATGTTTAGCTGCGGTTCTTCTTATCCTGTGGGAAGGAACTTACTGGAATTTATAGCTCCGGAATTCAGAGGATCAGTGATGGATAAAATTAAGTCTAGGTATGAAGGTTCTTATGAAGTAAAGGGGTTTAAAAGCACCGGGAGTAAAATAAGTATCGAAGTTACTGGTAGAATTATTAAAAGCGTCCGGGATGGCCAAATAAGAATAGAGATTTTTAATAATATTAACGAACAGAGAAAAGCTGAAAAAAGAATAAGGTATTTAAGCTTTCATGATAAGCTGACAGAACTCTATAACAGAGCTTATTTTGAAAAGGTACTTGCAAACATTTATAAAGACAGACAGCTGCCGTTAAATTTTTTAATCTGTGATCTGAATGGGCTTAAACTGGTGAATGATGCTTTTGGTTACGAAGAAGGAGACAAATTGTTAAAAAGACTGGCGAAGATATTGAAATACTGCGCCAGGGAAGAGGACATTATAGCCAGATGGGGAGAAGATGAGTTTTTTATACTCATGCCCAGGTCTTTGGGAGAAGATGTCAGGGAAGTGCAAAATAAAGTAAGAAAAATCTGTGCAAAGACCAGGGATCAGAAGATACCGCTGAATATTTCCATAGGGATTTCAACAAGAGAAAGCCTGGATCAGGATTTGAGCGATGTCATAAAGGAAGCAGAGAATAATATGTATAAGAACAAACTGCTTGAGAGGAAGAGTATTTATAACTCTATAATATCATCACTGGAAAGGGTTTTATGGGAGAAAAATCGTGAAACGAAGGAACACGCAGAACGTCTGAAAAGATTGATATTAAAACTAGGAATTGCTATTAATCTGCCGCAAAACAGACTTGATGAATTGGTACTGCTTTCAGCCCTTCATGATATAGGAAAAGTGGCTACACCCGATAAAATTTTAATGAAAAAAGGAAAGTTAAATTCCAGGGAATGGAAGATTATAAAAAGGCATCCTGAAATAGGATATAAAATTGCTGAATCGACTCCACAGATTGCCCCTATAGCTGAAGATATACTGGCACATCATGAGTGGTGGGATGGAACTGGTTATCCGCAGGGTCTGAAAGAAAGGAATATTCCCGTCAATGCCTGTATTGCAGCTATTGTAGATGCTTATGATGTTATGATAACCGGCAGGCCTTATAAAGAGCCCATTTCAGAAAAGGAAGCTGTAGAAGAGCTTAAGAGGTGTTCTGGAACTCAATTTCACCCGATACTTGTGGAAAAATTCATTGAATCTCTGGGAAGTTATAACTAGTTCCTCTGATACTGAATTGTTAAACCAGCCATATATTTCCGAGTGAAAAATATGAAGAAGTTATTATTAACATCAGTTTATCTTATAATTATATTTTTTTTAACCGGAGCAGCTGTGGGATGTGCAGGGGGAACAGCCGAGAATAGTGATGATGGAAGAATAGGTATTATAGTAAGTATACAGCCCCAGGCTGAATTTGCAGAAAGGGTGGGTGGCGATAGAGTAAAGGTCACAGTTATGATTCCGCCGGGAGCAAGCCCTCATACATATGAGCCTACTCCGGGTCAACTGATTGAAGTCAGTAAAGCAGAAATCTATGTAAAAGTCGGCACCGGGATTGAATTTGAACTGGCCTGGATGGATAAAATAATAAATGCAGGTGGAGGAATGCTTGTTGTGGACTGCAGCAGAGGCATAGATTTAATAAAAAGTTATAGCGATCTTGAAAATGGGGATAAGCAGGGAGATTATAATTTTGATCCTCATATCTGGCTTTCACCTGATAATGCAGCAATAATGGCCGAAAATATTTATGACGGACTGGTAGAGGTAGACCCTGAAAACAGGGATTATTATAAAAAAAATTTAGATAGTTACATAACAGAACTGAAGGAGTTGGATGACGAGATTAAAGGTCTTTTTTCAGGGAAGAAAAATAGGAAGATAATAGTCTATCATCCCACATGGGCCTATTTTGCAAAAGACTACGGCCTCGAGCAGATAGCTATTGAAAAAGAGGGAAAAGAGCCTACGGCAGAAGGAATCAGAGATTTGATAAGCACAGCTAAACAGTATAATATTAAATTAATTTTTGCCTCTCCGGAATTCAGTACCCAGAGTGCCGGGACAATCGCCAGGGAGATCGGAGGGGAAGTAGTTCTAATAAGTCCGCTTAAGAAAGATTATATTGAAAACATAAGAAATGTAGCACGGGACTTTGCCCGGGCATTAGAATAAATTATGTTAATAGTAAAGAAGAATGAAAAATAGTATTATTGTGGATTTAAAAAATGTGTGTTTTTATTACGGCCAGACACCGGTCTTGGAGAATATAAGCCTTTCTGTAAAACAAAATGATTTCCTGGCCATAATAGGGCCCAATGGAGGGGGAAAGACGACGCTGCTCAAGATTATACTGGGATTATTAAAACCGGACAGCGGTACTATTAAAATTTTTGGCAGTAGCCCTGAAGAAGGCAGAAAGTCTATCGGTTATCTGCCACAGTATACACACTTTGATCCGGATTTTCCCATCAACGTATTTGATGTGGTTATTATGGGAAGATATAAGGGGATGTTAAAAAAGTATTCGCAGGATGACAAGAAATCTGCGGCAGATGCTTTAAAAACTGTAGAGATGTTTAAACATAGAAACAGGCATATAAGTATGTTATCAACCGGGCAGCTACAGAGAGTTCTTATAGCCAGAGCTATAGTAAAAGAACCAGAGTTGCTTCTACTTGACGAACCCATGGCCAGTCTGGATCCAGAGATGCAGATATCGATTTACGAATTGCTGTTGGAACTCAATAAGAAGATGGCTGTAGTATTTGTCACCCATGATATAGGTGCAATTTCTGTCTATGTAGAGAAGATAGCCTGTCTTAACAGGAAGTTGTTCTATCACGGCCCCAAGGAAGGAAGTTTGGGCAAACTTGAGGAAGCTTACAGATGTCCGGTGGAGATACTTGCTCATGGTGTACCGCATAGAGTACTGGGAAGGCATAAGAAATAATGGAAATTCTTCAGTATGAGTTTATGAGAAATGCCCTCATAGCTGCAGTTTTAGTCAATATAGCCTGTGGTATTGTAGGTACCTATGTTGTTATAAAAAAAATAGTGTTCATAAGCGGAGGCATCTCCCACGCAGCATTTGGAGGTATCGGCCTGGGTTACTTCCTTGGAATAAACCCGATTATTGCTGCTGTTCCTTTCAGTATACTGTCTGCAGTCGTAATCGGACTTATCGGAAGAAGGAGCAGATTAAGCGAAGACACTGCTATTGGGATAATCTGGGCAGTCGGTATGGCATTAGGAATTCTATTTATTAATTTAACCCCGGGCTATGCACCTGATCTTTTCAGTTATCTGTTTGGAAACATTCTAACTATTCCTGTCTATGACTTATATCTCATGCTTGCGATGGACCTGGTTATAATCATCATTGCAGTTTTGTTTTTCAGGGAGTTTTATGCAGTATCTTTTGATGAGGAATATTCGACTATAACCGGCATTCCGGGTAATCTTTTATACCTGCTGCTTCTCTGTATAATAGCCTTAAGTGTTGTCATACTTATAAGGATTGTGGGTATTATATTAGTTATAGCACTGCTTACAATACCGGCATCTATATGCAGACAGTTTACATACGATTTAAAAAAGTTAATGATAAGCTCAATAATAACCGGAATTGTAATAACCATAACAGGTCTATGGATTTCTTACCTGCTGGATCTTGCTTCAGGAGCCACTATAATCCTGCTCCTTGCAGTAGTCTTTTTTATTTCTTATTTTATGAAAAAAATCATTATTTCAGCAAAAAGGCGTAAAGGAATGGGCAATTTGTCAGGTAAGTAAATCATTTTATGTTTGAAAACTATTTATAGGAATTTAATGAAAAGATATAAAAAAATATATGTTTTGGCGGCTGCTATTACTTTGGTAGTAGCCTTGAGCACTTCAATTGTATTTATAGAATATAAATAAAACGTACTCTATCTATATCCCCTGTTTCAATTTTTTCTGGCTCTGGTTCTATTGATAAAGAAATTCTAACTGCCTATAATTAACTTCAGTAATAATGTATATGGAAGCAGGTGATATCCCTGTGGCATCAGGCTTACTTTCCTATATAAATAAGAATTTAAAATCAAAAAAAAATTATTTTTTCTACAGAGGAAAATACAGGACATTATCATGGAGTTTCAGCGAAGTCTATGATTATGCCAGAAGATTTGCACGACTGTTGAAGGAATTTAAGATAGTCAGCGGCGACAGGGTAATAATAAAGGGACAAAACCGGCCTGAATGGATAGTTGCCTATTTAGGTTGCCTTATAGCAGGAGCGGTTGTAGTGCCGATTGATGTAAATTCCAGTTATGATTTTTACCAAAGGGTACAAAATAAGGTAAGGGCAAAATTAAAAATATACAGCGGCGGCAAGGATAAATCTTCAGGGATAAAATCGATTGGTATGGAAGAGATAAAAGAAATTTTATCATCCATACAGCCGTTAGAGATTGATAATATAACTGCATATGATGACGATCTTGCTCAGATTATTTTTACATCAGGCACTACCGATGAGCCAAAGGGGGTAATGATCACTCACCGCAATATTGAAACTAATCTAAAATCTGTTCAGCCTGTTATGAACAGGTGGAGAAGTTTCTTCCGTCTGATGTGGAAATTGAAGATATTATCAGTTGTTCCGTTAAGTCATATGTATGGTCAGTTTATCGGAATATTTGTTCCGATTATGATAAGCAGTTCAGTAGTTTTTACGAGCAAAGTAAATCCCAAGGATATCGTAAGGGCGGTAAGGGAAGAGAAGGTCTGGATGCTAGGAACACTTCCCAAGATATTGGAACTGCTGAAGGAATATATAGTCAAAAACTTCAATCTGGAAGGGAGCAATTTTAAAAGAAAGTACAACAGGTTTAAAAAAATCAAGTGGCCGGTGCGGCTTCTTGCCTTCCTTAATATACATTTGAAAATGGGTTGGAGGCTTGCAGTCATAATCGTAGGAGGAGCAGCTTTTGACAAGAGTATGGATGAGTTCTGGAGATGTATAGCATATACTATTTTTCAGGGTTACGGATTGACCGAAACGGCTCCTCTAATAACCATAGCTGATCCTTCACTGACCGGAGCAGGTTCGATCGGACGAGTACTTGACGGACAGAAGGTTCGTCTTGTGAAAGGTGAGATATATGTCAAAGGTGATAATGTAACTCCCGGTTATTATAAGGATTCCAGATTAACAGACGAAGCTCTATACAAAGGCTGGTTTAAGACTGGAGATCTGGCGGAAATGGGTAAAGACGGTAACCTGTATTTTAAAGGGAGAAAAGATGAAGTCATAGTCAGGGCAGACGGCATAAATATCTATCCGGAAGACATTGAATCTGTTTTAAAGGCATTCAGGCCAGTAAAGGATTGTGTGGTTTTAGGATTGAAATTCAGGAGCAGTCTGGAACTTCATGCAGTACTGATACCAAAAGAAAAATACAGGGGTTCACTTGAAAAGATAATCGAAGATGCTAATAAAAAATTGAATGTATATCAGCATATAAACAGCTATAGTATATGGGAAGGAGATGATTTCCCAAGGACCACAACAGAAAAGGTAAAGCGGAATGAAGTATTAAAGGCTATCCTGCAGGCAAGAATTAAAGGGCAGGCCGCAGGACCGGGTTCTGGCAGGAAGTCGCAGGAAGTGTTTAAACTCATAAGTGGGTTTCATAGAGTCAGGCGAAACGATTTTAAAAAGAAAGCGGAACTTGAAAAAGATCTGGGGCTAGACTCACTCGGCCTGGTCCAGCTTGTGGGTGCCATTGAAAAAAAATATGATATAGAAATAGATGACTCACTGATTACGGGAAGTACCACTGTGGAGGAAATTGAAAATATGATAAGGACTCCGGGCAAGACCTCCAGCAGGATGCCATTCTACAGCTTTCCATTCTGGACTCCTGTGCGTTTGATAAGGACAATTTTTCAGTATATTCTGTATCCGTTTATGTTAATAATATACAGGCTTAGAGTTGAGGGAAGACAAAATCTAAAAGAACTGGACGAGCCTGTAGTTTTTGCATCAAATCATACAAGTCTTATGGATACCTTTGTAATTCTTTATTCACTACCCTTGAAGATGAGACAAAAGGTGACCACTGTAATGTCCATAGAATACCATTTCAACCATTTCTTCTATCGAACAGGGCCATTATGGAGAAGAATAATAGAGGCAGTAGGCTTTTATCTTCTGGTAAACTTCTTTATTATTACATGTCCCCTATCAAGGACACATGGGTTCAAGCAGATTATGGAAAATATTGGAAAAGTCATAAGCAGGGGATGGTCTGTTTTAATATATCCCGAAGGAAGGGTGACTGCTGACGGCAGTATTAAGGAATTCGAGTCGGGAGTGGGAGTAATAGCATCTGATATGGAGATTCCTGTAATTCCCGTAAGGATCTGCGGGCTTTTTAATATTTTAAGAAATGGAATATTACCATGGGGTCACATACCCAGATGGCCCCTTGTAACGGTTAGTTTTGGGAGACCGCTGAAATTTAAAAATAAAAGCTACAAGGAAATTACAGGAATAATAGAAAAAAGGGTAAAATCTCTTTAAATTTAAGCTGCTTTTTATTTGCACTATTTTGATTGTTGTAAGAAAATGTATTAGAGAGTAAGGAGGATGAGATGACTGAGAAATTGCAAATATATAAGTGTGAAATATGCGGTAACATTGTGGAAGTTCTTCATGAAGGCCAGGGAGAACTTGTCTGCTGCGGTCAGCCCATGAAACTATACAGGGAAAATACAACCGATGCTGCCCTGGAAAAGCATGTGCCCGTAATTGAAAAAACTGAAAGCGGCTTTAAGATCAAAATCGGAAGTGTTGCCCATCCCATGATAGAGGAACATCATATCGAGTGGATTGAAGCAGTAGCAGATGGGAAAGCCTACAGACAGTTTCTAAAACCGGGAGATGCTCCTGAAGCTGAATTTTGTATAAAATCCGATAACATAATTGCCAGGGAATATTGCAACATTCATGGGCTGTGGAAAAAATAGTACCAAAGTAATATATATAATATGAGGATATGACCGCAACTTTTATAAAAAGGTGCGGTCATATGCAATGTAAAAGAAAAGGGGCTAATTTAAAATGAGTATACAAAAAATAAAGGAAAACGTTTACTACGTAGGTGCTGTGGACCGGGACAGGAGATTATTTGATGAACTCATACCACTTCCTGACGGTACTTCTTATAATTCATACCTGATTAAGGGATCTGAAAAAACCGCTCTGATTGAAAGTGTTGATCCGCCGATGTACGGTACTTTAACTGATAATTTAAAAGAATTAAATACAGGGAAAATAGACTATATTATATCTAACCATGCAGAGCAGGACCATTCAGGTTCGCTTCCAAAACTTATAAAACAATATCCTGAGTCTAAAATCATCACTAACCAGAAATGCAGGTCAATGCTGATGGATCTGCTCCCGGTCCCGGAGGAGAGATTTACGGTAGTGGGAGAAGGCGATACAATTTCTCTTGGTGACAAGACATTACAATTTATTCTTACTCCCTGGGTCCACTGGCCTGAGACAATGTCTACATATTTGAAGGAAGAACGGATACTGTTCAGCTGTGATTTTTTTGGTTCCCATTATGCTGCAGATGAACTTTTCATAAAAGATGAAAAAAAGATATACAATGCTGCAAAAAGGTATTATGCGGAGATCATGATGCCCTTTAGAACCAGCATTGTAAAGAACGTGGAAAAAATAAAAAACCTTGATATAGATATTATCGCACCAAGCCACGGGCCTATTTATAATAATATTGATTTTATTATAGATGCTTACAGGGATTGGGTATCCGACAGGGTGAAGAACGAAGTCATAATACCTTACGTGTCCATGCACGGAAGTACGGAAAGAATGGTAGAATATTTCAGGCAGTCTCTGGTTAGAGGAGGAGTGACGGTAAAGGTATTTCATCTTACCGATTCTGACATAGGTGAACTTGCAATGGCTCTAGTTGATGCTGCTACGGTTGTAATAGGAGCTCCTACCATACTTGCCGGCCCCCACCCCAATGTGGTATATGCAGCATATCTTGTGAAGGTATTAAGGCCAAAGTTAAGGTATATATCGATTATAGGCTCATACGGGTGGGGCGGAAAAACTGTTGAGATACTTGGGGATATAATATCTACCCTAAAAGCTGAGGTCATAGAGCCTGTAGTGATAAAGGGATATCCCAGGGACGAGGGTTTTAAGCTCCTTGATGAGCTGGCTGAAAAAATAATCCTGAAGCATAAAGAACTCGCAGGTGCCGGAGAAATATATTAAAAATAACTAGTAGGAAGAATTCAAAGTCATATAAAAATAATGGGACTTAAAGAAGAACTGGATAGGTTATATTTACATTATAATGATAGGAAATTTATCCACCCGGATCCTCTGGAATTTTTATACAAGTACAATGAAATAAAAGATCGTGAAATTGCAGGACTTATTGCTTCCTCACTGGCTTATGGCAGAGTTACTCAGATACTCAAGAGTGTTTCTATAGTACTTTCAAAAATGATGCCGGGTCCTTTGATATTCTTAAGAGAATCTTCACCCGGGTTTATTTACAGAACTTTTTCGGATTTCAAACACAGATTTACCACCGGTGCAGAATTATCCTGCCTGCTTGTGAATATAAAAAATTCAATACTTAAATACGGCTCTCTAAATGAATGTTTCGTTGATGGATTGAAAAAAGAGGATATGAGCACTCTTCCTGCTGTTTTAAATTTTGCAAAAAGTCTTAATTCTTCTCAAAAAAACAGATGCAATAGCCTTATGCCTTCACCCGTAGGAGATAGTGCTTTTAAGAGGCTGAATCTTTATCTACGCTGGATGGTGCGCAGGGATAACGTAGACCCCGGAGGCTGGTATAAGATTTCAAGTTCAAAATTAATTATTCCACTTGATACTCATATGTACAGGATTTCTTTGAAATTAGGTCTTACTAAAAGAAAACAGGCTGATATCAAAACTGCTCTGGAGGTAACTGATGCTTTTAGGAGATTTGATAAAAATGATCCTGTAAAGTATGATTTTGCACTGACTAGGCTGGGAATGGGTAAAATTGAACAGATTTTTCTAAAAGAATGTATTATCTAATGTATTAAACTTTTAAAAAGTGGTTGTATAATATATAATAATGTGAAATTCTGATATATATTAATTATAATCCATTTTTAAAGGGAGTAAGTCATGATAAGGAAAATCTTCTCCAAAGCAAAATATTTTTTTCTGGTAGTTTTAGTAGGGGTCTTGGTTATAACCCTTTTTCCTGCCACTATCAACGGGGGGTCGGAAGAACAGGTTAAGGCCTTTGTAACCCGTTTTTATGAACAGTGTCTGGGAAGACAGCCAGATCCCGGAGGATTAAATGAGTGGGTAGGGCGCCTTCTAAATGGCTCAAAGACCGGTGCTGATGTTGCAGAAGGATTTGTTTTCAGTAAGGAATTTGAAGGTAGTAATCACCCTGACGAGGATTTTGTAACTATACTCTACAGAGCATTTTTTAACAGAGAACCGGATCCAAACGGTTATAATGCCTGGCTTGACAGAATGAAAGGCGGCATGAGCAGAGAATCTGTTTTAGACGGGTTTTTAAAATCAAAGGAATTTGCGAAGCTTTGCAGTGATTATGGAATTACATCCTATACAGGTGCTCCAGCTTATGCTGCTCCGGTGACTTCTGGTTACAGTTCAAGCGGAATATCAGGCTTTAACGCAGGAAGAAAAGTCAACTTTATTATCTGGGGAGACGACAGCGCTTACGACAGACCGGGAGGGAGAGTAAGCGGCAGGACAGATATAAATATATTTGTTCATATGAATCTCGATACAGGGAAAGCTTATCTGGTCACAATACCGCGTGATACATGGTTCGGAGGGCGTAAAATTAATGGATATCATGCCTCAGGTGGAAATGATTATGCTGTAAGTAAGTTTGAAGAGTTTACAGGAGCAAAGATTGATTTCTATACTATAACTGATTTTGACGGATTTAAAGCTTTAATTGATTATTTCAGTGGTGTGGATACCTCAGTTGAAGAAAATATCTCTGATAGTTTTTCAGGCTGTTACCTGGGTATAGGAACCCACCATTTAAATGGAACTCAGGCACTTGCTCTTACCAGGGCAAGACACGGCAGGTCCCTTTATGGAGGAGGGGCTTATTCCAGGGAAAGACAGTCGGCGATGCTTCTGGCTGATTTGCTGCTGCAGAAAAGGTCAATGGTTAACTCAGGAAATCTGTCTAATTTCTTAAGTGCATTGGGACAGTATGTCTGGACTGATATATCTTTGAGCCAGGCAGCACAGATATTACCGGTAGTGCTTTCTATGAGCAGGGGAGATATTACTATTACTACATTTAAATCATGGCCTCAGTGGTTTGGAGAGTCAAGTGCTGTCGGTTATAATGAAGCAGAAAAAAATCAGTTCTTCCAGAATATTCTGAATCAATAACATATATTTAAAGAATAATCTTACAGATTATTGCAGAGATTATTAATAGTATAATTATATGAAATCTAAAAGAGATCTGCTTTTAAATGGAAATTTAACCAGCCTACTTTTTAAATTTTCTGCACCTGCTACCGTAGGAATGGTGGTAGGTGCGCTTTATAATATCATAGATACGATATTTGTTGGCAAGGGTGTGGGCTCTCTTGCTATTGCTGCACTTTCCATAGTGCTGCCCATGCAGCTTATTATAATGGGCATCGGTACTATGCTGGGTATCGGAAGCGCTTCTATTGTTTCAAGGGCGCTGGGAAGAAACAGAAAAGATATAGCACAGAATGCATATGGAAATGCTATCGTGCTCAATCTTCTCATTAGCGCTGTTTGTATGGCTTTAATCTATGTCTTTATGGACAAGTTTTTGATTTTTTTCGGAGCATCATCCCGTGTACTGCCTTATGCCAAAGATTATGCCTATATCACCCTGGCTGGTTTTATCCTGCTTTCTTTTGCCATTAACAGCAACAGCTGCATAAGAGCAGAAGGCAGCCCCAGAGCTGCTATGTATGCTATGGGCGTCGGAGCCTTGATGAATATAATTCTTGACCCTATATTTATCTTTGTAATGGGTATGGGAATAAAAGGTGCGGCTATTGCTACGATTATCAGCCAGGCCTTGAGTACAGTTTATATTATTTTTTATGTCTTTTTTGGCAAGAGCGTTTTTAAAATCAATATTTCCGTGCTTAAGGTGAGATTTTCCCTGATCAGAGAAATGCTCTCTCTCGGTTTTCCGTCTTTTGTAAGGTCCACCATAGCCAGCTTTATAATCCTGATTTTTAACAGGCTGCTTTTATTTTATGGAGGTGATCTGTATATTGCTATAATGGGAATAGGCCTGAGACTTTTAAGTCTTATCCAGCTGCCTCTTATCGGGATCACGCAGGGATTTTCCACCATCGTAAGTTTTAATTATGGTGCAGGGCTTTATCACAGAGTAAAAAAAGTTCTGGAAATATCTATAATATGGACTATTATTATTGCCGGAGCCGGTTTTTTGATCATGATGATATTCCCCAGGTTTGTGATCACCCTTTTCAGTAGTGATACCGAACTTATAAATGAAGGTATCAGTATATTAAGAATCGTGATATTACTTCTTCCCTTTATCGGAATACAGATGCTGGGGGGTGGGCTGTTCCAGGCTATTGGAAAGGCAGTGCCAGCTCTTGTTTTAACCATATCCAGACAGGTATTGTTTTTAGTTCCTGCAGCTTTCCTGCTGCCGTTGTTCTTTGGTCTAAACGGTGTATGGATGTCCGTTCCAGTTGCCGACTTTCTTTCGATAGCTGCTACCGGGATCTGGATATCGATGGAGATAAAGAATTTTAATAAAGTAATCTTAGATCAATCTTAAGTACCATCAGCCAGTTTTCTACCAAGTTCATAAGCCTTATTCAGATGATCTTTCTTTTTAAGAATTTCTCCTTTATCGCTGACATCAGGAACAATAATTCTGCCTGCTATTTAGAGTATATAAAATATAGATGTTCATTATATAAATTTTTTTACTAAAGGACAGCTTTTATATCATATCGAATAAATTATTGAATATAAAAGGAGAGCATAAAACTTAAATAGGTTTATATAAATACAATCTTTAGTTATGATACAATATAAAAAACATTTTAAAATTTCTACTGGTAATACAGCTGCCTTATTGTAAGTGAGCATATACTGATAATTATTTCAAGGGCAATGAAGAAAAAAATTCTACTGGTAAATACAAATTTAATAAAGCCCCCGGTCGCACCGATAGGTCTGGATTATATAGGAAGTGCACTTGTAAAAAATGGTTTTGAAGTAGAATTACTGGACCTTAACTTTTCAAAAAACATAAAGAAAGATTTAAAAAAGAAACTGGCCAGAAGTTCTTTCTTAGCTATTGGAGTCACTATTAGAAATACAGATGACTGCTACTATCTAAGTCAGGATGACTTTCTGCCTCAAATAAAAGAAATAGTAACGCTTATTAAAAAATATTCAAATTCCCCAGTCATAATAGGGGGTGGAGGTTTTTCAGTTATGCCTCTGGAAATAACCGAATATCTTAATGTTGATTTCGGAATAGCAGGGGATGGAGAATTTATATTATGCAAGCTTTTGAGAGTTATTGGAGAGAATAAAAAATACTCTGATGTGATTGATGATACAGAAGGTGCGGCGCTTAATGATGCGAGCTATAGAGTAATAAAATTTCATAATGATTCACTAAAAGAGTATCCTCTTTCTAATCGGGACTTGGTGGATAACAGAAAATATTTTATGGATGGCGGTATGGGCAGTATTGAAACAAAAAGAGGCTGCAATAGGAAGTGTATATACTGTGCTGACCCATTGATTAAAGGGAGTAAAGTAAGGACCCGGCCTATAAAAACAGTGATAGAAGAATTAAGAAATCTGATAGGTAAAAATATAAATTACATACATTTCTGCGATAGCGAATTAAATATTCCAATAAGCTATGCTGTTGAGCTTTTAAATCAAATAATAGAAAATAGAATTGGTGACAAAATAAAATGGTATTCTTATATGAGTCCGATTCCTTTTAACGAAGATTTTGTAAAACTTTTAAAAAAGTCCGGTTGTGAGGGCATTAATTTTGGAGTAGACAGCACCCATACAAGAATCCTAAAGAATCTGGGAAGGGAGCATAGTTTAGAAGATCTTGAAAACGTATCAGAACTTTGTATGAAATATAAAATTAAATTCATGATCGACCTGCTGCTTGGTGGGCCTGGTGAAGATAGAAGGACTGTAAAATACACAATAGATTCTGTAAAAAAATTAAAACCTACCTGTATTGGAGTATCATGTGGAATCAGAGTTTACCCTGGTACCGTACTTTCAAATATGATAAAAAGGGATTCTTCCCTTAAAAAAAGTCTTTACGGAGATGTTGGCGGCGATAATAATTTTTTAAAACCTGTTTTTTACATTTCGGAAAAGATTGGAAAAGATTTAATAGGGTATACCAATAGCCTGGTTTCTAAGGATAAGAGATTCTTTATTGGAGCTTCTGATGAATTTAATAAGAATTATAACTATAATGAAAATATAAGGCTTCAAGAAGCAATTAAAAACGGTTGCAGAGGAGCGTTCTGGGATATACTCCAGAGATTGAATTAAAAAAGTAATAATAGTGATTAAAAGAAAATTTATAAATCTACTGTTATTCCCGTCTACCTTCAAAATCAGCAGTTATCTGTAGACCCTTTGCAACCTCTGGAATTATTCCTTTTTTTATATATAATGGCCGTATTATTTTTCTTAATTTTGGGAGTCTTAATATAAGGATAACTCCACAAATAAAGCTTATTATTCCACTTATCATGATTGTTAATGGTCCGCCAATCCTATCGGCAATTGCTCCTGCCGCGATGCTACCGAATGGTGCCATTCCTAAAAAAGACATTGTAAAGAAACTCATTACTCTTCCACGCTTATCATCATCAGTAATTGTCTGCAGTATTGTATTACTTGTAGCAATTAATGCTATGAAGCCAAATCCTGCAAAAAGCAGAATGATCATTGATAGTATATAGTTCTTTGAAAAGGCAAATATTATAATTGTTATGCTAAATAAAAACGCTGATATAGACATAATTTTCCCCAATCCAAGCACACTTTTTCTTGAGGCAAGATATATTCCGCCAATTAAGGCACCGACACCTGAAGAGGCCATCAAAAATCCCAGTGTGTCGGAACCACCCTTGAGTATATCCTTTGCAAATATAGGCATTAAAACAATATATTGCATTGTCGCAAAACTTAATACTGCAAGCAAGATAAGCATATCTCTGATCGGCGGGAAGCCAAATGAATATCTGAATCCTTCTTTTAATTCGGAAAGAACATGCCTGCGGACATCTGTAGGTTTTGTTTGATTTATTCTCATAAATAAAAGTGCAATTATCACTGCAATAAAGGTCACGCCGTTTACCATAAAGCAGATTCCTTCTCCAAATTTTGCAACTATAATGCCTGCAACTGCAGGACCGATCAATCTTGCCATATTTACCTGTGAAGAATTTAATGCAATGGCATTGCTGAGGTCTTTTCTGTTTTCGATCATTTCGACTATATATGCCTGTCTGACAGGCATATCGAAAGCATTTGTCAGGCCTAAAACTATACTAAGTAGCATGATATGCCATACTTTAATATTACCGGTCAGAGTTAATGCTGCAAGGGTAAAAGCCTGCAGCATCGAAATAGTCTGAGTAGTGATCAATGTTCTGTGTTTATTCCATCTATCAATATATACGCCCGCAAAAGGCGCTAAGAAAAAATTTGGTATCTGGCTTAAAAATGTAATAAGTCCCAGCATAAATGCAGAATTAGTCAGGTGGTATACGAGCCAGCTCATTGCTACCACCTGTATCCAAGTACCGCTTAATGAAACAAGCTGCCCCGAGAAAAAAAGCCTGTAATTTCTATAGTTGAGTGAGCGCAGTACGGCTTTTAGATTGTAACCTAAATTAATTTGTTTTTTTTTCGGCCACATATAAAATATTTTAATCAAAAATCTAAATTATGCATGCTCTTTTTCAAAACCAACTTCAAGAATGCATTTAGGCAAATCATTGACATTTAGCCTATGATATAAGTTACTGATAGAAGAAGAAATATTTTTTATCTTATTGTATATATTACCGGGTATTGTAATTTCAGCATCTGATATTTCTTCGACAAATACATCTCTGAAAAGATACTCAGGCAGTTTGTCTCCAAAAAAGATTGCTGCCTCCCATGCTTTCTCTATCACTTTTTTGATCTTAAAATGTCTGCTGGACAATTTTAGCCTGCTGCCGGTGTTTATATAAAACCGGTAGCCGTGGTTGGAAGTAAGTCTTTTTGAGAGACTTGCAAACATACAGATAAAATTACCGCAGAATGCTGTTGCTCTGATAGATAACTTGTAATTATCCAAATGGCTTTTGATGTAGGGCTGCATGATATAAAAATTTTCAGGTAATGATAGTTTATCCGGCTTTTTATTGCTCTTTAAGATCTGAAATCCTTTTCCTCCTCTACCGATACGTCTTTTTATAATCAGATTGCCGCTCTCCGAGAACCTATTTCTGAAACTGTCAATGTCTTTAGAATTATATATCTCAGTAGGTATCATTTTATATTTTGCAGACAGCAGGTTGTACTGAATCCATTTATCCTCTAACCTTAGTTCTTTAGGAGATCTGGATGGTGCAGGACCCATACCATCCATCCATATCTTTAATTTTTGGAGATCGCTTAAATACGGCAGCCCTCTGATATAGTCAGTAAAATTCCGGGAGAAATTTTTTTTGGAAAGGGCTTCTATTCTTTCAAATACTCCGGAGGGTTTCCCAAATTTTTCCAGATATACCAGATTGTATTCAAAAGCTCCTGCAGGTACACCAGTATTTACTTCACTTAAGTATAAGTCCAGGTTCCTGTCAATTAAAAAATCTAATCCGATATACATTTAAAATTATTTGACTACTGGGAAGTTATGGTTTATCCAGTCTGCAAAACTGGGATTATAATTATAAACAAGGCCATATCCCAGATTATCTAATTTTTTCGAGACAAGGCCGCTTGCAGGGCAGTTAATATCATTACTATAGATAACAATAGGTTTATCTGGTTTTAAAATTTTACCTGCCTGCCTGTCCACGTCAGACAATAGTAATGATACTGAACCTTTTATATGACCTTTTTTATAATCTTTAGGGTCTCTGGCATCTAAAAGTATAAATTTTTTATTTGTATCAATCCACTTCTTAAGTGTTGAAGCGTCGATATCTTTTACCATTAAAATCACCTTTGTATCATATTAATTATAGCATTACATTTAATCCTTTTTATAGGATTTTCTAATAGTCTATTATCTGATAAAATAAAAAAAATTTTTTAAAAAATTTTGTGCAATATTAAGTCATGATAGCATTATATATTTCAATATCACTAATCATACTGGCCTTGGTCTACTTTTTATTCTGTTATTTTCTTTCCAGCACTATTATTTTCCTTAACCGCCAGCCGGTACCTAAGAAACCCTCAGACTACGGCCTGGACTTTGAAGATATAGAATTTATATCTTCTGACGGAGTGGTCTTAAAAGGATGGTTGATGCCTGGTTCTTTGGATAAACTGGTTATAATGACACATGTGGGCGGACTGACAAAATATGGGTCAACAACAACATACAGGAACTTTTCCAAACTTTATAATAAGGAAATAGAATTTATAAAAACTGCCGTGCACTTAAATAATAAGGGTTACTGGGTTTTAATGTTTGATTTTAGAAATCACGGTGAAAGCGGCAGGAGCCCAAATGGCGGTAAAGTAGGTATCGGCCTGGAAGAGTATAAAGATGTGGTTGCTGCTATGAACTTTATTAAAAATCGGGATGATCTGAGAGGTTTTGACATAGGTTTTGTAAGTTTCTGTATGGGTGCCAACTCTACAATTATTGGTATGAGCAAAGAACCCTCCGTATTTAGAAAGGTGCGGTGCATGGTGGCAATACAGCCGATATCTATGGAAGTTTTTGTAAGAAGTTATGCCAGAAGGATGTTAACACCGCTTGGTGCTAAACTTATTATTCCCATGGTAAAAAGATTTGTAAACTGGCGCAGCAAACATCCTCTGGAGAATATGTCACCTTACCGGTATGTCAAGGATATAAAAGTACCGGCTCTGTATATTCAGGCAAGAAATGACCCCTGGACAGAACTTTCAGATATACAGAGTTTTTATGATAATACTCCGGAACCGAAGGAGTTTTATTGGATAGAGAATACGAAACACCGTTTTGAGAGCTACAGTTATTTCCAGGAGAGACCTGAGAAGATTTTAAAATGGCTGGAAAGATGGATGTAGAATACTGTTTTATTGCCTGAACAAATATGATATTTAAAAATCTTCTTTAGATTCTTCCTCTTCAGGTTTTTTCCTTTTAAATATCATTTTTGCTACTTTTATTTTTATAGGTGCTATTATTGCTACTGCAGCGATTCCAATTAAAACCCAGCCCCACCACGGCATAATGACCTCCTATCTTAGTTTATTCATATAAATTAAATATTATTATAGACATGATCGGTATAATTATAAATAGTATAAGAAATCTGCAACAGAATGAAGGTTTATATTTATTGTATTCTTTATACTGGTGATAATTGACAATAATAATCTTTATACTTATTATGGATGAAAATAGATTGACTGCCTTAAATTCAATAGAATCATTGTATTAATGAAAGGTTTAGAGCTGCAGGATGGCGATTTAGATGTTTAAATTGGTTTTATTAAGACACGGTGAAAGTATTTGGAATAGAGACAACCTTTTTACCGGGTGGACTGATATAGATTTATCCTCCAAAGGGATAAAACAGGCAGAGGAAGCCGGGAGGATTCTTAAAAAAGAAGGATTTACTTTTAATATTTCCTTTACCTCAGTTCTCAAAAGATCCATCAGATCTCTTTGGTTAATACTTGACATACTTGATCTGATGTGGATACCGGTTAAAAAATCATGGAGACTCAATGAAAGATTTTATGGTGCCTTACAGGGTTTAAACAAGTCAGAGACGACCAAAAAATATGGAGAAACCCAGGTTCTTAAGTGGAGGAGAAGTTATGAAACACGCCCCCCCGAAGTTGATATACATGACAGCAGATATCCGGGCTGCGATTTCAAATATTCAAATCTAAAACAAGAAGAACTGCCTACTTCGGAATCTCTAAAAGATGCTGTTGATCGGATTCTCCCGTATTGGTACGAGACTATTGTCCCCAGCATTAAATCTGGAAGGAATGTACTGTTAGTAGGTCATGGGAATGATCTCAGGGCTCTTGTAAAGCACTTTGATAATATAGGCAACAGTGAAATTACGAATGTAAATATTCCCTTGGGAATACCTCTTGTCTATGAACTGGATAAAAAGTTAAAACCTTTGAATAAACACTATTTAGGTGAAGATGAAAAAGTAAAAGAAGCTATGGAGTTCATAGCCAATCAACATAAAACGAAAGAAGAAATCAAAAATAATGTATGATGTTATAACAGTAGGTTCAAGCACTATTGATGTGTTTGTTTATACTGACAGATCCGAATCTATATCCATAAAAACAAAAGATGATGAAGAAGGTTACATTTCCTATCCCGTCGGGTCGAAGCTGCTTATAAATACTCTTTATTTTTTAACAGGCGGTGGAGGTACCAATTCTGCAGTCGCTCTTTCCCGGTTAGGCTTAAAAGTAGCATATATAGGTAAAGTCGGAAAAGATGAAAATGGTTCTAAAATCATAAATGAGCTCAAGGACGAGAATATAGATTTCCTGGGTTCTATAAGTAAAGATCCGAAAGAAAAAACCGGCTATTCGGTGATTTTAGATAGTCTGGAAAAAAAAAGGACTATATTGACCTTTAAAGGTACCAATGATAGTCTGGATTTTTCAGAAATAAATACGGAAAAGTTAAAAACCAAATGGTTTTATTTTTCAAGTATGCTGGATAAATCATTCAGGACTTTGGAAAAACTATCAGATTTTGCTTTTAAAAACGGTATAAAGATATGCTTTAATCCAAGTAACTATCTTTGCGAAAAAGGAAAGCAATATCTTAGTAATATAATGAAAAATACCAGTATCCTTATATTAAATAGAGAAGAAGCTTCTCTTCTGGTAGGAAAAGGCGAGCCTTTTGAAAATGTAAAGGATTTAAAAAAGCTGGGGCCTGAGATAGTAATAATAACTGATGGTGAAAACCCCATTTACGGTGCCGATAACAAAGATTCCTGTTTTAAGATCTTTCCAAAGAACGTTAAAGTAGTCGAGGCTACCGGAGCCGGGGATAGTTTTGCTTCATCCTTCCTGGCCGGGATGGTAAAGGCAGATGATATAAGATTGTCAATGAAACTTGCTATTGTAAATTCTCATTCTGTATTGAAGCATAAAGGTGCCAAAAGAAAGCTTTTGACCTATGAGGAGGCATTAGAAGAAATAAGTAGAAGTGATATAAAGATAGAATATTCATAGAAACGCAAAAATATGTAGAGGTCATTCATTAAAAATCACAAAGAGGAGTAATATACACATACTTGATCCCGGCTTTTTAACCGGACCTGATGATGATATTTCAATTCAATTATATATACGGGAAAGGCCTTAGATTTTTTAGACAATAATTTTAGCAGCGGAGTATAATAGCTTTAAGAAATCTGGAAATAATATTTATTTAATAGGATATGGAAAAAAGTATAATCGACACAAAAAAGGCAAAGGATATTAGTACTGCGGATTTATTTAAAAAACTGTCTTCAAGCAAAAAAGGACTATCCGGTAATGAGGCAAAAAAGAGGCTGGAACAATTTGGACCAAATGAAATATCGGAAAAAAAGACTAACACCTTATTAAAATTCCTTAAATATTTTTGGGGCCCTATTCCCTGGATGATCGAAATAGCATTGATCCTTTCGGCTGTCCTAAGACATTGGGAGGATTTCGGGGTTATTCTTTTACTGTTGATGATCAATGCAGTTGTAAGATTCTCTGAAGAACATAGGGCAGATAACGCAATAGAAATGTTAAAAAAAAGATTGGCTATAAAAGCCAGAGTGCTTCGCAATGGCAAATGGCAGGAAATTTCGGCAAGAGAACTTGTACCAGGGGATATGATAAGAGTCCGTCTGGGTGATATAATACCTGCCGATATCAAGCTTGTTGAAGGCGATTATTTGTCTGTGGATGAATCTGCGCTGACAGGGGAGTCATTACCAGTAGAAAAAGACACATCGGATGTGGGATATTCGGGGTCTATTATCCGCCAGGGCGAGATGGACGCATTGGTTGTAAGCACTGGAATGAATACCTATTTTGGGAAAACAACTAAACTGGTAGAGGAAGCAAAAACCACAAGCCATTTTCAAAAGGCTGTCATAAAGATAGGCAATTATTTAATAATCATATCTATTACATTAGTTATTATCGTATTTATAGTAGAGTTATTACGCCATCAGAAAATCATTGAGACCCTTCAGTTCGGATTGGTCCTTATAATAGCAGCTATACCGGCTGCTCTTCCGGCAGTATTGTCGGTCACTATGGTGGTCGGGGCTACTGTCCTTGCCAGAAAGGGCGCTATTGTCAGTAAGCTCCTCGCCATTGAGGAGATGGCTGGTGTGGATATTCTATGTTCAGATAAAACAGGGACCATTACTAAAAACGAACTCTCCGTAGAGGAAGTCATACCCATTGGGGATTTCAGTAAAAATGAAGTATTTCTTTACGGCAGTCTTGCTTCAAGAGAAGAAGACGAAGATCCCATCGATAATGCAATCATAGCCAGGAGTAAAGATATAAAGGAAGTCACCAGATCTATTGGTGATTATAAGGTCTTAGACTTTAAACCTTTTGATCCTGTTAAAAAAAGAACAGAGTCTGTTGTGGAAGGTCCTGGTAAAAATAATTTTAAAGTATCAAAAGGAGCACCGCAGGTAATCCTGTCATTGATAGGCGAGGATAAAAAATTAGCTGAAGACATCGATGATAAAATAGACAGCCTGGCAAAAGACGGATATCGTGCACTTGGCATCGCAAAAACCAGTAAAAATGGAAAATGGAATTTCATCGGTCTTATCGGACTATCTGATACTGCCCGTGAAGATTCGGCAGAAACGATAAAAGAGGCGCAGTCTATGGGTTTGAATGTCAAGATGCTGACAGGAGACCATACCGCTATTGCCAAGAAAATAGCGAAGGATGTCAATTTGAATACGAATATTGCGCCTGCATCATTATTAATAGATATGGAAGATGATAAAGCCGAAGAGATTATTGAAAATTCTAATGGTTTCTCAGAGGTCTTTCCCGAACATAAATATCATATTGTAGAACTGCTGCAGAAGAAAAATCATATCGTAGGTATGACAGGTGATGGGGTAAACGATGCCCCGGCACTAAAGAAGGCCGATATAGGGATTGCAGTCGCTGGAGCTACAGATGCTGCAAAATCCGCCGCAGACATAGTTTTTACCAGACCGGGCCTATCTGTGATTGTCGAAGCATTAAGACAGAGCCGGAAAATATTCATGCGTATGAACAATTATGCGATCTATCGCATAGCTGAAACCATAAGGGTTCTGTTTTTTTTAGTTTTAAGCATCTTAATATTCAAATTCTACCCTCTGACTGCTATAATGGTTGTTCTTCTTGCCCTCCTTAATGACATACCTATAATGATGATTGCATATGATAATGCGAAACTTTTAAAATACCCTGTCCGCTGGAAGATGAGCAGCGTTCTTGAGGTTTCCACTATGCTGGGAATTGTAGGGGTGATATCAAGTTTTGGTTTTTTCTTAATTGCCAGAAATATCCTTAGTCTTGATCCATCAATAATTCAGACTCTTGTTTTTCTAAAATTAATTGTTTCGGGACACTTAACAATTTACCTTACTAGAACCGGCAAGCATTCTTTTTGGATCAGACCATTACCTTCACTCAGATTGTTCCTTACCGCGGAATTTACACAGATTGCAGCAACATTTTTTGCAGCATACGGGTTACTGATGACCGGGATAGGATGGAAACTGGCAGGATTCGTATGGGGATATGCAATTACCATGTTTATTGTTACAAATTATATAAAGGTATTTTATTACAAGACAGTGGATTATATAAAAAGAAAATCAGGCCAGTCCAAATAGGGAGCCGATATATACTGCATAGAAATCCCGCTAGATAATAGGTGTTTTTCAAGATTTTTTTGAGGATTTGATAGTTCTTCTTGTTAATTTTCTGTAAACAAACTCAATCATAAAAGATAGACCGATCATTGAAGTAAAAACTATTAATTGCCTGGGATTGTTGATTGTCTGCTGAATCAAAAGGATTATTAACGCAGTAAAACAAATAACTGCCCCGATTATTGAGATCCATTTTTTTGACCCTGTAGCTGAGAAAAGTTTGGCATTGGAAATATTAACAGCTGTAAAAATAAGTAAAAAACCGGAGCTTCCCATAGTAGAGATGCTTGTCAGATCAAATAAGTTGGCTACTAGAAGTGTGATACCGCAAGTAATAAGCAGACCTTCGAGAGGGCGGTTCCATATCTTTTTTTCTAACTCTGCAGGCAATTCCCCGTCCTTGGCTATTGTATAACTGATCTTAGCTGCTCCATACAGCGTGGCATTTATGGCAGAACTTGTCGAAAGCAGCGCTGCAACGGTAATAAGAATAAATCCTGCATTGCCTAGGAAAGGTTTTGCCGCTTCAGCAAGTGCATAATCCTTGCTGTCTATTATTTTATTAATAGCCAGGTTCCCGACAGTTACCAGAGATACCAGAAAATATAGCACTATTACAAATCCTACTGAAGAGTAATATGCAAGAGGTAGGTTCCTTTTTGGATTTTTTATGTTTTCAGCAGTATTTGCTATAAGTTCAAAACCTTCATAAGCCAGGAATATGATCATCCCTCCAGCTATTAATTGAACGGGGTTGCTCCATGCTTGAGGTTGTATTTGCTTGTAATTTATACTGAATAACCCTACCCCGATAAATATGAATAATATTATGATTTTTAAGACCACGATATATATTTCAGACCTGCCTACCGCCCTGCTTCCCATAAAATTCAAGCTAGTGAATAAAACAATTATCGTGCTTATAAATATATGTTTCCACAACAACTGGGCAGCCTGAGGAAAGAAACTGGCAGCATAACTGCCGAAAGCATAAGCATATAATGAAAGCATCACTATATAACTTAACCATAAAAGGATATTCAGACTTCCGGTCAATATTCCAGGACCAAATGCTTTAAACAAGAATTCGACTGTGCCACCACGGCTGGGGAATCTTATAGATAATTTTGTGTAAGAATAGGAAGTAGCCAGTGCAATGATGCCTGCAAGTATAAAAGCAACGGGAGCGCCTCCTTTGGAAAATTGGACAGCCAGACCCAGTACTGCAAAAATACCTCCGCCTACCATGCCGCCGATGCCTATGGAAAGCGCCGACCAGTATCCTATGGTTTTTTTTGTTTTACTCATATGTAATCATATTATCATTTTTGATTTAATACCGGAATCGGCAAAAGAGTTGAAGTACTGTCCTAATGACCAGTTAAAAACTCTCCTTTTTATCCGTAGAAACTATACTTACTGCTGTTACCATAATTTATCCATAAATTTATAATAATTGCATGTATTTTATAAATATATTAATTGCGGAGTACGATAACGAATAAAAATATCCTGGTCAAAGTAGATGTTCCAGGCATGAAGATGGAAAATATTAATGTATCTGTGGATAACGATATGTTGAGCATTTAGGTGGAAAGAAAGATTGAAAAAGAAGAAAAGGGGAAAGATTTTATAAGAATGGAAAGAGGATTTGGTTTGTTCTGCAGATCGTTCAGCCTGGGTGTTGCTGTAAAACAAAATCAGGTAAGAATTTCTTATAAAGATGGTGTGCTTGAGGTTTCTCTTCCCAAAGCGGAGGCAAGAAAAGCTAAAAAAATAAAAATTGAAGGCGGTAAGTAATACATATATTGGACGGCTGGTGTCATATTTTATTAATATGGCACTGCCGTCCAATAATTTGACCCTCTGATAAATTTTCTTTTATTATTCTTGTTTGTATTCATATTATATAACCTTTGTTTTATACTTATATCCAAATATAAGAATACGGTTTTATTTTTAGGTTTTATAGAATGCTTAAAATAAAAAATGAAGGTATTATTTTAAAAAAAACTGATCTTGACTTTGAAGCCAGAGGTGTTTTAAATCCTGCCTGTATAAAGGTAGGAAATACGGTCCATATGTTTTACCGGGCAATAGGCAAGTATAACGTATCCTCAATAGGGTACTGCCGGTTGGTTAATAATAAGGTCGTTAAAAGATCAGACAAACCGGTATTGGTCCCCGAATATGATTATGAAAAAAGAGGCATAGAAGACCCCAGAATAGTCTCTATAGAGGGTTTATATTATATGACCTATACAGCATATGACGGAGAGAATGCAATGATTGCCTATGCTGTAAGCAATGATCTGGTTAATTTTAAAAAAGGTGGGATAATATCTCCCAGGATCACATATGAAGAAGCAGATAAAATTTTTAGAGAGATAAATATTGGCCGCAAATATGATTATTTTGAAAAACTTTACGAAAAAAATTTTGGGAAAGATGTACTCTTATGGGATAAGGATGCCAGTCTTTTCCCTAGGAAAATTGGCGGTAAATATGCTCTTCTTCACCGTATACTTCCCAGTATCCAGGTTTCTTTTTTTAGTGATTTTTCGGAACTGAATTATAAATATTGGAAAAAATATCTGGAGAGTATAAATAATTATGTGGTCATAGACCCGGAATATTCCTTCGAAAGTGAATATGTGGGAACAGGCTGTCCGCCGGTGGAAACACCCGAAGGATGGCTGCTTATTTATCATGGTGCCGAAAGAGTGGAAAATGATCTGCATTATCATTCAAGTGCAGCTTTGTTGGATATTGATGATCCTATGATCGTATGTAAACGGCTTAAGAGACCTTTATTCTCACCGTCTGACAATTGGGAAAAAGTTGGGAATGTCAATAATGTCGTATTTCCCACCGGAGCGATAATTGACAAGAATAGACTTTATATCTATTATGGTGCAGCAGATAAGCTTATAGCTTTAAAATCAGTATTATTGGAGGAATTGCTGAAGGAATTAAAAAAGAGTTGATGATTTCATGTCTAAAACTAAACCAATAGTTTTAATTTCAAGTTATTACCCCAGGTTATGCGGAATTGCAACGTTTTGCGAGGAAGCTAGAGAATTCATTCAAAAGGCAAATCCAGAAAGAGAAGTTTTGGTAATAAGTCATACAGACAGTTCGGGTCAAGGAGTTTATCCTATAATAGATACCACAAATCGTTTCTGGTGGAAACCGGTTGAAAAGAAAATAAAAAAATTATCTCCTTATGTGGTTCATATACAACATGAGTACGGCCTGTACGAATATATAGATAATAGGGGGATAGGGGATAGAAATCAGGGATTTATTGAGTTTTTAGGCTCCATAAATGAATTCCCTATTGTAGTAGAACCGCATACCATACATGGTAGATTAAAAGAATTTGAAGAAAATTTTATTTATCAGTTATGTGAAGGCGCTGACGTGGTTATATTCAAAAGTGATTATCAGAAGTGGCGGCTGAATTGGACTTTTACTCGAAGAGGATGGAAGATGCCTAAAAATATTATGATAATACCTCATGGGGCAAGGGAGGATAAAAGCTGGGGCGAAAAAGATATTCCAAAACTAAAAAATGATCTCGGCCTGAATAAATTTAGTTATTTAAGCAATAATTTGGTAGGACTTATCGGCTGGATACAGTCAAATAAAAGATGGGATATATTAACATCTATTTGGGAAGATATAATCCGGGAAATAAAAACAAGAACCGGCGAGGATTGGGACTTGCTGGCAGCCGGTGCAATGAGAGATAAAGCTCATACAGAAGATTATGATCATTATAGAAAAAGCGTGGAAATCTTAGAAAAGAAGGGCATTGCACATTATTATGAATTCATTCCAAGAGGAGATATTTATTACAAAGTTATGGCAGTATGTAATTTTATTGTCTTGCCGACGGTTGATGAGACGCAGTCGGGAACACTTGCAAGAATTATTGCTTTAAGAAAGCCTTATATAACCACAGCTCCTCTGGAAGCATTAACGGCGCAAACTCTTGAAAGCGATGGGGG
>CAZODQ010000014.1:0-48804 GCA_964578625.1 uncultured Actinomycetota bacterium
ATATTTCGATTTGATTAATAGCTTTAATTCTTTATTTACTGATTGTTTGATGTTTACTCTCCTTACAAACAAACTTTTACTTATTATTAAGGTATTATACTATCTGTTTCCCGAAAATAGAAAAGAATGTGCAATGTGAAAATGTCGGTAATTTAAATGGAATCTAATTAAATATAAATACAAGTATTAATTGGTAGAGCAAAGTGTACAATAGCAAGAACTTTTAATTTAATAGTGAAAATAAAATATTAATAAATTAATTTGATTTTTACCCAGAGTTAAGGTTTTTATATCAGCAATAATATATTACCCTTATATCGTCTTTGGATTATTATCTTACAAATTACTGATTCTATCTTTTTCGAATTCTATAATTCGTTTAAAATATTTTTGGAATAAATCGCCAACGTACTTTTTGCATATATTCCCTATATTGATCACCAAATTTATGTAAGAGATACTCCTCTTCTTTAAGTGCAATTAACACGGCCAGTGAAGAAAATATAACTGATGGTATTAACATCCATATAATACCCCAGGCGATTGAAATACCAAAAAATGTAGTAGTCAATCCCAGATACATGGGATGGCGTATTTTTGAAAATATACCTGTTGTTACAATTTTGTCAATTTGTTTTGATTTTTTATGCACCTGCTTGTGAATTCTATGACAATATACATGAAATAAGAAACCGAAAACGGCAATAACACCACCAACAATATTCAAATAAGGGGAGAGTGGTATTTTAATCCAGTTAAATGCCTCCCCGAGTGCTCCTATAATAAGTATGATTAAGAACCCAATTGATAAAATAATATTAGGCTTAGCAAGAAGAAAACGGTTTATTGATATTTGCCATTTCATAGATATTTTCTGTATATATAAATTTCATTAAAAATATAAATTATATAATACATAATATATCAATTATAAATTTATTTAAACAAGATAAAATAAATTGTTCAACCTTGGCGAATAGCCATACAGGGAGTTCGTTTAGCGGATATTAGTTTGGAAGAGCTGGGGAGAGGATTCGAACCAAGAATAATTTATTAATAAAATAATATATATAAGTATATATAAAAGTATTGGTAGCGCATAGGGGACTCGAACCCCTGTTTTAGCCGTGAGAGGGCCATGTCCTAGACCACTAGACGAATGCGCCACAGCTTAGAATTTTAGCCATATTGCAATCTTTTGTAAATACCTTCCGGTGTTACTGCTGCATTGGATTACGGCCTGTATTTAATTTTAGAGGTTAATATAATATAATAAATTTTCAAGTTCTATAATATAAGATAAAAACCAATATGGCGGACATAAATAAGAATCCGGGAAGCGGAAAAGAAATCATTGAGACTCTGTCTAAGATTAGCGAGGCAATAACCTCTGATCTTTACCTTGAGGATATCTTAAAACTCATAGTAACGGCGACTGCAGAAGCCATGGGATCAAAAATATGCTCTCTGATGCTTCTTGATCCCAAGAAGAAAGAACTCACCATAAAGGCTACTCAGAGTATGAGTAAGGAATATATCAATAAAAATCCCCTTAAACTGGGTGAGGGAATTGCGGGGAAGGCGGCTTTGAAGAACAGCCCTATCGCTATATATAATATCCTGGAGGATAAGAATTATAAGTATACAGATATAGCAAGGAAAGAGGGTCTGACATCCCTGTTGTGTGTGCCTCTTCATGTAAAGGGAAAGGTTATAGGGGTACTTACTATATATACATCAGAGCCCCATGAATTCAGTGATTACGAGGTAAACATTTTAACGACAGTGGCAGACCAGGCGGCAATAGTGATTGAAAATTACCGGTTGGTTATAGAGACCAAAGTAGTAAAAGAAGAGCTTGAGACAAGAAAGTCCGTAGAGAGGGCAAAGGGTATACTGATGAAAGAGCAGAAGCTTACAGAAGGAGAAGCTTTCAGGAAGATACAGAAATTTGCCATGGACAACAGAAAGCCGATGAGAGATGTGGCAGAAGCAATAATACTTTCATATGAGATAAAGGGTATATAAAAGTAGTGCTTTGACCATAGAAATTAATTTCTGTAATGGTATAATTATAAAAATTTTAATTTGAGAATTTATATATTATAAGGAGGACCGATGCCATTAGTACCGCTAAAACAGGTTTTGGATGAAGCTATAAAGGGTAATTACGGAGTTGGGGCTTACAATGTTAATAATATGGAACAGATCCAGGGTATAATGAAAGCAGCCAGTGAGACCAGGTCACCGGTGATTATCCAGGCAAGCAGGGGAGCGCTTAAATATACAAATATGGCTTATATTAAGTATTTGGCTGCTGCTGCGGTTGAAGATAATCCCGATATACCCATTGTACTGCATCTTGACCACGGAAACAGCCTTGATACCTGCAAGCAGGCTATAGAACTGGGCTTTACATCAGTTATGATCGATGGATCGCTTAAGGAAGATTCAAAAACACCCACGAGTTTTGATGAAAATGTTTCAGTAACCACTGAAGTGGTCAAATACGCTCATGATTTTGGAGTATCTGTTGAGGGTGAGCTGGGGACACTTGGCGGAATAGAAGACGGTGTCGGCTCCGGAAAGGTAAAACTTACAGACCCGGACGAAGCAGCAAAATTTATAAAGCTTACCGGTGTGGATGCTCTGGCACTCGCTATCGGTACAAGCCACGGGGCATATAAGTTCAAGGCAAAACCGACTCTTGCACTGGACATAATAAATAAGGTCGTTGAAAAAATACCGGGGATTCCTCTTGTCATGCACGGCTCGTCTTCAGTACCGCAGGAATTGATTGAGGTTATAAATAAATACGGCGGAAAACTGGAAAAGACCATGGGTGTACCTATGGAAAGTATACAGGAAGCTATAAAAAGAGGGATCAGGAAGATCAATGTGGATACAGACGGAAGGCTGGCCATGACGGGGGCGGTAAGGAAGTACCTGAGCGAGAACCTTGATGCCTTTGACCCCAGGACCTATTTTGGAGCTGCAAGAGAAGCGGTTTACGAGGTAGTCAAGGGAAAGATGATTGATTTTGGGACCGGAGGTCATGCCGGGGATTACGAACTCATGACTATTGAAGATATGAGAGCAGTATATCAGTAATGTCCTGTCTGAAAAATATTTGACAAATAGTAATATATTGGTATTATTTACCTGAAAAAATAAGTATAACTCTGGTTTGGATAGAGATTTTCAAACGGAGGTAAAAGGTGAAGAAGCCTTCTTAAAGCGGGGATGTTTAAGGAGGTTTTTTTATTATATTTAAAAAATTTAAAGTCAGATTAAGATGCACGAACTTAACAGTATGAAAAAATATAAAAATAACGGACAGGAATACTTCTCAAGACAGAAGATCCCGTCCGGATGCGCAATATTTGGAGTGGTAAATAAGGCTGGAAGGAGATTTAACGGCCGGATGCTAATGGATGGGATTTCGGTTATGCATGAAAGGTCCAATGGTCTGGGCGGAGGTTTTGCTGTATATGGTATTTATCCCCATTTCAATGATAATTGGGTATTTCATATTTTCTACGATGATACTGCGGCAAAAAAGCAGACCGAAGAGGAGCTTAGAGGAAGTTTTAAAATATTGCTTGGTGAGGAAATACCCACAAGAAAAACAGCAGGGATTACAGGTCAGCCCATCATATTTAGATATTTTTTGGATATTAAAAATAATCTTAAGAAAAATAGAAGCAAGAATGATAGCTTAAGCAGTAAGGAAAGTTCAGAAGAGACAGAGAAGGACTATATTGTAGATTTTGTCATGCATATAAATAAAGATATAGGCGGTGCATATATAATCTCGAGTGGGAAAAATATGGGGATTTTTAAGGGAGTAGGATTTCCAGAGGATATTGGAAAGTTTTTCAGGCTGGATGAATACAAGGGTTACCTCTGGACATCACACGGCAGATTTCCCACTAATAGTGTGGGATGGTGGGGAGGAGCACATCCATTTGGACTGCTTAACTGGTCGGTGGTACATAATGGGGAGATCTCATCATACGGGACCAATAAGAGATTTGTAAGCGGATTTGGGTATGAATGCGCACTTTCAACAGATACGGAGGTTATAACATATTTATTTGACCTGATGGTAAGGAAGCAGAAAATAGATCTTAAGATCATACACCTGATTTTAGCACCTCCTTTATGGCAGGAAATAGAGAGGATGCCCCGGGATAAGAGAGAACTGGTAAAAGCCCTGCGGGTTTTATATGGGAGCGCGCTTGTAAACGGCCCTTTCAGCATAATAGTAGGAAATACCGGTTATATGTATGCTTTAAACGACAGGATAAAGCTGAGGCCACTGGTTGCAGCAAGAAAAAATGACTATCTGTTTGTTTCCAGTGAAGAGGCTCCCATAAGAAAGGTCTGCCCTTTGCCGGACAGCTTATGGCATCCTGATGGTGGAGAACCGGTCATAGGAATGGTAAATAAAAGAAGTGCAGGTAAAAAAGAAGAAAGCGACGGTAGACTTGTTAGGCTAGATGGCCAGCATTTGAAAGTTTGAGGTGATAAGAGAATGGCTTTAAAACTTAATCAGTCTGAGTTTGAAATAGAAAGAGATGAAAATAAATGTATATCCTGTCAGGTTTGTGTAAGGCAGTGTTCCAATGATGTCCATGAATATGACAGTGACAGTGATACGATATACAGTGATAATATCAAGTGTGTGGGGTGCCACAGATGTGAAAGCTTGTGTCCGACAGGTGCTTTAAAGATAAAGGAAAGAAAATCACAGTTTCGTACCAATTATAACTGGAGTGAGAGTCACCTGAAGGATATATACAGGCAGGCGGATTCCGGAGGAGTCCTGCTTACGGGAATGGGAAGTGATAAACCCTATACTGTATACTGGGACCGTATTCTTTTTAATGCTTCCCAGGTTACAAATCCTTCAATTGATCCTCTGCGCGAGCCGATGGAGATAAAAACATTTATAGGAAGGAAACCTGATAAACTTGATTTTAAAATCAATAGGAACGGTAAAAATGCAAGAGTTAAGCTGAAGACAAAGATGAGTCCGCAGCTGGAGCTTTCTACTCCTATAATGTTTTCAGCTATGTCTTACGGTTCTATTAGTTTTAATGCATGCAAGTCTTTGGCTGCTGCTGCCTCGCAGTTCGGTACCTTCTATAATACCGGCGAGGGAGGAATGCATAAAGACCTATATAAATATGCAAAGAATACTATTGTTCAGGTCGCTTCCGGAAGATTTGGTGTTGATGCGGATTATCTGAACGCAGGTTCAGCGGTGGAGATCAAAATAGGACAGGGAGCAAAACCCGGAATCGGAGGTCATCTGCCTGGAGAAAAGGTGACAAAAGACATATCCAATACAAGAATGATTCCCGAAGGAACAGATGCCCTGTCTCCTGCTCCGCATCACGATATCTATTCCATAGAGGACCTTGCCCAGCTGATATATGCTTTAAAGGAAGCTACCGATTGGTCTAAACCTGTCGGAGTAAAAGTGTCGGCAGTCCATAATATAGCCCCGATTGCAAGCGGTATTGTAAGAGCAGGAGCTGATTTTGTGGCAATAGACGGGTTGAGGGGAGGTACTGGTGCTGCTCCCCAGATTATAAGGGATAATGTGGGAATACCCATAGAACTAGCAGTTGCTTCTGTTGATGAAAGATTAAGGGAGGAAGGAATAAGGCATAAGGCATCGATTATTGCCGGTGGAAGTATCAGATCAAGCTCTGATGCGATAAAGGCTATAGCACTGGGTGCTGATGCAGTGTATATAGGTACGGCAGCACTTATAGCTATGGGATGCCACCTATGCCAGAAATGTTATACCGGCAAGTGTAATTGGGGGATTGCCACCCAGGATCCTTATCTTACCAAAAGGCTTAATCCTGAAATAGGGACTAGGAGGCTTCTAAATCTGCTAAGAAGCTGGTCTCTGGAGATAAAGGAGATGCTGGGCGGTGCGGGTATAAATGCCATTGAAAGCCTTAAAGGAAACAGGGAACACCTTAGGGGTATTGGTTTAAATGACAGGGAACTTGCAGTTTTAGGCATAAAACATGCCGGAGAGGCCTGGTGATTGCGGGATGAAGAGAATCTATATACAAGAAGAATATTGTATAGGCTGCAGATTATGCGAGATATACTGCCAGGTAAAGCATTCTAAAAGTAAAAAGATTATAAAAGCTTTCAAGGAAGAAATGGTGGATATCCTTCCCAGAGTACTGGTGGAAGAGATAGGCTATAATTCCTTTGCCATACAGTGCAGACACTGTTCTGATGCACCGTGCGTTGCAGCATGTATATCAGGAGCTATGCAGAAAAATAAAAATACCGGGGTAGTAACCTGCGATGAGGATAAATGTGTAGGATGTTGGAGCTGCATTATGGTATGTCCTTATGGAGTAATAAGAAGAGATCTTTCCGGCAGGAAAATAGCCTCTAAATGTGATCTCTGTGTTGATGAAGATATTCCGGTATGTGTTAAAAATTGTCCCAATGAGGCCCTAAAATTTATAGAAAAAGATGAAAACGAAGAAAAACCGGTGAAAAGCAAAAATGGAAAGAAAAAATAACATTAAAAAAAATAGTAGACTTATCGACTATGTCATAATCGGCAATTCGGCCGCAGGTCTTGCTGCTGCAGAAGGTATAAGAGAGCTGGATAAAAAGGGGAAGATCGAAGTCCTTTCCGAAGAAGGCTTCTTTAATTATTCAAAGCCGATGATATCGTACTTCCTAACAGGAAAGGTGAGCCTGAAAAGTGTTTCTTTTAAGGATAAAAAGTTTTACAGGGATAATAATATAGATGTTAGATTAAATACAAGAGTCAAGTCTGTAGATACAGTTAAGATGTCTTTGGATACGGAAGACGGCAGCAGGTTAAAATTTAGGAAGCTTCTTATCGCAAGCGGTGGAAAACCTATTATTCCTAAAATCAAGGTATCCGGTACAGGTATCGGAGGGGATAGGCATTTTAATTCTCTGGACGGGATAAATTTTAAAAAGATCGGAGGTATCTTTACCCTTACAACACTGGAAGATGCCATAAGGATTAAGGGTTATATAGAAAAATACGATATCAAAGGGGTATCAATACTGGGAGGAGGTCTTATAGGGCTGAAAGCAGCGGAGGCATTCCTGGAGATGGGCATTGATATCAATATAATTGAACTTGCAGACAGGATTCTTTCGGCAACATTTGACCGGCAGGCTTCTGGAATAATTGAAGAAAAGGTAAAGAGTAAAGGAAGCAATATTTATAGGAATAATACTATTGAAGAGATTTTTGTCACAAACGGCAATATTTCCGGATACAGGTTAAGGGACGATAGGAAAATAGAATGCAGGTTGCTTGTAATTGCTGTTGGAGTCATTCCTGAAACCAGTTTCATTAGCGGCGGTAAACTTAAAATAAACAGAGGGATCGTAGTAGATGATTATATGCGGACATCTGTAAAAAATATTTATGCTGCCGGAGATGTGGCTGAAGGTATGGATATACTGCTTGGAGAAAATAAAAATATTGCTATATGGCCGCTTGCTGTAATGCAGGGTATGGTAGCAGGGGATAATATGGCTGGAGGGAATAAAAAGTACAGCGGCGGATTTTTTATGAATTCGGTTGAGTTATTGCAGATCCCATCTATTTCAATGGGACTTACCAATATTGAAGATGGAAAAGAAAAAAATATTGAGGTGCTTAAGGATTTTGATCCGGAAAGAAACATATATAAGAAAATAGTAATAAGAAATAACAGGATTATTGGAGTAATACTGGTTGGAAATATCGAGAGAGCAGGAATATATGCAGGACTTATAAGAAATGAGATAGATATAAGCGGCGTAAGGGAAAATATATCCAAGGAGGATTTCGGAATAATCCACCTTCCAGCAGATTATAAGAAACATCTTGTTGTAGGCGAGGGGATAGAAGTATGAGACTTTCAGTCGATGCAAAAAATTTAAAGTACCGGGGACTAAACTCAAGAGTCAGAAGGTTCTTAAATAATAGTGGGAATAATAGTGTGGTCACCATCAAAAATGTACTTGGCCAGAGGTATATTGGTGACGGACTTAAAAGTACTGCTTCAATAAATATTTATGGGACACCAGGAAATGACTTAGGAGCTTTTATGGATGGACCTACAATTGAAGTCTTTGGCAACGGCCAGGATGGCATTGGAAATACTATGAATTCAGGGAAAATTATAATACATGGTGATGCAGGCGATATTGTAGGTTATTCGATGAGAGGTGGAGAAATCTATATTGAGAAAAGTATCGGCTTTAGAGGCGGTATCCATATGAAATCATATCTTAAAAAGGTGCCTGTAATAGTAATAGGAGGTAGTGCAGGGAACTTTTTAGGTGAATATATGGCTGGAGGTATTATTATTCTTCTGGGTCTTTATAAAAGGAAAAAACAAGCTTTCCCTTTCTCGGGAGATTCTGATATTACAGGGGATTATATTGGTACTGGTATGCACGGTGGGAAAATATATATAAGGGGTGATATCGAGGATTACAAACTGGGTAAAGAAGTAAAAAAGACCAGGCTTGATAGTGATGATAAGGATCTGTTGGACAGGTATGCAGTTAATTACTGTAGATTTTTTGGTTTTAACAAGGATAAAATTTTTAAAAGAAGCTTTTTAAAATTAGTGCCGTATTCACACCGGCCATATGGGAAGTTGTATGCTTACTGATTGAGACTCTAAAAAGGTATGAACTCTTTGTTCTGCTAGTATAAATTTTTTCGGGATTAAGCTATTATATCTATTGATTTACTCATTTAACTATGATTTTTTTAAATGGATAATTCTTTGATTCATATCGGTACTTCGGGTTGGAGCTATAATCACTGGGCTGGGGAATTCTATCCTGCCGGTTTGAAAAAAAATGAGTGGCTCGATTACTATTCAAAAGAGTTTGATACCGTAGAGATTAACAGCAGTTTCTACCATTTGCCTAAAGAGATGACTTTTACAAATTGGAAAAGTAAAACACCCGGAAGATTCCTTTTTTCAGTAAAGGTCTCCAGATATATAACTCATATAAAAAGACTTATAGACTGCAGAGAAGCCTTTAGCAGATTGCTTACGGCTGCAGAGAAATTAGGAGAGAAATTAGGACCGTTTTTACTTCAATTACCTCCCAATTTAAGGAAGGATGAATCCAGGTTAAAGGATTTTTTAGCCATACTCCCAAAAGATTACAGATTTGCTTTTGAGTTCAGGAATGAAAGCTGGTTCACAGAGGATATATTTAGTTTATTGGATAAATCAGGATGTGCTGTGGTTATTTCAAGTTCTCCTGATTTTCCAAGCAGTCAAACAGTCACAGGAGGTTTTTGCTATATAAGAATGCATGGCTCGGAAAGTCTCTACAGCTCCTGTTATACGGAGGGTGAACTTAAGAAAGTCGCCTTGCTGTTAAGTAAAAATTTGAAGAAAAATATTGAAAGCTATGTTTATTTTAATAATGATGCAGAGGGCTATGCGGTGGAGAATGCAAGGACACTTATTAAAATGGTTTAATCTTGCAGGCGGTTACTAAGACTGTGGTATAATAATCACGATTATTTCTTAAGATCAAATAAATGAATATATTTTTATTATATCAATATACAGTAACTGTAATCCTTCTGTTTATACTTATAAACTTTCTGGTAAATAACATTCTTTTTAAAAACACGTCAAAATACAAGCTGTCGCCTGGTATAATTAAAGAAAATCCACTTATATCTGTACTGATTCCTGCCAGAAACGAAGAAGAATGTATAAAAAGATGTATTTTATCTCTTACAAAACAAGACTATAAAAATATAGAGATACTGGTACTTGATGACAACTCTACTGACAATACTGCAAAGATAGTGAAAAAACTTTCCGAAAAGTATCCCAATGTAAAATATTATAGAGGAGAGCCATTAAAAAGAGGGTGGCTGGGCAAGTCATATGCCTGTCACCAGCTGGCAAAATATGCCAGAGGGAAATATATTATATTTACTGATGCGGATACTCTTCACTTCCCCAACTCCATATCAAGTGCAGTTGCCTGTTTGATAAGATACAAGGTGGATGCATTATCTGTCTTTCCCATGCAGATAATGGTCACAATGCATGAGAGAATGATGGTACCGTTTGGAAATTATATTATTTTAATCCTGTTCCCGCTTTATCTTATAAGAAGAGTTAAAAATGCAATGTTCTGTACTGCAATAGGACAGTTTATGCTGTTTAAAAAAGAAGTTTACAAAAAGATCGGGGGACATAGATCTATCAAAGGTAAAGTTCTGGAAGATGTAAAAATCTCGAAACAGGTAAAGAAGAGCGGATACAGATTTATGATTTTTGACGGCCGCAGTAATTTATATTGCAGGATGTACAGGAGCTTTAGAGATGTAGTCAGGGGTTATTCAAGAGTTTTATTTGCAGCTTTTGATTACAACCTTTTTATGATGTCAATGGCTGTTATTTTGATCACTGCCATTCTTCTGGGCCCTTTTATAATGCTTCCTGTCATGATTGTTTTTAACTGGCCTGTTTTAGCTATAGAACTTATAATTCTGCAGATAATAATTATTTTAACCACCAGGATAATCTTTTCCATTAGATTTAAGTGCAGGGCCGCTGATATACTGCTGCACCCTGTTGCAATGGTATATCTTTTAGCCATAGCTGTAAAATCGATTTTAGATATCAAATTTGGGGCAGGGCTGAGATGGAAAGGCAGAGTGTACGACATTGATGAAGAAGATGAATTAAGACTGGTAAATGATAATTACAAGTGATTTCACCTTATTCTTGGTGTAAACAGGTCTTTGGCACTTTTTTCTTTCCTGAATTTAAAGTTTTGCGAAATTCTCATTGAACGGTTGATGTATTTTGGGATTGCAATTATTATAAGCAGGATTCCTATAATGAGATATATCGAGGAACCCTTAAAAAGCCATAAAAAGATACTTACCGCAGAGATTGCTGAGATTATCCCCCATATCATATTCCGGATTAAAAACAGTGCCGGGACGATACCGATTCCATAAGCAACAACTGCAAAAGGATGAATGGCACATACAAATCCCAGTGTAGTAGCGACCCCTTTACCTCCTGAGAATTTTAGATACGGAGAATAATTATGCCCTGCTACGGCAGCGCATCCGGCAAGAAGTGCTACTGTATCAATACCGGTGATTCTCAAAATCAAAAAGTATGACAGAAAGCCTTTCAGGACATCCAGTATTATCCCCAGAACTCCCCAGATTTTTGAGACGTTAAACACCAGGTTCCACCCGCCAGGATTTCTATCTCCGATTTTTCTCAGATCCTTATTGCTGTATATTTTTGCAATAATATTGCAGAAAGGTATTGCTCCTATAAAATAGCAGACCACGATAAGCCCTATATTTCTGTATAACTCTACATTGGACATAATAATATGGAAAGATTTTTATTATTTATAAATTATAACTTTAGCATATTGCTTGCTTTATTTTAAGCATATTTTAAATATCTAACTTTTATATTCCTTTATAATGCCTGGAATAAATGTAAGCAATAAAACTATGCATCTGCCAGCATTTAAAGTGTGTTAGAAAGCGGTATGGTAATGTAGGCTGAAAGATAGATTAATCTTTAACCTGGACCTTGCCGATAGCCCATAGTATTAACAGTGCTACGAAGGCTGGTACAAATACAAAAAAACTTACAACTAAAGTTATGACCCAGGCTACGGTATTCATTTTAATCCAGTGTTTTTTCTCTTTCTTATTATCCATTTTTACTCCAATTATCCGCTGTTGTTCTTACAGCTTTCTCTATACCTTTAATTTTACATTCAAGTATACCAAGCCTGGTTCTTGCTTGTCCAACAAATATTTTTTTAAAAGGAGGCTTTAAAATAACAGATATTTTCCCTGCTTATTATAGAAGTGATTTAAAAATGGTACTATTATCATTAGAATATAACTGCAGTGTTATATAAATGTTTCATTAAATAAAATATGCAAGATCAACCCCAGCGGTGTTAAAGATATCTTAAAAGGTTTTTTGATCATAATAATGAATAGTATAGTTTTATTTGTATCAGCAGGAACAATAAAGTGGCTTAATAACATTATTTATTTTAAGGACGCGGGTAGAAGATAATACTTTAGTGAGAAAATTAACGGATTATAGAAAATATGCAGAAAAAGTCAGGTACCGGTTGATTCCTTTTATATGGTAAGAGTAGAAACAGGACTATGCAATATCTATTTTTTTCAGACGGAGAATTGAAAAGAATATCAGGAGCATTATTATACAGAATGAAATAATGACAATGGGAATCAAAGAACTGTCAAAAACATGCCCCAGATCTGCTGCCTTGTAAAGTAAATAATTAGGAAAATATGCCCTTATGGTATTAAACCGGTTAAAAATAGACAGACTGTATCCGAGAATCAGAACAGTGATTGCAGCAATGAAGCCTTTTTTGAATAAGCTACTCAAAAAAATAAGGATTGATAACAATAAGGCATAATAAAGGATAAAAAGAAGTGAAGATTTTAATGCGATTTCTATTGACAGGATCCCTTCTTTAAAAAGCCGTGTTATGTAAAAATAATTGGTCAGGAAGGCCACAGGTATAAAAACAGAAATTGTCAGCATATAATGGGTATATTTTGCAAGTACAATGCCTGCAGGTTCAGCACCTCTGGAATATGGAAAGACTAACTTCTTATAGTAGATTTCATTTGAGATAAGTCCCATCAGTGAAAATACAATAAATATTGTACCTAATTGAAATATATCCCCGATAAAGTCCTTAAAGGCCGTATCATGATCATATGCTATAAAAAGAGATGACAGATTAGCAGGTAAATAATTTTTCATAATCAAGGGGAGGAGTTTTATCATCAGGGGATTCATTATGGCCCAAAAAACTATACCTGAAAATAAAATAATGTATTTATGGGTTCTTATTGACTCCAATATCTCTTTTTTAAAATAGGCCTTAAATGTTTTCATTTTTTTATTATCCTTATAAAAATATCTTCAAGTGTGCTTTTTCTTATCTGGTAGCTGGTGATATTTATATTAAGTTTTGAAATCTCCTTTAGAACTTCTTTTTTGGCGTAATCTATATCTTTGACATAGAGGCTTATTCTCCGGCCTTTTTGTTTTATGCTTTCAATCCATCTGAGTTTTTTTAATGGATTAACCTTATCTCCGGGTTCTTCTTCAAACTCGATATCAAAAATAGGCTGTATATAGGTTTTATATAATTGGGATAACTCTTTTGTTAAAATTATTTTACCCTCATCTATGATACATATTTTGTCGCATACTCTTTCTGCATCATTTAGAATATGTGTGGATATAAAAATAGTGATCCTGTCATTTTTAAGACCTTCAATAAGCTCAAGCATCTCAAGCCTTCCTTCGGGGTCAAGTGCGGACGCAGGTTCGTCCAAAAACAGTATTTCAGGACTGTTCATAAATGCAACTGCAAGTGCCAGCCTTTGCTTCATTCCTCTTGAATATCCGCCGATGCGTCTCTTTGCTTGTTTAGTCAGCTTGACCATTTCTATTAATTCACTGATACATTTGACTGGTTTCTCACCGTCAAGCCCTATGATATCTCTCATGAAATTTAAATAATGGCAAGCATTCATATAATTATAGAAAGCTGGGGTTTCGGGCAGGTACCCGATTGATTTTATCAGTTCCCGTTTGTGTTTTGAGAAATCCTTACCCTTAATGAATATCTTACCCCTATTAAATTTGATCAGTCCGGTTAAAATATTCATAGTCGTAGTTTTACCGGCGCCGTTTCTCCCGATAAACCCGAATACTGAACCTTTATCTACCTCAAAGCTTATTGATTTTAATGCTTCTACACTTCCGTAATTTTTTACCAGATCGGTAACCTTAATCATTTTCTTTATCTTTCTTCCTGCCTACTATCAGGAAAACAATCGGTCCAATAAAACCAAAGAAGATAATGATCAAGGCCCATCCCCATTTTGGCAGATAAGCTGCTTCGTTTCTGAAAAGTATCACCAGTGCAAATATCATGAGACCATATTCAATTATCACATACGGGATAAGAAGGGGCAGGAATCTTGATATTTCAGATAGGATATGGTTCATTTCTATTACTATAATTTAAATCACCTGTTTTATAAAATTAATAATATTTTTATATTATATACTTTACATAGTATAATTGAAAAAATAAAATAAGAAGTATAATTAATAAAATATTAAGATTAATAAAAGTTTCTGTAACCTTTTAAGGAAGGAATGTCATGCTGGATTATATGATCAATCTATTTGTCTCCGCTTTTGTCTATCCTGGTATTTTATGGTACCAATTACTCATAGGTATTGGTTTGGGAATAGTCTTCGGGGCTATATGGTACGCTGCGTACTGGACTCCTGTCCTGAGAAGACCCGGCCCCTGGGCAGTTCTTGCAGGAAGTACTCTTATAACCTGGATTGCTGTTGCATTTATACAAATACCTCTTCAGTCCTGGACTGGCAGAGCCATGAGTTTCTTTTGGAGCCAGGAAATTCTTGCACGCCGGATATTGCTTGTAGGAATACCTTTAATGCTTCTTAGCGGGCTGGTGCAGGAGGGTTCCAAACTGGTACCAGTAGTAATATACTGGTGGAGAAAGGGTAAAAACATTGATCCCAAGCTGGGTCTTGCAATAGGAGCCGTAGCCGGACTGGGTTTTGGAGTCTTTGAGGCTGTTTGGGTTCACAATACCGTTTTTATTTCTAACTGGAACTGGGAAGCAGTTAGGGCTACCGGGCTTTTTTGGGCCATGATCCCATTTTTGGAGAGATTTTTTGTGGTAGCTTTCCACACTGCTGCCAGTGCTATAGCAGGTTGGGGACTGGTTAAAGGTAAGGGCTGGCAGTTTTATCTTATTGTGTCATTTGCACATTCTTTTCTTAATTACAGTACTATTATTTTTGGGACAGGTTTATTAAGTCAGTTAGAGTTGGAAATATTTATTATAATCTGTACTTTGATAGTAACTGCTGTAGCTTTGTGGCTCAGGTACAGAAAACAAAAAGTAACTGTATGATTGAAGCAGAAGTGTTATAGAGGTATTTTAAGAATCTGATTCATCATTATTTTCTTTACAGACTCTAAACTCGTTTTTGGATGCCCCGCAATCAGGGCAAATCCAGTCTTCTGGTAAATTTTCAAAATCATACGGTGGTTTTGTTCCAAACTCCGGATTTTCAGTATCGGCATCAAAAATATATCCGCAGGATGAACATTTATGTTTTTTCATATTACCTTGCCTTATCTTAATATCGTTCTTTCTCTGCAGTTATTCTAACTCAATTGATTTTAGTATACAATGTAAAGCAAATAGAGTTCACGGTTTTAGCACAGATGGAAAGAGCGTGGTATTTTCAGGAACTGTGGCTGGAACGAAATATAAAAATATATTTACCTAAATATTGACGGATCCGGCCTAAAAACCTTAACAATGACAGAGCTTTTGATAATTATCCACACTTTTCACCTGACGGGATTACTATTATATTTTCCACTAAAAGAGATGGAGAAATTACACTTTTTACTATGGATCCGGATGGTGATACTGCAAAAACGGCAGTATATTACCGGGATTAAAATTTTTTATAGTTAGTAAGAGGAAAAAATTAACATAATTTATCTATATTAATTAATATAATCTTTTTGTTAATTAATAGAGGGGATTATGAGAAGAAATAAATTATATATATTACTAATCTTTTCCATCTCAATTATTCTTTTTACGTCAGCTGCTTTATTTGACCGGTGCAGTCTTACTGCTGGCAATGATACAAGTGAGAGAAACAGAGTTTTAGAAGAGCCTGAGGAAGAAGCAGCTAATGCAGCAGCCGGAGAAAAGCTTATCCAACCCCATGATCTTAACTACCTGGGGGTATTCAGACTGCCGGAAGGATCTAATGAAACCAGCTGGGAGTGGGGCGGAACAGCTGCCGCCTACTATTCTGGTGGTGATCCCGAAGGTCCTGATGATGGATATCCCGGTTCAATATTTGCAACAGGACATGAATGGGAGCAGCAGGTATCGGAAATAAGTATATCCGTGCCGGTAATATCCGAAACCAAAGATGTAAATGATCTAAATACAGCAGCAACTCTTCAGGACTTCCATGATATAAAAGGGGATCTATTCGGTTACCTTGAAATCCCGAGGGTGGGTCTTGAATATCTGCCAGAACAGGGTGAGCAGGTAACCGGTAAACTATATTACTGCTGGGGACAGCACATGCAGGAAGCTGATAATGGGCCCTCTCATGGGTGGTTTGAACTGGATCTGTCCAATCCTAAAAGACAGGGTCCCTGGAGAATAGATGGTCAGATCAAATATGTGACCACCGATTATATTTTTGCCATAGATGAAAGTTGGGCTTCTATAAATACTCCGGGAAAATTACTGGCAACTGGGAGATTCAGAGATGGGGGTCAGGGAGCACAGGGGCCATCGCTTATTGCTTATGGTCCCTGGAATGAAGGTAACCCACCTCCGCCTAATTCCTCTTTATCAAATATTCCTCTGCTCCTGTATTCTTCAGTATATGATGATACGGAAGGTACTTACGCTATGGAAAATTATCATCATTCCGATGAATGGTCCGGAGGTGCATGGATTACATTTGGTGGAAAAACTGCAGTTATATTTGCCGGTATAAAAGGTCTGGGTAGCTGCTGGTATGGTTTTTATGACGGCACTGTCTGGCCTGAGGAACCACCATATCCGGAAGAAGGACCTGGAGAAAGAGGCTGGTGGTCTGATGATTTTACAGCTCAAATAATTTTTTACGACCCGTCTGATCTGGCTAAAGTAGCCAGGGGAGAAATGGAATCATACGAGCCGCAGCCATATGCTACTTTAGATATCGATGATATACTTTACAATATTCCGGAATATGAACTCCGCCATCTGGGTGCAGTTAGTTTTGACAGGGAAAATGAGATAATCTATTTATTTGAATTCAGAGGAGATTATGAAAACGAAAAACCTCTGGTACATGCCTGGAAAATAAGATAATACTTTTTACCGGACTGTGTGCTGCAGAGGTTTTATTATAAGTTTTTAACTTTTAATTATTATAAGGAGGGTATAGATGAATAAAACAATTGCATTCGTAGCTATAATATTTATGCTGCTTCTAACTTGTGGCTGCAGCAAAATTGCGGGTGAGATATCCGAAGCAATAGAAGGACCAACGGGGGGCAGCACAGAAGAGTCAGAAATAATCACAAGTTTACCATCTGGTTTTCCGGAAACTGTTCCTATCCACGGTAAAGCTGATATTACTGAATCTGCAAAAGAAACAATTGATGGAACGGTATCATTTTATGTTCATATGGAATATGAAGGCGAAATCAAACAGCTTTCTGATTGGTATGAGCAGGAATTACCGAAGAACTGGCAGGTAGATTCGGTATCTTCAGGTGATTATGATAATTGGGCAGAATTTTATGTTGATGCACAGGACAGCGAGTACTACTTATCTGTTTATCTGTATCAGGATGCCGGAAGCAGTTTTGTTACTGTTGACATAAATGCAAAGGGAAAGACCGAAATAGCTGAAAAAGAGGGGGAAGAAGAAGTAGCCGAAGAAGAAACTGCTGAGGAAGAAACTAGCGAACCGGCAGTTACTTATTCGGGTGAGCTGGAAGATGCCGAGATTGCTTTTATATGTGCATCTGTGGGTTCAGCCTGGAATATAGGTGAACATTTTCCTGATCTCAGTATAGCAGTTTATGATGAGTATCAATTTGACAAAGGTGATGTTATCAGGAATATACTGGAGGGTGATAAGCCTGACATTATAATAATTAAGGAATGTGCTGCTTACTTTCCTCCTGAGGATTATGGAACATCCATGGAAGCCTACAAGGATCTGATAAGGGACTGGGTAAATCTCTGCAGGGGTGAGGGAGTAATACCCGTACTGGCTACTGTTGTTCCTATCGACCCCGATAATCCCGAAAATCCGGAAGGACGGCTTGAATCCCTTCTTGAATTTAACGATTGGATTCATGAATACTGTGAATATGAGGATATCTCAGTTTTAGATCTGGAAGCAGCTTTAAGAGTCAGTGAGGATGATAGAGTTCTTGATCCCGATTATGATTCAGGTGATGGATTGCATCCTAACGATTTGGCATATTCGGAAGAGCTTGATTATATATTAATACCTGCTCTTGAAGAAGCGCTTGATATAGGATACTGAGCTTTTTTAAAATAAAAAAATTGAGTTTAAACCAAACCTGATTATATAGGCAAGTACAGTCTGTTTATTTCTCAGCAAGGCTTTTATTTCCTGATACAATGCTCTTTCCTTTAAACAGCCCGCCCTTTTCTATTGAAAGCATTCCGCCTTTTTGGGTAAGGTTCCCGATAAACCTACCGGTAGGTGTGATTGTTACCATGCCTGATGCAGACATATCACCCGTAAATTTGCCTGATATAACGGCATTCCTGGTTTTTATGTTGGATTCTACTCTTCCTTCTTTTCCGATTATAAGTATGTCATCGGATATAATATCCCCAATTACAGTACCATCTATCTCTACCGGATATGGAAAATGTATGTTCCCCTCGATTTTTACTCCTTCGGAAATTAGGCTTGAAGAATTATTTCCATTGTTTTTTACAGAGAACATTATATTCCTCCTTTTGTATCTAACTTGTAAACAAAACTATATTTATAAATAAATATAATAATATAATAAAGTATTATTAAATATATAAAAGAAATTGTCAATAATTTAATTGAAGGAGATCAATTTATATTTAATTACTAAAACTATTTCAAACTTTCCTGTAGTTATGCCAGCAGGTTGGATTTGAAAAATTGGTATTATATTGATAATAATTATATTGGGATTATTATGAACATAAGAAGTTAGTTATATTTATGATAAAAAGGGCTATAAATGTTTTTAATTTTAAAGGAGGAAAAGTGAAAAGGGGATTAGTATTACTGATATTAGTATCAATTATTACTGCAGTCTTATTTTTCTTATCAGCAGGATGCAGGGAGATTTTAGAAGTTGATTCCGGGGAGACTGCGGGCAAAATTACTGAAGAAGAAAAAGGAACAGGTGATGGGGAAGATATGATATTCAAAAAAGAGACAGCTCCGGTTCCATCATGGATCAAGGACGATCCTATGAAAGAAACAAATGGACCGTGGTATCAATCGCTTTATATATCAGTATCACAGGATGGATTAAATTTTACCGGTCAAAAATTGTTTCTTGAACATTCGGGTGTAGCAAATCTGATACTTACTTCAGATTATAAGCTTATTGCGACTTTTCAGTACTTCTCCTATATTGATGAAGATATGTTTGATGTCATAGCATATGCGGTATCCGATGATTATGGCAGTACCTGGTCAAGTGTCAGATCCGTAAAAATTGTTGGATTAGGTGAAGGGCCAAATCCTGTTGATCCCACACTTGTCGAACTGGACGATAAGACTTTTAGATTATATTTTACGTACCATGAACTTGGCAATAAATATCCCCAGCTTTTTTCTGCCAGAGGAGATTCGATAGAATCTGAGTTTGTAAGCGAGGGACAGCAGCTTACAGTAGATGAGATAGTACTTGATCCTGCTGTAGTAAAGTTTAACGACATCTGGCATCATTATACGGTTAAACATGGCACGCAGTTAAGCGGTACTCCTGATAATTCTGTCAATGTTCATTCTATCTCGGAAACTGGCCTTAATTTCGAATTAGTTGATGATATTGAACTTGATATGGGGATGCTGGGTGATGTAATTGAGGATGATAATGGACTTAGATTTTATAATGGCTCGGAGTCTGCTTTTTCAGCCGATGGGTATAATTGGATAGTGGACGGCGGCGAGAGAGTCAAAGGTGCGGATCCTGGTATTGCAAAACTTCAGGATGGTTCCTATATTATAATTTACACCGGTATGGAAAAGAAATAGGTTATATAAGACTATTTATTTTTCTAAAATCTTTTTGAGATTTTCCCCTTCTTCTTTGGTATGCTGGTATTTGAATAATATAATAGGCAGATTATATTGATTTTTTTATCCTTGCCCACCTGTCTTTAAGTGTCACTGTTCTGTTAAAGACAAGTTTTTTTCCTGTGGTGTCAGGATCGACACAGAAATATCCAAGCCTTTCAAATTGATGGATACTTCCTGGTTTTGCAGAGGAAAGTGAAGGTTCAAGCCTGCAGTTTTTGATTACTTTTAATGAATGAGGATTAAAATTTTCTTTAAAATCATCACTTTCTTCTATTTTGAGGGGATTTTCATTTAGAAAAAGACGGTCATACAACCTGACTTCAGAGGATATTGAGTGTTTTGCAGAAACCCAGTGGAGAGTCGCTTTTACTTTTCTTCCATCGGTCGCATCTCCTCCTTTTGTGGAAGGATCGTAAGTACAGTGCAGTTTTAGAATCTTACCTTCTTTATCCTTTACTACGCTGACACACTTTATAAAATAAGCATATCTTAGCCGCACTTCTCTTCCGGGGGATAATCTGTAAAATTTTTTAGGCGGCTCTTCCATAAAATCTTCTCTCTCTATATATAGTGTTTTTGAAAAGGGTATACTTCTTGTACCTGCGGAAGAGTCTTCCGGATTGTTTACTGCAGCAAGTTCTTCTTCAGCATTATCCGGATAATTATCTATTATGACTTCCAGGGGATTTAATACTGCCATCACCCTTGGAGCTTTTTTATTTAGATCTTCTCTTACGAAATGTTCCAGATATGCTATGTCTACGGTACTTTCTGCTTTTGCTACTCCTATCTGCGAACAGAAATTACGGATTGCATCCGGGGTGTAACCTCTGCGCCGCATGCCTGAAATTGTAGGCATTCGCGGGTCATCCCAATCATTTACATACTTATTTTTTACCAGTTCAAGCAGTTTTCTTTTACTCATTACGGTATATGTCAGATTAAGTCTGGCAAACTCTATCTGCCGGGGATGATGTATTCCCAGTTGATTTATGAACCAGTCGTAGAGGGGCCGGTGATCTTCAAATTCCAGAGTACATATTGAGTGTGTAATGTTTTCAATAGAATCCGATTGCCCATGCGCCCAGTCATATGTTGGATAGATACACCATTTCTTTCCTGTACGGTGATGACTTTTATGCAATATACGGTACATTACCGGATCACGCATATTAAGGTTTGGTGAAGACATATCTATTTTTGCTCTGAGCACTTTCGAACCGTCCGGATATTTGCCGTCCCTCATATCAGCGAACAATCGCAGGTTTTCCTCAGGGCTGCGGTTTCTAAATGGGCTTTCTTTCCCCGGCGTCTTAAGTGTACCTCTGTACTTCCGTATTTCTTCGGAGTTCAGCTCACAGACATATGCCTTGCCTTTTTTTATAAGCGTAACGGCAAATTCATAGAGTTTTTCAAAATAGTCTGAAGCATAATATTCCCGCTGTCCCCAGTCGAAACCGAGCCATCTTATATCTTTTTTGATCGATTCTATATATTCGGGCTCTTCCTTTAACGGATTTGTGTCATCAAACCGGAGATTGCATTTGCCGTTATACTCATCAGCCAGTTCAAAATTCAGGAATATGGCTTTTGCGTGCCCTATGTGGAGATAACCGTTTGGTTCAGGCGGAAATCTGGTGTGAATCTTTTTGCTGCTCTTTTTTAAGTCTTCCCTGACTATGTCTCTTATAAAATCGGTTTTTTCCTGGATACTACTCATAACTTTCCTTGATAAAAGCGTAATTGAAAATAGAATAATATTTTAGAGAATTGATCCATTCTTGTCAAAAATCTATTTTACTTAAGTATATAATTCATCAAACAATTCTTTTGCTTTCTGCTTTGAGATTTTAAGGATGGCGGCACCTTTATCTGTGATAGAATAATATTTTCTTATTTTCCCGCCGATATTTATTTTTCTTGAACTTAAGTATCCGCTTTTTTCCAGTCTGTGAAATATAGGATAAAGTGTTCCGAAGGAAATATTATACCCATGCCTTGCCAGTTCATTCTTAAATTCCTTTCCGTATATTTCCTCCTTTTCTGAATGGTAGAGTATATGCAGTTTTATAAATCCAAGAAAAAAATCACGGAGTATTTTATCTTCCATTTATCCACCTCTCGGAATTTAGGTTTGTTTTCCTTTTACTGATGATCATGCTTACTAAAAAAATTAAAAAGCCCAGCAGGCTAAACAGTGCTGAAGTAATAAACGCCCACCTGCTTCCATAAATGTCCCATATCGTGCCCATTATAATTGAAGCCGGAAGAAGGGCTAATCCGATCCCGGTATTAAAAAGTCCGTAAGCTGTAGCTCTCTGGTCGCTGCTTACAAGGTCTGCTATATAGGCCCTAAAAATACCTTCTGACAATCCGTAGTATATACCGTAAGCTCCAAATAAAACCCATACGGACCATAGGGAATCGGATAGTGCAAATAAAAAATAAATGATTGAATAATATATAAAAGATGTGATTATCACTGGTTTTCTGCCGACCTTATCGGATAATGTACCAAATAACGGTGATGAAAGAGAGCAGAATATATTATAGACGATCCAGATAACAGGGATTAAGAAAATTGCGAGGCCTGCCTCTCTGGCTTTAAGGATTAAAAAGACATTTGAGGAATTTCCCAGGTTAAAAACTATATTTGAAACTAAAAATAAAATAAAAGGCGTATTTCTTAAAGTACTTCTTTGTTTTGTATCTGCTGTATCACCTTTTCCCGCAGCGGTCTCCCTTACAAATTTTATAAAAAAAATAGCTATTATGGCAGGGACTACAGACAGTAAAAAAACAAGACGCACATTATTGTTAAAAAAGAATAAGATGAGCATGGCTATCATGGGTCCGCCGATGGCGCCGATTCTATCCATGGCCCTGTGAAAACCAAAAGCCTTGCCTTTTTTTGAGGTGCTGACAGAAGTCGAGATCAGAGCGTCCCGGGCAGGAGTCCTGGAAGCCTTGCCTACCCTCTCAAAAAATTTTATGACAAGAACGGTGGGCCAGGAATTGGCAAAAAATAGAAATGGTTTTGAGATAGTAGACAGGCCGTAACCTAAATAAATAAATAACTTTCTTTTTTTTAATTTATCAGACAGTCTGCCGAAGACAGGTCTGAAGAGGGAAGCGGTACTTTCTGCAATACCTTCAATTATTCCTATTATTGCTTTTTTAACTCCTATGCTTATTAAAAATTCGGGGATTAGAGGATATATCATCTGACTGGAAAGGTCTGTAAATAAAGATACCATTCCAAGCAGGACAATATTTTTTCTGGGCTTTTTATTATCCATTGTATAGCTATGCGATATCGCTTATAGATAGAATATATTCTTCGATTGGATTTGTCAATAATTATAGATATAGTAAGTTTATTGATATAATGACCTATTAATTAAAAAACTGTTACATACATGACCAAAAACTTAAGGAAAAAAGCATTCATCTTATCCATAGTTACAGTAAGCTATAACATTTTTGAGGGAATTGCCTCAATTACAGCTGGCATTTTATCAAATAGTATTGCCCTTGAGGGATTTGGTATAGATAGTTTTGTAGAATCCATTTCTGGTACTGTAATGATCTGGAGATTTAGAAAATATAAAAGGATTACCGGAGATGAAGAAAAAAAAGTTGAAAAAATTGCCCAAAGGCTTGTAGCGATTTCATTCTTTATCCTATCAGCATATATCTTATATGAATCCGTATCCAAGCTATATTCTAAGGAAGTAGTGAGACCAAGCATTTTGGGTCTTGTTATTATTGTGATGTCTATTATTTTTATGCCTCTTTTATTTTATTTTAAATATAAAACAGGTGTACTGCTTAAGAGTAAAAGCTTGATTGCTGATTCAAAAGAAACTCTTGCATGTCTCTTTTTATCTATAGCGGTGCTTATAGGTCTCATACTGAACTTTTTCTTTGGTTTTTGGCAGGCAGATCCCATTGTAGGTATTGTTATTGCCTTATATCTCATTAAAGAAGGTATTTATACATTAAAAGAATAAAAAATTAATCAGTTATCCTGTCAGGTGACTTTCTGTAATCTGAGTTTATAATTTTTAATTAATAATCAATTTTTTAAGTATATAAATTCATTTTTTTTATATAATATGAATAAAAGTATGTAATTAAAGCAGAAGGAGCAAATTATGAAGGCACTGGTAATATATGATTCGAATTTTGGAAACACTAAAAGAATTGCTGAGTCCATTGCAGGAAAACTTGGAATAGATACAAAGGTATTACAGGTTTCTGATTTTAGTAAAAAGGAACTGGAGGGTACCAAACTGCTTGTTGTCGGCAGCCCGGTAAATGCCTGGAGGCCGACTAAGAAGGTATTAAAATTTTTAACGAGTCTTAGAAAAGGCCAGCTTAAGGGTCTTAAGGCGGCATCTTTTGATACTAAAATGAAATCTTTTCTTTCCGGAGATGCTTCAAGAAAGATATCGCGAAAACTAAAAAAAGCGGGTGCGGAGATCGTTGCCGAGCCGCAGGCATTTATAGTTGAGGGAAGCAAGGAGCCATTATCTGACGGTGAAATAGAAAAAGCAGCGAAGTGGGCAGCGATAATAAAAAAAGCTCTTTAGAAACAGGTTCTTCTATAGATGAATTATTTATTTTGGATGGCAATTTTTTTGAAATTAACCGATAGGTCTCTGGAATCCTGTGAAATTCCTAAGGATTTAGGATTGAATTGATATTTGTAATCAAATTCAAGAGTATTATAGCTGTCTGTTTTAATAAGATTCTCTTTTATTTTGAAGGAATACTGCCCAATATTTGAATCCTGGAAAGTCACATTACCGATTTGGGTTCCGTTAAAAAGTATTTTCATTTCCTGTCTTTTCTCGGGATCAAATAAAGTCATTGCATCAATAGTCATCATATAATCCTGTTTTCCTTCAAAGTTCAAAAATAAAACCGAGTAATCCCTGTCTGCCCATGTAGTTTCCTTTTCCATATGTGACCATCCGTACTTTAAATAAGGCTGATTTTCCTTATCACCAAGGTCTATAACAAATGGATTGTTATCGATTATTCTGATATTTATGATATTCTCTTCTTCGGGGGCATAGAAGAATCCCCGTGTCGGCTGACTTATCTTTGGAAATAGATATGCAGAGTAAATCTCATCCCTGCCTGTAGCTTTTCTATATTGCTCCTTTGTGTTTATAAACTCAGCAATATCAGGTGTTATACTGCTCGGATCCATTATTGAATTGGGAGCAATCAACCATATATTTTTATCGGAGTTATCATTTAAGATTTTATATAATTGAAATAAATCTCTTATTACTGGAACACCGAAGAATTTGTCATAAATCTTTCCGTCCTTGTAATATAAATAGGGCTGCCAGTATGAAAGATCAGCTGTACATAACCAGTAATCGATCTGCCTTGTATATCCGTAGTGATTTAAAAGATCCGTAGCGATTACTACATCGCTATCCTCTTTATGTTCATAAATATACTGCCCCGGTGTTTTGATATCATCGTGGAGTGAGTAAGTATCGTATGGAGCAAATTCACTTATGACAGGATCACCATTATTTCTATAAATTATTTTGAAGTTATTTATTGGGTTTGCCCAGTTAATTGTAAGGAAAAATATAATCGCAGCAGTAATTAAATAAACTGACTTTTTTAAATAGAAAGGATATTTATCAATCATTATATCTTTAACGGGAACTTTACTTTTATTATGTGTTCTGGTCTTATTTTGGCCAATCGCTGCATCGCTGAAAATAGTTGAGGCGAGCCTTCCTATATCAAAAATGATATAACAGTATATAGCAATGAATATCGGATTCACATGGTAAATATATCTCTGATGGTTGGTCATATAACCAAATCCGTTAAAAACAGTATTGGAATAGAAGATAAAATATAAAAAAGCCAGGTTAAAAGGAAGTTTAATACTGTATCTGGGATTTGAATAGAGATTTATAAAATTTTCTTTACTGTCTCTTATCCTGGGTATAAACAAATATAACACGATTAATATGATTCCCAAAAAAACAAGATAATACATTTCCGGGAAAAGTGCTCCAAATACCCGGTGATAAAAAGGCGTGTAGGCAGTAAAATATTTTGACAGGAATCCAAGTATAGGATTAGTGGTATCTGAAGTTATATTTTCCGGACTGAGACCTAATCCTTCTTTCAGGAGCTGTTCTCTGTAAATCATCCGTCCTGTTATAATTGCAGCTGTTATAAAAAAGGAGATAACGATGTCTTTTTTGAAAAATCCCTTAAATTTTTTATATATCAGCAGCGGGATGAATAAGAAAATTAATGTAAAACCCAGTTCACTGGTAAGTATGGTAAGGAAAATGAATACAAGTGCTGCGATTTTAAACTTTTTTTCTTCTTTAAAAAATCCCCTGTAAAACAAATAAATACTCAAGATATAGAAAAATTGATGTTCAGAGTAATATCTTATTTCTCTTGAAAATTCTATTTGCCACGTGTTGATAGAGACGATTACAGCGGTCAACAAAGAGATATATTTATTATTTAATAAATCCTTTATGAAAATAAACATCAAGGGCGTCATTAAAGCGCCAAAGAAAGCACTTGGAAATCTTAATGCTATTTCGTTGATTCCAAAGATAAGTGAAGGGATTGCCCTTAAGTAAAAGTGAAAAATTGAATTATAAAAGGTACTACCTGACGGGAGCTTTGGATAGCCATAATTTAAAATTCCAGATGTCCCTAAAAATGTCTGCCCATCATCTCCCCAGTATGAAAGCACGCCTATATTATTAAACCTGACTATTATTGAATAAATACAGGCAATAAGTAATATAATAAATATTACAGTATTTGTCTTATCCTTAAAATATTTCTTTATACTGTCCCTTGTGATCTCCATAACTTTGCAATAATAAATTTAAAGTATTTTCAACTCACTTTGGGCGGTAAAACATCTTATATTTCCCATCCCTGGAAAAAATTATTTTCAGCTTCGGATCCAGGTATGGAGTTGCCGGCAGGTCCATATACCAGCATTGGTCTCCTTCAGCCGGTAGGTTTATTTTTATGCCCTGGTTTGTTACTTCTTCTTTTACTTCGACTTCCGGTAATTTTCCCCAGTCATTGGTGAAAATCTTATTAATACTAACATTTAAAGGAACGATTTCCACAAGTAAAAATAATATAATTATAAATACAAAAGCTAATTTAGAGACATCCTCATGTTTAGGCAATTTAAGTACATACAGACCGTAAGAAAAGAATAATAATGCAAAACCAAATAAAAAACCATAACCATATCTGGGTTCCGGTGCAGTGAAAAACCAAAATAATATACCTAAAGATGAAACAAAAAGTGGAACAAAAAATGAACTGTAAAATTTATTGTTTTCTAAAAATTTCTTTCTAATGATAGAAGTTACTAAAAGCAGGAAACCTACAATAAGGATTAATAAAATTATTTTATCACCGCTTTTTAAAAATCTATTGACCCATGGGAAAAACCAGTTCCAGTTTCCTAAAACTTCACTTGGTGATGCATGAAGTCCTCCTCTGGCCCAGCTTCTTATGTATTTTAAATCAATCCCGGGATTTGCGGACCACTTTAAATTTTCTAAATAACCCATCTTTGAGGGATAGACGATACAGCCCGATATTATGATTCCTCTTGTTAACCAGGTCATTAAAACAAGAAAGGAAGGTATGATCAAGTTTCTATAAAAAATGTGGTCTTTGAAAATTGATTTACCTGAATTTGTCAGGTAAAGAGTTTTTCTGATAAAAACTCCATAATAGACAAGCGCTAAAGCAGAACCTGTTAAGATTGGAGCGGCGGATATTCTGACTGTGACCGCAAATGCTGAAAAGATGATTGAGTTAAAAAAGTAGAAATAATTATTTTCTTTTTCCTCAAAACAGCGTATTAATAAATAAGTGACAAATAAAACAATCAACATTGCCGGCAGGTCGGGAGACATGGAAGCCATAGTGGGACGTGTTCTTATAAGCCAGGGTATTAATGTAAAAATAAGAAAATAATCGGAAAATAAGATTTTTTTAAATCTAATTTTCTCCAGAAATGTTAAAAAAGCTGCAGAACCATAAAAAAACATCATCAATGCGTTTGTTATAAAAAGCGGACTCTCCCTTATAAATAATGGTGTTTCAACTACAGCAGATATTGTAAACCAAGAGGGATTATAACCAAAATATCCGATTAAATTAGCAAGACCAAAGGGAACAGAACTTTCGCGCAGCCATTTTATTGCCTGCAGATAATAATGTCCTGTGTCATAGTGAGATGCCCAATTAAAAGGAATAAATGATAAATAAATAAGTAAAACTATAATTAATATTATTTCACTTTTTCCATATCCGAAAAAAATCTTTTTAAAATTCACGGCAAATAATAAAATCCCTAAAGAGAAAATAATTATTGAAAAGGTAAAACTAAGCGGGATAAAAAAATTTGCCAAATTGCCTATCAAGGAAATAACTGTAAGTCCAAAGATTCCGAAAACAGCTATTCTGATGTTTTTAAAATTCTTGAATTTATTAAATCCGGGGGAATTATAGAAAAAGCTCAATATGCTTCCATAGCCTAATATTGAAATGATCCAGAATAAAAAAATTATTAAAATATAGAAACTAACCATTTTTTAATAGTAAAAACAAAGTATTAAAAAAAATTTAATCTTTAATCAAAATCGAATATTTTTTTAATTTTACTTTATGTAATACAGTTCTTAAAATTGTGTTTAACACCCCAAATCCATATTTTATACTTCTCCTAAAATTAATTGATGATGCTTCAGGGAAATATTTGGTAGGGCAGGATATTTCACCAATTCTATAATTAAAATAAAAAATTTGTACAATTATTTGATTATCAAATACGAAATCATCAGAATTTTTTAAAAAAGGTATGTTCTTTAATACTTTACTGCTGAATGCTCTATAACCAGTATGGTATTCTGACAATTTCCGTCCAAGTATATAATTCTCCAATAATGTAAGGATCCTATTTGCTATATACTTGTAAAGTGGCATACCTCCTTTTAATGCACCTCTTCCAAGTATTCTTGAAGCAAGTATTACATCATATTTACCGACAGCTATCATGGAAGCCATCGCAGTTATCAGTTTTGGAGTATATTGGTAGTCGGGATGCAGCATGATTATAATATCTGGATTCAATTTCAATGCCTCCGTATAACAGGTTTTTTGGTTTGCTCCGTATCCTTTGTTTGAGTCATGTATTATTGTCGATATGTTCAATTTTTTTGCTACTTCTATTGTATTATCTCTCGAGGCATCATCTGTCATTATTATTTCATCGACAATATCTTTGGGTATTTCATCATAAGTCTTAATCAGTGTTTTTCGGCATTGTATGCAGGCATAACAACGATTACTTTTTTAGAATCAATCATTTTTATACTTTATTTAAATCTGAAAATTATCCCGTTTGTGAATCACTGTATATGATACTATGAAGCAGTATGTTTTTACCATAAGATAATAAACATTTTTTAAAACACCGAATAAAAAGTGTGACAGATCATGCTATCTTTACCATTATAAAAAACCTGTATATTTTCTTGTAATGATTCAATCTCCTTTACTCGACAGCACGATATTTTCTTTTGTGAGAATCCGGGAAAGAAAGCAGACAATTGCCCAAATTAAAGCAGTCCCTGCTGAATACCATATGCAAAAAGACCAGGAAGTAAGGTTTATGTTTCCAGTGACCATTCCCAACGGTATCCCCATCATCAGACCAAACCCTACTATAAAGGAAGGTGCTATTGCTATATCAGGATTTTTTGCCAGAGAGAAAAGAACAATAAACAGCAGCAGCCCTAAAAACAGCAGGTGACTAGTAACAAGGCTGGTAATCATCAGTGGAACCGGCAGTAAAATGTCTCCAGTAGCAGGTCTTACGGTAATAAGATTTACTGAAAGTAGCACTATCAGTGTGGATACTAACGAGATGACAAATCCCGGTAGAAAGATAGCCAGACTTTTGCCTATCCAGATCTCTTTAGGAGTAAGTGTCGTTGCACAAAGAGAAGCAATATTACCGTTTACCTTCTCTTTTATTATAGGAAGACTTGAGAAAGCCCAGATGAAAGTCATAAGAATAAATAACGGCAGATAATAAGCCATGAGGCCTATTATCAATTCAAGTATGGGCAGGGCAACTGTTTTTATCTGAAGCCATTCCTGCCTGCCCAGGATAATATTTGTTAAAACAGCAGCTGCGATAGTGATTATGGTAAATACGATGACTATGATCAAAAAAGAACTCGTCTGCCGTTGTTCCCTGAAATCTCTATTGAAAATAATAGTTATTCTTCTCAAATCGGACTCCTAACATGATAAGACTATTTTCTCTTTAGTAAGACGAGACTGGAGAAAGAAGGTAATGATTATGATCACTAAAGCCAGTCCAATATTGGCAGCAGTGAAGGACCATGGGGTGGAAGTTAGGATATCAGTACGGATTAGTAGCTGAATCACGATATTGAGAATAACAGGTAAAAAGATCTGAGCGATTATGTTGCCAATGGACGGCTTTCCGGTCAGCCCGATAAGATAGACCAGAAGGCCGAGACAGAGATAGACAAGCGGAGCGGCAATAAAGCTGTTCACAGCTATCCAGGGATTGATTATAAAACCTGTGCCGGGAACAAAATATATATAGTTGACAGCGATCAGGGTTATAAGTGTAAGGATCTCTCCTACTACCAGTCCCGGTATAAAGATAGCCAGGCCCTTGGCTATCCAGATATCTTTGATTTTAATGGGTGTGGCCAGAAGTGATTCTATATTCCCTCTGGTTTTTTCCCTGGTCATAGACTGGAAACCATACGAATTAAGATTTATTCCTAATACCAAAAAGCACGTACTATACATAATCAGGCCGAGGTAAAGTTCCAGATATGCTCTGTTCGGTGACGCTGCGCTGAGGGCCGGTTCTATAAGAAGGACACAGAAGAGAATTACCAGAAGGGCGGCGATCATCAGTGTAACAATTATAAATACAATACCTACAGCCTTTAGCCTAAGATTATTCCCTATGCTGGCAATGATTAAAAGACCTATATCCTTCATGACGGCTCAGCCTCTTTTAAAATAGCGGCATACATCTCTTCCAGGGATGCCTCTTTTTTTACTGCTTCCTCTATTTTTATGCCGCGGCTGGAAAGAATACTTATTATATCCGGGACTCCTGTTCCTTTCTGCGGCGAAAAGATAAGACTTCTTTTGCTCTTTTTCTGAAATCCCAGATTTTTCATACTTTTTAATTCGGCCGGCAGTGAATCCGGAATATTTCCTGCTGTTTCAATTACAACTCCGCCCCTGCCCATTTTCTTGCGCAGGTTTTCCAGTTCACCATAGAGCTTTATCTCACCCCTGTCTATAAGTGCGATGCGGTTGCAGATACGCTGCACCTCGTCAAGATTATGTGAACTTAAAAAAATGGTCTTATTTCCCCTGCGCGCTACATCCAGCATTATTTGCCTTATTTCTATCTGTCCGGAGGGGTCGACTCCGGCGGTAGGCTCATCCATGACCAGGACCTCCGGGTCATGGACCATAGCTCTTGCCAAAGTCAGTCTCTGTCTCATTCCCTTGGAATAAGTGCTTACCTTATCTTTAGCCCTGTTAACAAGATTTACCATACGCAGGAGCTTGTCAAACTTTACTGAGACTTCGGACAGCCGGTATATTCTTGAGTAAAACTTAAGATTCTCTTCGGCTGTCATATTATCGTACAGGCCGTCTGTATCAAGGACAAAACCTATTTTTCTTCTGGTTTCACTGAGATTGATATCCTGTTCAAGAATGTTTAGCCTGCCCGAATCAGCCTGGAGCAGTCCAAGCAGTATCCTTATGGTGGTAGTCTTACCGGCTCCGTTGGGGCCGAGGTAGCCAAAAATATCTCTTTTTCCTACAGTAAAACTTATTCCCTTTAAAACCTCACGGTTCCCCAGAGTCTTTTTTATATTTTCTATACTTATGGCTGAGTCCATTTATTATCCTTAAGTCTTATTGTCTTATTAAATTTTTTTATAACTAAGATTAAAGGTATTATAACAGTCTTATAATAAAATTAAAAAATTGTAATATATCAAATGGTATAGGATAATTATAATAACTGATCAAAATAAAATTTCAATTTATCGATAGGAGGGAAAAATGACAGTTGCGAAAGTCTCAGAGATTAAAGTATCTTCACCCAAGAGCTTTGATGATGCAATAGAGCAGGGGATTGCCCGTGCGAATAAGACCTTAAGAAAAGTCAAGTCCTCATGGATAAAAGATTTTGAGGTAATTGTAGATGATAGAGGACAAATCACCGAATACCGGGTCTTGATGAAAGTCACCTTCATTATTGATGATTGAAATAGGTAAATCATAAATTATATTCAGCAGTATCTCTAAATTATCTGTGCTTGCAAGTTTCAATTAATCTATTCTAAGATCTCTTAAGCGGTTAACGGTAAAAGCTAACTCAAGACCTCTAAAACCCGCAAAATATCCAGATGCTTTGTCGCTTATAATATCCAAACCATTTTTTTCTATGCAGCATATTAAATTATGGATAATTTCCTTTAATGGAGTTTTTCCATTAGCATATTTACTAATATGCAATATCGCTTCACTGATTGCTTTTGTCTGTGATAATTCAATAAGTTGTTCTATATCAGTAAGATCAATAATATTTTTTCCAAAATGTATTCTATTGATTTCCGTAGAATAAATACTTTTCTTATTATAATCATTATATGGATCGATACATCCCTTGACTGGAGATCTTTTACTTAAACTGATTTGATGTTCTTTTCCTTCATATAAGCGTTTATCAGATGTAGAAATGGAGATTTCATGTGCCTTGATTGTTACATCTATTGGATTATAGTTTTTCATTTGGATTACTATATTTGATACATCAAAATAATCACCAGTCCCTCCCAAAACAAGGATTGTGGAGATTCCTTTGTCCAAGTAGAGGCTTCCTACTTTATCAATAAAGGTAGTTATTGGCTCATCATCTTTTTTGACAAGTCTTTGCATTTTTTGATCACGGATCATAAAGTTCGTAGCACATGTATCTTCGTCCATCAGTAGTACATTTGTACCCACTTCAATTGCTTCCATGATGCTGGCTGCCTGAGATGTACTTCCACTTGCGTTTTCCGTTGAAAACCGGGCAGTGTTTTTTTGCAGCGGAAGATTACTAATAAATGTTGAAATATCCACTTTTTCAATATATCTGCCGCTATAAGCGCGTATTTTAATTGTACTGAAATCGGATATGCAAATTTCTCTGCCGTCTCCGGGTATGTGGTTGTAAATGCCCATTGCAATCGCATTCAGTAGAGTAGATTTCCCATGATATCCGCCACCTACAATTAGTGTTATTCCCTTTGGAATGCCCATTCCTTTTATTTTCCCCAAATGAGGTAAATCAATTTCTACAAGTAGACTTTCCGGTGATTTAAATGGAATTGCTATATTTCTATTCAGGGGTTCGTCACTTGTACCGCTCCTGCGGGGCAGAATTGAGTTATCCGCAATAAATGCTGCCAAATTTAATGATTCAAGCCTTGACCTGATGTATTCTGCGTCTTCTGCTGTTTTAATATGTTTTTCAAGTCTGTTCATATCTAAATTTTCCGGAAATAATGCAAGTTTAATAATTTCAGGTAATTCTTCGAAAAGTATCACTTTGCAAATTTGAGAATTGATTTTTCGTCCGTTGGCAGGTAGACCTATAAAAAACCGTACCTCAATAATTTCTTTATTTACGATAACGGAATTCCTCTCCAGTATAGCTTGTCCTGGTTTGGCAATTGTAATAATGCCGCTATTGCCTGTCCCTCTTCTTCCTTTCGATTTTTTTATGGCTGCATTATAAAAATTTCGTGCTAAAAAATCACGAAAAGCTATTTCGCTTACTTTTGTATTAAATATATTATTAAATTGGCTGGAAAAATTGTTTTTAACTACTGCCCGGTATATTCCTGTGTGCGGCGGTGCATAAGGATCTTTTGGAATCTGGCAGATTAATAGTTTGAATTGAGAATAATCATATTCTCCTTTAAGTGATTGATAGGCACCATAATCCCTTTCACTCACTGATTCAAGTTTGTGCTTTAAAACACTTATGGTTTCCATTTATTGACTCTTCAAAGTTTAAATATCTTTGATTCAGGATCTTTAAAACTACCTTTACAGTTTCCAATTTCTTGCTCTATAGCCTTCCATATTTTTTCCAGTTGTTTGGTTTCCCATTCATACACTTTTTTATTTGATAACCCGGATAAGCTCCTGATAGCATTAATGATATTTTGTACCCTTTTCTCGGCAACTCGCTTAAAACGTTCTTTTTTTGTTTCTTTTTCCATAATAATTTTACCCTTATTAATTAATAATTGATTATATAAGAAATATACAATATTACAGAAATATTATCAATATATTATTAATATATTTCCATATAATTTCTAAAAATCTTATCAAATTAAAAGGGAACCTATGTGTGGACGGTGTCTTGTACATCAGGCTCAATACTTTAGCAATAAATCCATATTGGAAAAATATAACTGGTTCCAGAAAGGTAGAGGAAAAGATATAAAGGAAGATAAAGGTCAAGGCCTAAGCAGCCTCACCGTGGAGGACCCACCCCAACTCCTGGTGCAAAGCCTATTGCCTGGACGGTGCGCATCCAAGCGAGCCCGCCCAAAGTCTCGATGCCACCACCCAGTCGGCACAAGATCACTTTTTATATGTTTTACATATTCTACATATTGACCAAGAAACCATAAGGCATTGTTATCATACCTGTCATTGCTTACTTCATCGGTTGTTTCGAGGTGGGTAAGGAATTTTGTAATAAAATCTTCAAGTGTTTTTCCTGTTTCCCCTTGATAAGCTTGCGTCTGTAATTTTCGTAAGTAATCACGAGGAGAAGAGCCTATTTCTAATTGTCTTCTGCCTCCTAATGTCTTTCCCCGGCCTTGTTGAGGCATAATGGGTAAACTTTCAACTAATCCCACAGACCAGCCTGGAACGGCGCAAATACGTCCATTACTAGCTACTTCTAATTTGATCTGTCCCCGATGATTGCTTGAATATTCCTGAGGAAAATATACAAGCTCGTCTGTATCTAGCGCCTGTCTTAAGGTATCCCATGTCCAGACATGTTTTTCGGTATTTACACGAACAGGTATTAAAGGATCAGAAGGAGAACGTCTGGTTTGATAAATTTTTCCTTCTGCTGCGTGTTTGGTAATAGCTGCTTTCATTCGGTCAATAAGAAGGGGTATCGGCATTGCCATTGGTGTCAATTCTAAACGATCAAACCCCTGCGGGACTTTTTTGTCTACAAGCTCTCTATTATAAGCAAATAGTTCTGCAACCTGTTCCCTGGTTGGTACTGGATATTCTCTTCCATCTATTCCAATTATTCCAATGCTTTCTGATTTCGTAAGAAGCGTTAAAATGCCGGTGCGGCTTAAGGCGGTAACGCAACGGGCATATTCCCTTTCAACAGGAAACTCGTCTGATCGAGGAACTCCTTCCATGTGCGCTGATGCGTCTACAGATTTTTTTAACATACCCTATGATAACATTCTTCGATTAGATTATTCCACCAATCTAATATATTTAAAGATTAATATAAATTATTATAATTTTCCTATTTAGTGTTACTTTTTAATCCAGGTTTAATTTTCCAATATTTTATAAGTAATATAAAGCTATAAATGCCGACAGCAAAAAGAATCGTATCCTCATAAACACCATACTTGAAAATTTGAGGAAATGGTGTAAAAGGAATTGCTAGAAAAAGTAATAAAATGTAAATTATTTTATTTACCCGTGGAAGAGATGTCGTGAGCAATATCAAACTGAAAGTTATGGTTGGACACGGCAGAGTACCGGTAATTATAATGTTTGGAAACATGCGGCCCAATGCTATACCAATCCATGGATAAGAAAACGCTAAGATAGTTAACACCAGAATAGAAAATCTTTGCCATCTTACTCTAGGTAGCGAGAACTGCATTTTATTTCTAAAGATATCAACGGCAAATAGCACCGATATAATTATAAATAATGCTCCCATAATGTAATTACCATAGGTACCGCCAGCAATATCACCAGCTAAAATAAAATAAAACGCTATTCCAATCCACATGAATGCAATACAGAGATATAGCTTTAATAGAATATTTTGTATCCTGCCTGGCTGAATAAATAGCCAAATAGTAATTAGAATTGCAATAATATAGAAAATGATTTGTATGGGCCATATTTTTTCACTGTAATTTTTTATGATTTGGGACCATTCTTCTACTGTTATCATCACTTACCCCCTGTTACTTTTTTTGCTTTTAATATCTGTTTCTGATATTCCATTTTATTACAACTATAACTTTTTAAGTATGTTCTTTTCTTTCTCTATTATTTAAAAATGTTTATTAAAAGGGATTTATAAGTTTTTCTGCAAATTAATTGTTGGAATTAAATAATTTATTAAAAAGGAAGATAATATATCATAAACAGCGACTATTAAATTGAGAGTTATTAAAAAGACTCTTCTTCCACCATGAAGTAGAGTCCTATACTGTTTAGAAGTGGTGAATGTCTCTTTCGCCCTTGGATCTTTGTCCATATCTTTATTATACTTCTAAGAATAATCGCTTTTAAATAAAACCAACCTGATCAGGAATATATTCATTTATGCAGTAGAATGTTGCGGTGATTCAGCAAGAATCAGATCTAATTTAATATATCCACCATCCCTGTAGATCTTAACTGTCACCTTATCACCAACATTATGCCTCAATAGCTGAGCCAGTAGCTGGTAAGGTGTTTCCATATTTTTACCTGCAAATTCAGTGATTATATCTCCTTCTTTGATACCGTATTTTTCTGCAGGATAACCCTGTGTCACACTTTTTATAAAAATACCCTTTATATCTGTTGTATTTTCACCCATTTCAATTCCTATATAAGGGATATCTGCCGCACCTTTTTTAATGATCTGTTTTACAATATTTACTGCCGTGTCACTTGGTATGGCGAAACCGACACCAGCGTTTGACCCTGACGTAGAGTAGATCATGGTGTTCATTCCAAATACCTGGCCTGAAGAATTCACCAAGGGGCCGCCGCTGTTCCCGGGATTTATTGCGGCATCGGTCTGGATAAGGTCAACCATGGGATATGAGTCCGAAGAGACCTGTATATCCCTTCCTATAGCACTTACAACACCCTGGGTCACCGTTTGCTGGAGCCCGTAAGGACTTCCTATTGCAATTGCAAGTTCACCTACCGTAATATCATCAATTGAGGTAAATTCTGCAGGTTGCAGACCAGTTGCTTCAATTTTTATAACTGCAATATCTGTAGTACTGTCCGAGCCGATTAGTCTTGCTTGATATTCCTTCCCGTTATACAGGGTAACTGTGAGTTCCTCTGCTGAGCCTGCAACATGGTTATTAGTAAGTATATATCCATCAGAGGAAAATATTATACCGGAACCTACACCCTCTCCCTCCTGTAAATTTCCAAATATATCTCTCTGTTCCACTTTTACTAATATGTTTACCACAGAGGGTTTTACTTTTTCTGCTATTGTACTTATAGCATTGTTAAATTCTGAAAGTATATTAGTTTCACCTTCAATCGGTTGCTGGTTCGCTGTTTGTAATTGCTCTGTTTCTGTTGATTGTTCCACTGCCTTGTTAAGGTGCGAAAAGATAGTAGCGCAACCTGAAATTGAAAATAAGGTTGTAAGAACCACGACCACGATTGCAAATCTTATTAAAAAATTCTTTATACTCATCTTTTTCTCCTTTGAGATAGCATAATATGTTTTTAAAATACTCAATTTCAATTTACCAGGATTTATTTATACAATAGAAAACTGAGAAAATGCTTAGAATAATATTTTATTAAAATAATCTGGATTGTTAATTTTATTAGAGTTGTCACCTATTATAAAAGTATTATAATTTTCTTATGATTGTAGAAAATTTTTATCTTTAATTAATAGGAGATGAGAGAATGCAAGCTTATATTTTAATTACCACAGATGCAGGAAAGGTGATGGGTGCGTTAGCTGAAATTAGAACAATAGAAGGTGTAAAAGATGCTCATGCGACAATTGGACCTTACGATATTATCGCATTTGTTGAATTTGAGGATCCAAGTGGTCTTACAAGTTTGATCGTTGATAAGATCCAAAAAGTTGGAGGAGTCTCTAGAACACTTACCTGTTTAGCGAGTGGCTAAATGTCACGATAAGACTGTTTAAGATACCTTTGGTAAATATGTCTGAAGTGGCTGCCTCAAGTAGCGAAATTTCAAACCAGATTTTAAAAGAGATTGTTAAGATAGAAGAAACATTCAAAAATAGATAATTTATAATATAGTAAAAGTGAAAATTATAATGATTGTATAATAAAAATCTTCCAAATATAACTTGAAAGCACTATAATTAATTAGTATCAAAATTCTTTAAAATACTAATCTTGGTTAAGTTAAATTATTCACGTGTTCTTTTTAGAATTTAAATTAAACAAAGGAAATATAGCAGATGACACATAAAAAACCACTAAAGTATATAACTATACTGATTATAATTATGATGTTTTTATCTATATCAACTTATAGTTGTAAAAATACTTTTACCGGCACTGCAGAAGAGGAAGATACAACCGAAGAACAGGGCATCTCTGAAGAGAATAGTTTATTGGGTATAGATTCCGGAACGAAACTGAAAGCATTCGAAACTGCCCAGGTATATATAGGACAGAAGTATCCCGGTGTCAGCTTCGAGTCAGGTTATAATGAAGATAAGGTAGTGATTGAATCTTCAGGCTTATACAGGGTGACAGTCGACTTTTCTTCGGAAGGCAGTCAATACAATTGGGAAATAATAATGGAGTATGATCAGCAAAGTGACAGTTTTACTGTTATCGAAGCACCTGATACTGAAGTTGAGGTAGCCAAGGAGTCCTCCTCAGAAGAACAATCATAAGAAAATTCTGAAGGACAATCAGATAATCAGTCTGATAAAACTGAAAGTAAAGAAGAGCCATCTTCAACTGAGATTAAAAAAAGAGCATTTCATGCTGCCCAGGCTGATGCAGAGACCATGTATTCAGATGTAATCTTTGATACAGAATATGACGAAAGCAAAATAAAAGAAACATCAGAAAATAATTTTGAAGCAGTTATTGAATTTGAGGGTCTTGGAAAAGGTAATACAGATAAGGATCACTTTACATTTAAGTATCAATTACAATATGATAAAGAAACAGACCAAATTAATATCTTAAGCAAGGAATTTGTATCATCTTACCCCGTAAAGAAAACATTGACAGAGGAAGAGATTAAAAAAGGAGCTTTCCATGCTGCCCAAGAAGACGTGCTTAAAAGCTATCCCAATGCTGTTTTTACCTATAAAGATTATAAGGATGCAAATCATGCTTTAGTAGAAGCTTTGGGAAACAATTATTACCAGTGTATTATAGCAACTGGTTTTCCAGGAAATAGTTTTCTTTATCTGGTAAGATACGATCCAAATGAGGGTAAATGGTATACACCTTTTAAAACAGATTGGAATATGCTTTTATCACGAGCAATTAACTCAGTTAAATACTATATAGAGAATCAGGATAATTGGGTACACAATAATTGTACCGGTGTAATTTTTGACAATTTAAATATTGCATATAGTGTTTATCCTACTGAAGACAAAATGGATAAATATAAAATATCTTTAAAATTTCAATGTCAGGGAAAAGATGGCAGCCAAAAATGGTATGACTGGGTTGTAAAAACAAGATATGATATTTTCAGTGACTCGTTTGTTGATTTTGATTTAAGCGGCAACATATTATGATATAGGGATTAATTAGTTAAAAATAATTTCCTACACCTAAACAGAACAAATAATACTATAAGGATAACTCTATAAAAAAAATAACTCTGCCTATTGTATGAGGCGGCTGCCCCGGGTTGTGGAATTTTGAACCAATTTTTAATAGAATTAAATATAATTGTAAATCTAATTGATTATCAAACGAAATACTAATGCACTAATATTAAATAAAATAATTAAGAAAGGAGATTATGATGGACATTATTCAAAACAGAAAACCTGCCAGGATTTTTGTTTCTTTTCTGAACCTCATAGGCTTCATAGCTGTAATAGGTGTAAATGCTCTTGCTGTACTTCTTCCTCTCAATAATAACACTACTCAGGCTCTATCTGACAAATATCCAAACCTTTTTGTTCCTGCAGGACTTACATTCTCAATATGGGGAGTTATATACATATTGCTTGGAATATATACTGTTTATCAGATGATTATAGCTTTCAGGCCGATTAGGCAAAAAAGAGACTTTTTTGATAGGATAGGGATTTTATTCTTCATATCCTGTATCTTTAATTCCGGTTGGATATTTGCCTGGCATTATGAGGTTGTATGGCTTTCAGTAGTTATAATGATCCTGCTTCTTGTTTCGCTTCTTTTAATTTACTTGAGGCTTAATATCGGTAAAAGGGGTGATGCTACAAACAATGAAAAGGGTCTTGTTCACCTTCCTTTCAGTATATATCTTGGTTGGATAACTATTGCTACAATTGCTAACGTAACTGCACTTCTCGTTAAGCTCGGATGGAACAGGTTTGGGCTTGATGAGCAATTCTGGGCAGTGATTATGATAGCAGTTGGAATTGTAATAACCCTTGGAATGATATTTTTAAGAAATGATATTTTCTACAGTCTTGTTGTTATCTGGGCACTCGCGGGTATTCTTATAAAAAGACTTGCAAATCCTGGCACTCCGGCAATGCTTGTTATAATAACAACAATTATAGGTCTGGCTCTGCTTACAATTGGAATAATTATCCAGATAGTCAGATACTTTAAAACAGGCAGAGGGATTTATATCAAAAGTTCTAAAAGTGTTTAATTATTAAGGCTTTAACTTAATTGATAATTATTTACATATCTAATGTATGTTATGATCATATAATTAATTCTGTAAACCAGAGCAAGAGGAAACCATATGAAAGGAGTACTGGTAAATAAAAAATATAAAAGTTTTAAATTAATAATATTGATTATTTTAATTTCAGTTCTTTCACTGTTATTTATCAGTTGCAAGCAGGATCCTTCTAGTCTATACACTTATCAGCCCCCCGAGAATATTAATGATGGGCTTGATATAGGTTCTTTGTATGATGTGGATATTAATCCGGAGTTGATTGAAAAGGGTGTATATGATATAAACCGGGGCAAGTATGGAGAAGTACATTCAATGCTTATATTCAAGGATAGTAAGCTTGTATTGGAGGAATACTTTAAAGGGCATAAATATCAGTGGGATGCTCCCAACCATCACGGTGAATTTGTAACCTGGGATATGGTTATGTTGCATAACATTGCATCAGATACTAAAAGTATAACTTCAGCCTGTATCGGAATTGCAATGGATAAAGGATTTATCGAAAGTGTTAATCAATCTATATTTGATTATTTACTGGAACACCAGCATCTAAACACTGATGGTAAAAATAAAATTACTATAGAACACCTACTTACAATGACGTCCGGTCTCAAATGGGATGAGTGGAACACATCTCTTAGCAGTACGGCTAACGACACTATTGGAATATGGTTTTCCGATAAAGATCCAATCACTTTTATTTTAGAAAGGCCGCTCGTAAATGAACCCGGGACGAGCTTTACTTATTCTGGTGGTAATGCGCATCTTTTAAGCCAAATCATAAAGAATTCTACAGAAATGACTCTTGAGGAGTTTTCCGGAAAATATTTATTTGAGCCTTTAGGGGTTGATTCCTTTGATTGGTGGCTGCAATTTAAAAATGGTCTGACTGATGGAGCCGGCGGTTTAAAAATGACACCAAGAGGTATGGTCAAAGTTGGAGCTACATTTCTAAATAACGGATTCTGGAATGGTAAAAAAATTATATCTGAGCAATGGGTTGAAAAAAGTGCTACTAGCTATCCTGTTAATTCAAGTATTAAGATCCCGGGAACAGATTCAGGGATAAATGGTTATGCTTACACCTGGTGGATAAAGCAATATTCTAATTTTGGTAATATGTTTTATGCCGGTGGTTGGGGCGGACAGTATATTATGGTCTTTCCTAAACTGAATATGGTTGTTGTTTTTACTGGTGGTAATTACACTTCTAAAACAAAAAATTTTAAGATTCTTGAGAAATATATTTTGCCAGCCATAGAATAAATATTGGTTAAATTTTTAAAGTTTTTTTAGAATTAAATCAGTAAGATATATAAAACACTGTTGTCTCAAGTGACTGAAGACAGTGGACAAAGTTAGGACCGCAATACCGTGCTTAAATGAGGATATTTTTATTCCTAAATACTATTAAAAATTAAAATTCAACTTGGAACTGATAATATATTAAAATTTTACCTCCGCTGCCCCAGCTGGAATAACCTTCTGGCAATCAATACTAACCATATTAGTATAAGCAAGCCAGAGGCGGCTGCAATGATGAGGAGGAGGATAGATATCGATGGCATGAAGACTACTCTGATGTAATCGAACAATGAGATTGTAAAAGTCAGAATTCCCACATAGGAGATTACTTTACTAAATGTCTTGCTCCGTAGCATTACGATCGAGATTATCATACCAGCAGTCGACAAGAGGAAGAATCCCATATTGAAGCCTTCAACAGCACGTTGGTTTGTATTAGTAAGTATCACCTGCCCTGCTGCTAAGTATAGATCCTTCTGTGCGTCTGTTGTCGCAGCTGCGTATTGGTTGCTTAGGGAAAGCATAGAGAATGGATTATTCGTTGCTAGGAAGACAGCTACTCCTGTAATAGCGAGGGTCAAAGCAAGTGCCATATAGCTCTCATTAGCTCGTCTGATGGCTACGTAGATGGCTAGAAATATTGGGACAAAAAGAGCATAGGCAAAAAATTCTAAGAGATAAAAACTGAATAGCCCAATAAGCTTGCTATTCTGAAACAATACGAAGTAGTTGGTTACGGTGTTGGGTTGTGGCCAAATAGTAAAGACGATGATCTCTGTTAGAAGTAACGCCGCCGCGATGAGGGCAACCACACCGCCAACCTTGTAGAGACTTTTCCACCGGGAATCTGCAGTTTCGTTATCAATAACCTGATTCATATGACTTGGAAATGTTAATTATGTATTTCGATATTATAGCAAATGTATAATGCAAAATGAATAAGATCTATTGGACAAATGCATCTTACTGGCTGAGCATTACGGTCAGGATAAAATGAGACACTAAAAGAAGAGGAAATATTCCTGTAACTTAGTACTTTTTGTTTTATATTATATAAACTTCACTTTATATGATCCGTCTAAATACTTAAGTTCAATAATAATATATCTTTATAGGAGGAGAACTATGGATCTATGGCTTTCACTATATTGGACCGGTCCTATCGGTATTGGTATATTCTTAGCAGGTTTAGGAGTGCTCTTTTGGGGAATTGGGCAAGCTAGGAAAAAGTAAGAGTATCAATATCTTGATACAACTTAGAGAATAAAATACCAAGTTATTGATTAGATTAGCCTTAGGATATAGAGATAATAATAACTTGGGATTTTATATTATCCTTATATATACTCATATATGAAAATCCCATAATTGGCTGCCCCAAGTAGTGAAATTTCGAACTAAATGTTAAGAAGATTATAGTCTTACTCTTAATTATACTATTTATTAATTGATTCTGTTTTTATTTTCTCTCTTATTCTATTGATTTCATTTTCCATCTTTGTATATCCCACCAATCCACCTGAAGCTCCAGTCATCCCTCTGGAAAGTTCTAAAAAAGCCATTCCATCCTTAAGAGTAATATTTACATTAAATTTAAATCTGTTAGCAAATCCTCCAAACATAACTCTCATAGTCATACTTCCTTTTATATAACCTCCTTTTTCAGAAGTTCCTTCTTCAAGTCTATATCCTTCACCCTCGAAGAATTCTTTAATATAATTTGCTAGTGTGTTTACATCTGTTTCAAATAGATAGTTTGCCCCTACATTAGTTTTTTCATAGGATTTCAATATTGCATTTATCATTTTTCACCCTTTTTACTTTAATCTTCATAATTATTAATATTTTATGAAATATATCTATTATATACTATAGAAAATATACTAAAAAATAAGTTCGCAGATGACTATTCTGGCTGCCTCAAGTAGCGAAATTTCGAACCATTTTTTAAAAGAACTAACCGATTTAAAAGGTCTGTTTAAAAATATTTAAATTAAAATCTTTTGTATTTAAAAAACGTCTAACAGGCTGTAAGTGATTATTAAATATAATCTGAAAAAAGAAAAAAATGAAAGAGTATAAAAATAAAATTTATATCTCCACAGTTATTGTATTCTGGATATTAGTATCATTTTTTTTCCTGGTTGCTATAACAGAATTTAGCATTGGTTCTTTTGATGAAAAGTATCTTAATTTTATCAACATTCCAATTCAGTCAGTATATACTATCCTGGGAATACCCCTTATTGTTTTAGCTACAAAAGGTAAGTTTACAAAAATCTCAAAAGCATTCTTTATACTTACAGGGGCATCTTTAATTGGAGGATTCCTTAGCTATATATTGAGTAATTTTGTTTTTACAAAACTTTTAGAATTTGAGCCAGCTCCGGTAATATTCATAGCAACATTTTTAGTTGGAATGATAGGAAGCATAGTTCTTATAGCAAAGAAAAAAGTAAATATTAAAAATTAAATATAAGAAATAATTTTTTAGTGTAGGGTCTAATTAAAATAACTTTGACAAATCTGTCTTAGGTGGATAGGTTGCGAAATTTCGAACCATTTTTTAAATGAACTTATTAATTTGAGAAATATATTTACCGGCGGCTTCTTTTAGTATAAGTAAAATAAATCTTTTTCCAAATCTCTTGAAATAGATAAACCAAAAACCACCCACAAGCCACAAATTTACTTAAAAAGATAAGTGGAATTGATAGTAAAAAAACAGCAGGTGTAATTAATGAGCGGACTGTATAATAAATTCTTGGCATATCATATTCTATAAAACTTTTACGGTATGCATAAAACCGTATGGATGCTAAAAGAAAACTTGTTATAGCCATATAAGATGCATATAGTATTAAAGATTGCCTATATAATATATAATCACCCATTATTTTTGTTGGAATCGGTACAGCTGCAATAAACATCAAGGCTACAATATTTAAAAAAATAAATGCGTCATTGTATTTTTTTATATATTTAAACATTTTATGATGTGCCATCCAGAACGAACGTATAATTAAGAAACTAAGTGCATATATAAAAAACTTTGGTGCCAAATTTATAATTTCCTTACCAAGCAGCTGGTTTATAGAATCTTTAGGTATTTCAGTAATTGTTATGTTTATTGCAAGCAGTGTTACTGCAAAGGCAAATATGGCATCACTGAAGAAAACAAGTCGTTGCAATCCATACAAATATTCGTCATTTATAGTTTTTATTTTTATATTTTGTTTTCGTTTTATTGTTGGCAAAATTAACCTCCTTAACATATTTTAAATAACAGAATAATTTTAATACTATTATATAGATTTGAAACTGTGAAAATTTTATAAATTATTGAGATATAAAAAAATTAAGGATTAAATGTTCTTGGAAATTATAAATTGGAAATATGGAGATATCTTCATTAACTGCCCCAAGTTACGAAATTTTGAACCAATTTTTAGAGGAATTAATTAAATTTTATAGTTTTTGCTATAATATACAATTAAATTATCAATATAAACGAAAGGACACAACTATGTTGTGGAATGGCATACCCTTGATTTGGCCATGGGATTTGCTTGGTGTAATTTTTTCTATATTAGTATCAATACTTATAATAGTTATAATAGTAAGAATAATAATAAGAATTGTAACTGGGGGAGGACGTCGCCCTTACTATTATCACGACTATTTTCATGGTAAAAATAAAAACAGTGCTCTGGACATACTGCAGGAAAGATATGCAAAAGGTGAAATAACAAAAGAGCAGTATGAAAGTATGAAAAAAGATTTAGGGTTGAATTAGTTTAGTAAAAAGATTAATAAAGTTGTTATTGCCTAATTTCTTATACAAATAAGGCCTTATCTAATAAGTGGGGCCTTATTTTTTGATAAGACCTATAGTTTTACTCTAAAAAGTATCTTAAGATATAAAAGATAAATATTTTTTAGTGGCTGCCCCAAGTAGTGAAATTTCGAACCAAATTTTGAAGGAGTTAGTTAAATTGAGAAGTTCCCTCAAAGCTTAACAACAAAACTTGTAAAATTCTTCTTCTCTATGAGTAAGCACTTTTTTATCTTTAACAGCTTGACTTTTATAAATCCATAATTTATTTTAAACTTAAAAAATTATAATATTATCCGTAAAAAATGAGAAAAAAATGAAAGTATTATTTATTGGAGGAACAGGAAACATTAGCACATCCTGTAGTTTTTTAACATTAGAAAAAGGTATAGACCTTTATCATTTAAATCGGGGGGGTGACGAAAGAAGAAATCCCTGGTGTCATCTCAATAAAAGCAGATATTCATAACAAAGAAGAAACACTTAAGGCTATCGGGGATCATGATTTTGATGTAGTTGTTGATTGGATTGCATTTATCCAGGATGATGTCAAAAGAGATTATGAAATATTCAAAGGAAAAGTAAAACAATTCATTTTTATTAGTTCTGCATCCGTCTATCAAAAACCATTGAGTGATCCGCGAATAACTGAATCCACACCCTTGTCAAATCCTGTGTGGGAATATAGTCAAAATAAAATAGCATGCGAAGATTACTTAGTGCAAAAATATCGCGAAGAGGGCTTCCCTATAACTATTGTGCGTCCTTCACATACTTATCGCAATGTATTTCCCGTTTCTGTTGGCGATTGGCGGAATTATTGGTTAATTGATCGAATCAAAAATAGAAAGAAAATCGTGGTTCATGGAGATGGGACCTCGCTATGGGTACTCACTCATTCTGAAGATTTTGCGAAAGGGTTTGTAGGATTATTGGGAAATATTCACGCTATCGGCCATGCATTCCATATCACATCCGACGAATTATTAACCTGGAATCAAATTTATGAGATTATTGCCGATACTGTATGTATGAAAGCCAATCTTATCCATATTCCTTCTGATTTTATAATGAAATACGATAGTAAAACCGGGGCCGGTTTATGGGGAGATAAGGCTTATAGCGTGATCTTCGATAATACAAAGATTAAAACTTTCGTTCCTGAATTCAAAGCAACTATTCCTTTTACAGAAGGAATTAAAAAAGTACTTAATTGGTTCGATGAAGATGAAACCCGGAAGAAACTTAATCCTAAAGATGATGAATATATGGATAACTTAATCAATTCATATCTAAAGTAATATGCCTAAAGGATAAAGATATTGATATAAGATTAGTTGGGATTAGTTGAATAAAAAATAATTCCTCTGGCTGGGGACAGTGGACAAAGTTAGAAACACTTTATTATGCTTAAATGGGGATACTTTTATACCTGAATTAAGTTTTTAGACTTTGGTTTTATTTTCAAATAAGAAAGAATAAGACAATAAAGTGAAATAACAAATAAGGGTATATGTAGGATAACTAACCATATTATTCCATCCAAAAAAATATAAACCATATTTAGGATACCTACAAATAAGCCTACGAAACTGGTTACCCTCAATACTGCTATATTTACCCGTGGATGATAGATAGATAGGATTGCTAAAATAACTGGTGCAGTAAAACAAAAGGCTATGCCATAATCCGAGGTTAGTAGATAAATGGGCTTAAATTCAAGCTCAATTGGAGACCAGAAAGATAGGATAGCAAAAGGCACAACCCAGTATTTCCAATATGGTATTTTTGGTAGTGCAAAGTCATTCTGCTTTACTATAATTTCCCAAATCCAATATATTCCAATAATCGAAAAAATAATCACATAGCTTCCCATAATAGCTAAACCATATTTATCAGTGAAGAATACACCCTGGGAAAATGCAAAGAAGAAAAAACTGATACAGATATAGATATTGAATACCTGCCTTACCTTGTTTTTAAAAATGATAAGTAAAATCACAATTATTATGGTAGCTATATGAAAAAAGGGAGCTGCTATTCTGTAGGTTTCAGAAGAAGCTTTTAGTAAGTCCAGTATTACGGCATTAATATTGCTGTAGTCGTAACCTTTAGTAGCATATATAGGAATAAAGAAGAATATTACTAATAGGAGATAAAACCACCATTTTTTATATAATGATTTCATTGTTCACTAAAAATCTTTTTTAAACAAAATTTAAATTTTTATGAATTCTTGGCTTTATTATACATTTATTAATAAATAAGAGAAGATAATAGATTGGTTGCCCCGGGTTGCCAAATTTCGAACCAAATTTTGAAGGAATTAAAAAGTATTATTGAACTGGCTGACCATAGTGGACAAAGATGGAACAAACCTGTTAAACTTGAATAAGGTTATTTTTATACCTTAATTTAATTATTAAAAGATAATCAGCTTTTTTACCAAATAAAAAAAGTATTATAAATACATTAAGTTTGATTACAAAATAATCTAAATTAATATGGTTAGGTTTTATAAAAAATTACTTAATATGGGACTGCTTTTTTCTATTGCCTGTATACTTTCTATTCTATCTTTCCCCGTTAACCCTCTTGCTATACTTA
>CAZODQ010000015.1:0-45164 GCA_964578625.1 uncultured Actinomycetota bacterium
GAACTGCAACCTCATCCTCGCCACCAGCAAAGCAGGTTTTAACACATGTACCACATCCAAGTATCAATAAGTTTTTATAAGGCTCAACCATCTTTATGATTTCCTTAATCGGTTTTTGTTCACCCGTTATCATTTTAAATTTTCTCCATCATATTTATAATTTTACGAAATATTTGCTTTCAAGTAATTTGAATTATGAAATCCCGTTTTACTTTTTTAATTCTTTTAATGTATTTTTAATGATGGCTTCAACAGCTTTATAATCTCCTGCAACAGTATTATAAATAGCAAGCTGTCTTTTGCCATCCATACCTATCTCGTCAAGTAGATTCCTGATCCATTGGATCCTTTTTCTTGCTCTTTTACTACCTTCAACATACCGGCAACGATCCTCGGGGCAAGCAAATACCAGCACAGCATCGGCGCCCGCCTCAAATGCCTTTAACAGATACACATCTTTTGTCATGCTTGAACAAGGCATTTTTATAACTTTAACTTCACATCCATTAAATATTGAATCTGTTGCCTGTCTGAAAGAATTAATACAATGAAATAAAGTAATTTTCGGCTTATTTTCTGTTCCCATATTCATCTATCCAAAACCAATAAAAAAAGCGTTTACCCCAATTAGTATTATCTGGGAAAACGCCTTTGTTTCCTATTTATACATAACATTGTAAAAATAGCTAAATGTAAATATAAGTGTACATGTTTTATATGTCAAGTTTTCTTTTAATCATTGTTATTCAAAAATTAAAATGTTCTCTTTAAAAAATGAGAGATTAAGTATGATAATTAAAAGAATATTAATACTTTACATCTAATGCAATCTTAAAAGTTCTTGCTACTGCGTACTTTGCTCTACCATTATAGATATATAAAAACATATAGAAAATTCTTTAAAATAATCTGAGGATCGATACCAATTACAATCATCCTCTTAAAATATCACTCAACTTTTATTTCAACCAGCTCTACTCTTTCCTTACTAAATAACCCTGCTTCCAAGACTACGCTGCCAATTTCATGGCTGTAATATTTTTTAGATAGTTTATGTAATTGCTTAATATTTATACAGGGCTGATATTCCCAAACAGCAGTAGTCCTATATATATAAAGAATTCTTCTAACTTTGTTACCCTGCTTGCAGATTCTTTATTGACCGGAACCTGATTAGCCATTTTATAAACCAGCTTAAAGCTACAACAGTAACTAATAAAGCAAGTATGACCCATGAACCTATAAAAAGTATTTCTTTTTCGAAATAAGTCCTTACCCAGGGGATATCCATACCAAATCTATGAAGCAGTTCATTAACACCTATATATACAGCCACTATGCCGATCAAAGCTGCTGCGAACCAGACTTTTCTTTGTTTGGAGACCAGATACTGCATCAATGGCTTCATTAAAAAGGATACAAAGACTATATAGGGTATGATCATCAATCCGATGGTAGTACTGAAAAATGAATCTGTACCCCTCATGAAATATATTACAATCTGGACAACTGTAAGAACATATATTACGTTTTGAATACCACTTAGCAGATTAAATATTATATTATTGCGGTAGCCAAACGAAGTCTTTACTCCTCTGACAAATTCATCAACATCTCCTATAACAGTATTGATAGGACGACTATTCTGCTGTGCCTGCAGTAATAGATCAGCAATATCCAGCAGTACATCTCTGCGTTCAAATAAACTTAAAGTAGAGTTCTGCAGAGCCGCTGCAATACGTTCATATATTTTATAGTAATCATCCTGCAGCAGGGCTGCATATTTACCACGCCTTACATTTAAGACGATTAATATTCCAAAAAATAGCAACCCAAGTATTATAATAGCTATTAGAATCCATGAAAAAGTATCCCCCTGCTTACTTTTTAGCAAAAATATTAACACCGCTACCGACGCAATAGTAAGCAAACCGATCGATATAGATGAGAATATAACTAATTTTCTTGATTGTTTTTTTATTGGTCTCATTTAAATCCCTCCTTCAATATAATATCCACATTTTGTTTTGTATTCTGCCAGAGCTTTTTAAATCTCTCCAGCTCCAAACGGCCTTTTTCGGAAATACTGTAGTATTTTCTCGGCGGACCCAATATAGATGGCCTTCGTTTACAGTCAAAAAGTCCCCTTTTCTCCAATCTGTTCAATATGGGATAAACAGTAGATTCCTGAATGTCAGTAAAACCTAATTCCCTCAACCTTTCTATTATCAAGTATCCATAACTTTCCTTATGGTTAATAAGCGCAAGGATACATCCTTCCAATATTCCACGTAACAACTGCGTATTTTCAATCATTATCCCATCTCCACTACTACGTGACACATAATACCAGTTCATTATAACACCACTACTATGCGACGTCAAGTAGTGAAGAAAAAAAATACAATAGAAGTTACAGAGGAAGAAGCTGAAGAAGTTTCAGGATATATAGATGTAACTCCGGAAGAAGCAAAAGAACTTATATAGAATAATCCTGACCTGATAATCATAGATGTTTCTCCTAATTATGCATATGGCCATCTACCAGGGGCAATAAACTATTATATAGGCGATGGTTCACTGGATAATGCTATCCCGACATTAGATAAAGAAGGTAAATATCTTGTATATTGCCATGTAGACAGTACTGCAATAGCAGGAGCCCAAAAGCTTGTTGATGCAGGATTTAAAAATGTGTATAGATTATAAGGTAATTATTCAAGTGGGTAGATGCAGGCTATGAAGTTGAAATCTAAATAGATAAATACTAAAAATCCTTACCTTTTATTTCCTACCGCAAGAACCTGATCTATAAAAACATCAAGCAATTCCGGGTCGAACTGTGAACCTCTGTATTTCTTAAATTCATCCAAAACTGTTTCTATTGGAAAGGCTTTTCTGTAGGGTCTGTCATTAGTCATAGCATCATATGCATCTATTACAGATATTACCCTTGAGAACATCGGTATTTTGTCCTTGACCAGACCATAAGGATAACCTGTACCATCCCATTTTTCATGGTGATGTAGAATATCTTTTGCTATAATAGCCAGTTCGGATGAAGATAGTGCTATTCTGTAACCGATTTCCGAATGTTTTTTCATAATCTCCCACTCTTTTTTATTTAAACTGCCGGGTTTAAGCATAATATGATCAGGAATAGCAATCTTTCCTATATCATGAAGAGTAGCTAGTAGTCTTAATTCTACTACTTTACTGTCGGGAAGATTCAATAACTGGCCAAACTCTATGGCACATTCTACCATTCTTTTAGTATGTTCCTCGGTCTCAAAGTCTTTTTCCTGTAGAGCCATTACTAGAGAATTAATGATTGAGCTGCGGACACTCTGGTTTTTCGTCAGTTTGTGCTGGTACATATTATCTTCAGCTTCTTTTGTTAACTGCTTGAGAGTCTTAGAAATATCTTCTTTAGTGGCTGCTCCCATAGAGATACTGAGGGGCATAATGTTAGTGCTGTATTCCTCACACTTCTTATATACCCTATCCATTATTTTTACGGATTCCGGATAAGATGTACACGGCAGAATGATGCTGAACTCATCCCCTCCCCATCTGGATATTATGTCATCACCTCTAAAACACTGCTTCAGAATATCCGCTATCTTTCTAATCAGTTTATCCCCGTGCCTGTGCCCAAAAGAGTCATTTATTATTTTAAGTCCGTTGATATCTCCGACAATTAAACTCAGTGGCAGCTGCCGCTGGGTATTAAGCCTTTCCAGTTCGTTGTCAAAATAAGCTCTGTTATGCAGGCTGGTAAGTTTATCATGAAAGCTTAGATATCTAATATCTTCCTCCGCTTTTTTCATATCTGTTATATCTCTTAGTATTACCACTTTACCCAAAGGTTTTCCCCTGTCACTTTTTACCTCAGATAGCCTTGAATCATAACAGTATTGTTTTCCATTGGTTCCTACTTTTATCTCCCCGTTCCTTAAAGAGATCTCAGTATTTCCATTATAGTCCAGTTTTTCCAGTAGTTCAGAAACCGGTCTTCCGTCTACTTTTTTAACAGAAATGTTAAATATTCTCTTAGAAGCAGGGTTTATTTTTAAAATATTTTCTTTTTTATCCAGAAGTACCAGTCCGTCACTCATGCTTTCAAAGACAGTTTCAAAAGCCATAGGCATAATTTCTCTTACTTTAGTCCTGTTTAAAGTAGCAATTATAGCTATGGTACACACCGCTATAACTATCGGCATTTCTTCAAGAGCCGGAAAGGGATTAAATCCCAAAGTCTTTATTAAAATAATCAGCCAGGGTATGGATAAATAAGGGATTAACAAATAATTTTTCCAGCGGTTTTCCCCGCTTGGTTTTATATAAGATTTAATTATTCTGAACAAAACCAGTGCAATACCGCCAAATATTAAAATATTGCTGTAAGCATTAAAAATAAAATAAGCAGTACTGTATTCTTTCACTATCATTGAAAAGGTATCAAATACCACAAGCTTCGCACTTACCCAGGCCATATGATGCAGCTCGTTGGTAAAAATCAAAAACAATACAACAATAGGAATAATACTTAATGATATTGCATATTTTAATCTCAGTAACTTTTTGAAGCCGACATACTGACCAGCCAATAAAAATACTGATACCGGCAGAAAAATTGAACCTGTATACTGGATTTTATTCCAGAATATTTTCATTTGATAACTGGCCGAACTTTGTTCCATCATAAAAGATATTATCCAGATAATTGAAAGGGCTAATATAGCTATCCCTACCAAATCCTGATAACCCTTTTTATATATCCAGATATAGCAGATCCCCAGGATCAGAAATGATACAATAGCCATCAATGAAATACTATAATGTGTGATTTGTACACCCATTTTATAATATAACTATTAATTAAATTATTGTAACTTTTAATTACTATAAAGTATATACATCTTAATATAAAATTATACATCAAATCTATATAACAAGTCAAAATATAATAATTGACATTTGTGTTTATTAATTGTAAAATTCTCTTTGAATTGGAATTTGCTATTAAAATATGTTTCTATCAGGTAACAAAATAATATATTACTTTTTTATTATACTGGTCCTTATATCAGTAATTCTTATCTGGGGTCTTTCCCTACCTAACGTTCTCCATGCAGGTGATAATGGTAAAAATAAAGGTGATGATAGCAAAGACAAAGGTGATGGCGGTAAAGATAAAGGAGACGAAAAGGTTAAGGATGAAAAGGATAAAAGCTTAAAGACATTTCATATAACCTCAAACTGCGATAATGGAGGTTCCATATCTCCAAAAGGTTCTCAAGATATTACCGAAGGTGAAAGTATCACTTTTACCTGTGCTGCTGATGAAGGGTATATTTTGACATGGTTAAGAGTAGACAACGAAAAAATAGAAGGAATAAATTCCTACACCTTTACCGATGTCGACAGTAACCACACCATACATGCTCAATTTAAGAAAATTGAGAGTTCTGATGACAGCCAGGGTGAGGAAGATTCTGATAATGAGGATAGTAATATATTTTCCGAAGATAATAACGAAAATATACCCTTAGGCGAGGATAACAACTCAGACAGTGGTTCTGGAAGTGGAATAGAAGTCTTATCTTACTATGAATATAATAAATTAAATAACAACGATTCTTCTAAATATAATGAAATAAAAAACCAGGAAAGCACCTTTAAAAATAAGGTTGAAAGCATAAAAAATAATTCAAATCACAATGAGGGTAACCATACTGAAAAAATAAATGACATAAAGGATTTATTCAGTATTATTGAAATAAATGATACCAATCAGCTTCTGGATATAAACGCCATAATAAAGAAAAATGAAATAATCGAAATTTTAGATGTAGAAGAACTAATAAATGAAGGTAATTTCATTGAGTTAGGAATTGAACAATTAGACCTGAACAATTATAATAATCCGTTTGCCCACACACTATCTTATATGTGGGGTAAAATAAAAGACTTTTCATATTACTACAATAGTTAAACTTCACTTTAATCATACCCTAAAATCTGACCCTTATATTATTGCTCAACTACTGCTGATATGATCTGCTACAATATCCGCTACCTCTGATGTGCTGTAACCCATCTTGCCGGCACTTAAGCTCTTTATTTTAGTACAGGTATATGCCACCGCTTCCTCAACAGATTTCGCTGCTTCTTTTTCTCCGAGGTGCTTTAGCATCATCCTTCCTGCCTCTATTGCCGCCAGCGGATTTATTATGTTCTTACCGGTGTATTTCGGAGCAGAGCCCCCTATAGGTTCAAACATAGAGGTACCGCCGGGATTGATATTTCCTCCGGCTGCTATTCCCATACCACCCTGGATCATAGCGCCCAGATCAGTAATAATATCTCCGAACAGATTGGATGTGACTATAACATCGTACCATTCCGGATTTTTTACCATCCACATACATGCAGCATCAACATGGTTATAATCAGTTTTGATATCGGAAAACTTCACTGCCATTTCCATAAATGCCCTATACCACAGATCCCCCACATAGGTAAGTACATTTGTCTTATGAACCAGTGTCAGTTTTCCCGGTTTTCCTTCTTCCTTTCTTAGTCTTGCCAGATTGAAAGCATATTCCAGGCACCTGTCAACCTTATGTCTGTCATAAATCATCACCTGGGTTGCGACCTCATCTGATGTCCCTTTTTTCTCTATGCCGCCATTTCCCGTATATATGCCTCCTGTGTTCTCCCTGACTACAATAAAATCTATATCTTCCGGTCCCTTGTCTTTAAGGGGGCAATTAATACCCGGATAAAGTTTTACCGGCCTTAAATTTATATACTGATCCAGCGAAAATCTTAATTTCAATAAAATGCCCACTTCTAAAACTCCCGGTGGTACATCGGGATGTCCAATAGCTCCAAGATATATTGCTTTAAATTTCCCGAGCTCCTCAACAGCAGAATCCGGAAGCGTTTCTTTCGTCCTCAAATACCTGTCTCCACCGAAATCATAATCAATAAATTCAAATCCTATATTATATTTATTCCCTGCAGCTTCAAGAACTTTTTTACCCTGCTTTATTACCTCCGGTCCGGTACCGTCTCCCGGTATAACCGCAATCTGGTAATGCTTTAACCCAGCCATCACTAAACCTCTACGAAACTAAAATTAAAAGTAACTAATGATTACTATTTTATATTATATAAATATTTTTGTATTTGTCTTTAAAAATGATAGATTTATTGACTTTTATTCGATTTTTCACAAAAGAAATATCTTTTTGAATAAATCATTATGGCCAGGGTAGCAAGAAGCGGAACAGCTATAAATATAGATAACCTCAATCCCTGAAAGGGCAGATTTTGGAAAATTTCAATTTCAAGCGGCGCAAAATTCATCAATGGATATATATCAGAAAGACTTTTTATACTGAAAGTCAAAATAAAAGAGACAGCAGTAATTCCGAAATAGACCATTGAACCCCACCATGCCCAAACTTTTAATCTAAAAAGCCCCCAGGCAAGAAGCAAGAATATCATAATTGATATGCTTATCATCAAAGCCCCATACATATCTAAAAGTAGAATCCCAAAAAATGGAAATATTCCTCTAAATAGAAGTAATACCTGAAGAGCCAAAATATAAAAGGAAAACAGGACTAATATTACCAGAACAGGCATTGGTATTTTCTCCACCTGGTACGTTTTTTTATCTTTTGCCCTTAAGGTCAACTCAACATCCCTCCTCTTGTAGAACCATATAAGTACAGCTGGTATTACAGGATACATCAGAAGCATGATGGTAATGACCAGCCCTAAAGAAGGCTCTTTGGAAGCAGACAGAGCAAGAGTAAAAAGTATGGTAAGCGGCATACCCATAACCACCCAGAACCAGAGCAAAGCCAAACTCAGAGTCTTCGACCAGTACCTTAATTTGAGGTGTCCATATCCCAGGGGAATAAATACAGCAGCAATTATGTAGTATCCTATTATCTGCATAGCAATAAATGAAAACATCAAAGATCCGATATTAAAACCTTCAAAGTGGAAACGACCTCCCTCAATAAAAAAATAAAAGCATATTACTTCCAGAGGAGCAATGAAAATATAGAATATACCAATTGCTAACAGGATAATTCCGATGGCATAAAAAATTTTCCTTCTATCTTTAAAATTTAAATTATGTTCCACAGTTTAAGATTAATCAATGGCCTTCAGTCAATGCTTTTACAAGTATTGCAGTATAACAGAATGCAATGGGCGGAAAGCTTAGCATGGTAAATACAAGTCCTTTTGATAAGCGTCTGTCTTCTCTTGACTCCTGGATATTGTAAATAAAGCTTATTAAAAACAAAATACCGGAAGCAACAAGAAACAGCCCAAAAAAACCCACAGCGGTATAACTCTGCCAGCCTATGCCTACTTCAACACTTAAAAAAATTCCAAGTGCCCAGCATATAAGAGTGATATAACCTGCTATCAGAACTGATAATCCCAAATTACTGTTTTTCTTTGTATTCTCCATTTTTGCCTCCCAAAATTTAACTTATAGTCCTTTTACTGAAATATAAGGTACTGCTTGAAAAAAGGAGCAGTACTAAAAAGATATAAAACGGAAACCAGGTTATAGTTATAAAATCAAATGCATCTATAAAATATTGAATAAGAAATATCGCAGTCATTATGATTATCGATGCTATAAGAGTGACCAGACTTGCCTTAGTTATATCCTGATACTGTTTTTCATCATACCACTCGCTGATCCTCTCCTTGAGTTTTATAATCAGCCAGTAAAAAACTATCATAATATATGGGATTATAGCCACAAGGCTTGTTACGACTATCCCTGCCTTTGCAGCCCATAAAGGCAGCGGATATAATGTTGAATACATTAAGGTAAAAACCGAGACTAAGACCAGACCCGAGGCTCCGCTTAAAATTCCAATATACTGTGCATTGATGAATATTGAATCATCTTTTAAAACTATTTCTTCACCGCCTGCCGTAACGGATCTCCTGGTCAATACAAGGAGTATTATCATAAGAATATAGAAAATAAAATGAAGTGCCTGACTGAAAAACAGGATAGTAAACTCGTTTGGCAGACCGAAAACATATTCTTTTGAAATATCGCTTAAAAGTGCATAATCTCCAAACAGCATCAATAGAGAAGTAATACCGGTAAAAAATAAGAATGCGCGAAGGAAATTATCCCTTTTAAAAAAATTTAACTGAACTATTAATGTAAGTATGGCTGAAAGATGAAATAAGGTAAATACAATATATACTGATGCCGCAGGGATTGAAAACTTATTTATAAAACTCTCGACATCTCCCATTTCAATAATAATTTTCCTGAGCATTAAAAAGAACGTGTTTGTAAATATAAGTCCTGCTATAGAAACTGAACATAAGATTAAAGTAGTATTATTGCTTATTTTTAGCAGCCTTTTCATTGCTTTTACTCCTTTACCTAATCTTTATCAAGGTAAAATATTTCCTCCAAAGATTTATTAAAATATTTCGCAATTTTTAGTGCCAGTGCTACAGAGGGATTGAACTTTCCTTTCTCTATCGAGTGTATCGTAAGCCTGGTAACACCTACGGCGTTTGCAAGTTCCTGCTGTGAGACCTCATTATGTTCAAACCGGCACCGCCTGAGATCATTTTTTAGTTTTAAATCTTTATTTTCCAATTTATTATATATATTATTATTAACTATATGTATATAATAATGTACTAAACATATATAATTATATACATTATGTCAAGAAAATTCTTACATTTCTCCATATTCTTTACCATTTAGCCTTTAAATAATCTAAATAGACGGCAGTTACTACTTATTTTTAACATTGTAAAATAAATATATATTAAATAGAATATTTTAAGAAAACCAAAGTTGTCTTAAAATCTGACAGCTTAGTATTATTTACATATTGAATATTATCCGATCATTACACTAATTATATGGAAAGGAAAATTATGAAAAAATCACTGGGAGCCAGAACTATTATTTACCCCACCCCGGTCCTGATCATAGGAACCTACGACAATCAGGAAAGACCGAATCTGGCAGCAGTTGCCTGGGGAGGGATTTGCTGCTCCAATCCCCCTTGCATAGCAATTTCTTTGAGAAAGGCAAGGCATTCTTACAGCAACATAATGCAGAGGAAAGCTTTCACTGTAAATATTCTTTCCGAAGATATGGTAAAAAAAGCCGATTATTATGGTATTGTATCAGGAAAAAACGAAGATAAATTTGCAAAAACAAGTATTACTCCCATAAAAAGTGATCTTATCGATGCACCCTATGGTAAAGAGTTCCCCTTTGTAGTGGAGTGCAGATTGTTTAAGTCAATTGAGCTTGGTGCACATACTCAATTCATTGGACAGATCCTTGATGTAAAAGCGGAAGAATCAATACTAGATCCGGACGGGCAGCCTGACATTGAAAAATTAAAACCATTTTTTTATGACCCGGCAACCTTAAACTATTTCGGTACAGGTAAAAAACTGGGTAAAGCATTCTCTATTGGAAAAGAGACCTGATACTGCTTTCCGCCACTAACAGCCTCAAATACAATATATCTCTCTATAGACTTAACTTATTTAAGTTTTAAAAAATATTTTGTAACTTTAATACGAAAATATCGTTAATAAAGTAAAAGATAGATTTAAAGACAGGATTACAGAAGACTTTACATTAATCCTGTAATCTGTCAGAATGGCATGAAATTTAAACAGAAATATTAATTATAGAAGAAAAGAGAACAATTATAATGAAAATTTTACTTGTATATCCTGAATACGAAGAAACTTTCTGGAGTTTTAAAAGAGTTTTAAAATTAATAGGTAAAAAAGCTTTAATCCCTCCTCTCGGGCTTCTGACCGTCGGGGCTATGCTCCCCAGTGACTGGGAAAAAAGAGTAGTTGATATGAACACCAGTATATTAAAAGATGAAAATATCAGATGGGCTGATTATGTTTTTATAAGTGCAATGCTTATACAAAGGGATTCGGTCCGAAGACTTATAAACAAGATAAAAAAATTCAAAAAACCCATTGTAGCAGGAGGTCCTCTTTTTACCACAGGCTGGAAAGAATTTACTGATGTAGACCATCTTGTCCTAGGAGAAGTAGAGGAGACTTTTTCGACACTGGTCGAAGATTTAAAAAATGGGACTCCTAAGAAAATCTACACTTGTAATAAATTCCCCGATATAAGAGAAGTCGCTATTCCTGACTGGAATTCGATAAATATTAATAATTATAATTCGATGTGTGTTCAATTCTCCCGGGGCTGCCCTTTTAACTGTGAGTTCTGCGATGTAGTCCAGCTGAATGGAAGAGTTCCCAGAATAAAAAGCAAAAAACAAATAATCGACGAGCTTGAAGCCTTATACAAAATAGGATGGCGTGCCGGTGTGTTCTTCGTAGATGATAATTTTATTGGAAACAAAGCTAAACTGAAAAAAGAATATCTGCCTACAATTATAGAATGGCAAAAGACTAGGAATTATCCTTTCACTTTTAATACTCAGGTCTCGATCAACCTGGCAGATGATGAAGAGTTAATGGAATCAATGGTAGAAGCCGGTTTTACTTTTGTGTTTATAGGAATTGAAACACCCGATACAGACAGTCTTGAAGAATGTGGCAAGCATCAGAACATAAATAGAAACCTTATAGAATCAGTCAAGAAGATTCAAAATATCGGCATGGAAGTCCAGGGCGGCTTTATTGTCGGCTTTGACAATGATAAAGTATCGATTTTCCAGCGTCAAATCGAATTCATCCAGAAAAGCGGAATTGTCACTGCAATGGTCGGCTTGCTTATGGCATTACCGAAGACCAGGCTTTATCAAAGATTAAAGGAAGCAAAAAGATTAATTAAAATAGCAGCGACAGGTAATAATACAAAAACAACAGGATTAAATTTTATTCCGAAGATGGACAAGAATACGCTTATAAATGGTTATAAAAAGGTTTTATCTACAATTTATACTCCAAAGGCTTATTATGAGAGAATTAAAACTTTCCTAAAAGAATACAGACCTAAAATAAAGAAAGCGCAAAAACTTAATATGTATTACCTGAGAGCATTTATCAGTTCGATCTGGTATCTCGGGATCAAACAGCGCGGAAGACATTATTTCTGGAAACTAATTTTATGGAGCCTCTTTAAACGGCCCAGCCTTTTCCCTTATGCAATTGGTTTATCTTTAACCGGACTTCATCTCAGAGCACTATCGCAGGGATTCTGTTAATAGTATTTTTCTATAATATACCCCTAAGAGATAAAAACTGTTTTATTTATTTTTTATTATAATTATTTAAACTCTGGCATAATTTATCCGATAACGAAAAGGAGTATGGAGCTATAGATCCGCTATTTTCAAATTTTATAAAAGCACTTTCCATATGGGCGATGAGTCAGATCTGGCCTTCGCTTTTGTGTTTTAAACTTCCTGAAAGACTGTTGGATGAAAACCACTGGCTTTACAGAACAAAAAACTGGGAGAGAAATGGAAGAATTTATGAAAAATTTTTTAAGGTAAGGAAATGGAAACACCGTATTCCCGATGCCGGAAGTTTCTTTAAATTCGGCTTTCCCAAAAAAACACTGAAAAGCAGCAGTAAGGTATATCTTAAAAAATTTTTAGTGGAAATGAACAGAGCCGAATGGATGCACTTAATGGCTATTCTCCACGCACCAATATTCTTTTTTTCTAACCTTTGGTGGGTAGGCACAATAATGACCTTCAATCTACTGGCAGTAAATCTTCCCTGTGTAATCCTTCAGAGGTATAACCGGCCCAGGATACTGAAAACATTAAAGAGGCTGGAAGATATGGATTTTCAAAATCAAATTGATGATACATTGCATCCTCTCATTTAAACATTGTATTCTCTCAGGGATTTTGCGCACTTTTCAGGTAGAACAGTATTGACATTAATTCCGGACCCTATTTCAAATCCTGCTCTTGTGCTAAGTCTTGGAAGTATTTCAAGATGCCAGTGGTAGTGTCTATCTCCTGCCTGATCGACTGGAGCACTATCTATTACATAATTATAATCAGGATCATTCAGTACATAATAAAGTTTTTTAAGTACAGTCCTTAAAATTGATGCAAGGTATTTAATATGATTTTCTGAAATCCCGGAAAAGCAAGCCTGGTGTTCCTTCGGTAAGATCAAGATACTATAAGGGACTAAGGAGGCATAAGGCGCAAAAGCAACAAAATACTCATTTTCACAAATAATCCTTTTTTCTGCCTTTATCTCATAATTTATCATGCTGCAGTACACACATCTCCCAAAATTATCGAAATATCTTTCCGATTCATATAATCTGTTTCTTATAAAACCGGGAACAAACGGTATTGCAATAAGCTGCGAATGCGGGTGATCTAATGTAGTACCTGCTCTATCGCCGTGATTTCTGAAAATTACTATAAGTTGATAATTTTTATTACAGCTTAATTTTATAAATCTTTTTCTATATGCATGCATTACATCTTCAATTTGCGAAATTTTCATATTATAGAGATCTGCATTATGCTTAGGAGATTCAATAATAACCTCATGGCTTCCTACCCCATCGATACTGAGATAGGGTCCTTTTACATGACGGTCAATATTACTCCCATGAACTTCTTTTGGCTTCAGTGCTGGGAACTTATTGGGTACCACCCTCACTGACCAATTCTTACCACCCTTGATACTTAAAATTTCTTCGGGAGTCATATTCTCATTTCCTCCACAGAAAGGGCATTTTTTTATATATTCCTTATTAATCTTACTTTCTTTTATTTTCCTGAAATCACTTGGCCTTTCAGACCTTTCTGCTGCAAAAATAGTCCAGTCCTTCGTTGATAGGTCCTGCCTTATTTCAGACATAGATAAATACCTCCTTTACTGTTCATATATAACTATTTTTATGATATTTTATAACTCAATATTAATATTAATATAGAAATTTATAAATATAAAAAAAATGGAAAAAGAAAAGTTTGAGGAAATAATATTAAATACCTTGGAAAATCTTCCAAATAAATTCAAACAAAAAATAGAAAACCTGAGTATTGTAATTGAAGAGGACAGTATAAACCCTTTTATAAAAGACAGAGAAGGATCTCATACTTCATATACACTTGGCCTCTTTCAGGGAATTCCTGCCACATATAAAACAGGTAGAAGAAACATATTACCTGATAAGATAACAATTTTTAAAAAATCACTTGAAGAAGTAAGCAGTAATGATAAGGAACTGGAAAAAAATATAAGAAAAGTGATATTGCATGAATTAGGGCATTACTTTGGACTCGACGAAAAAAAGTTAAAAAAATTAGGATATTGATTTTTGCTTTTTATAATGCCACTCACAATAATGTTTTGGATAGTATCTTCTTTTTATTAATTTCAATTATGATAAATCTACTTTATGAAGCTTTAACTTATTATTTTATTAAAAGTCTACAGCAGACCTAAAACGCCCCAATGTCTTAAGGTGAAAAGCAAGGTAATCCGTCGACTGCCGGGTTGTTTGTAAGGTTTGTAAGTCCAGACCCATCTAAATTCATTATATAGACCTCTAAGTTCCCGTCACGGTCGGATTCGAATGCGATTTTAAATTCATCTGGTGAAAAGGAAATTAACCTGGTAACTGCTGTTTTGTTTATAGGATTTTTCAGTCCCTTATCGTCCAAGTTCAATACGTAGATCTCATAACTTTTATCACGGCTGGATGTGAACGCAATTTTAGACCCGTCAGGTGAAAAGGAAGAATACCAGTCGTCTGCCGGATTGTTTGTAAGGTTTGTCTGCCCAGACCCATCACTATTCATTATATAAACCTCATAGTTTCCATCACGGTTGGATGTAAAGGAAATTTTACCTTTCATAACATTACAGCCACCTGTGCTAAAAACTACTATCATTGATACGATAATTACTGACACAAGTACCCATAATAATGGTTTTTTCATTATCACCTGCAATAACTAATATTTTGTCTTTAAAAGAATTATATGTCATTGATTTAGCATTTTCCACTTAGTGTATTTATTAATCTTTAATCTTTGTTATGCGATAAATCATAATTTTCCCTCGAATTTCCAATAGCAGCAGAACTATATAAATTAAAATAACCGGAACACTTCTCTTATACACTACCCTACATACTGCTTTTCCCAGCTCTTTTTTTAATTTCAGTAAATACTACATCTAAACATCTTACTCCCAGCTCTTTAGCGACATTCTCACATTTTGCCCTAAGCAAAAAGAAAATATTGGCATCAGTCTCATCAAGAGTTTCGAAATTTCCATGTCCCTTACCTATTATCAGGTCTGCTTTTTTGAATTCTTCTAAAAAAGTATCCGATGAATCATTCATATTTATCCCAATACAGCCGTTCCCGGTTTCTATTACTCTTGCCAGACTATCAAAATTTGCTTCAACTGCATCCTCCATAGTGGCATCATTGATTATTGGATCCGATTTAACCGTAAGGACTACTTTTTTGTTCAACTTTACCAGTTCTTTTATAAAAATTTTATCAAAAACTATCTCGCCTGCGTTATCAGCTATATATAAAATATTGGTCGAATTCTCTAGTGATTCTTTAAACCTATTATAACTATCTATTGCCAGCGTCATTTTTGATAAATCTCCTATGATTTTATTAAGATCAATTGTATTTGCTTTTTTTATATCTATTCCAAAATCTATTACATTTCCAGAAACTGCGATCTTCACTGCTGTATATAACCTGTCCTCTGCAGAATCGACCACTTTCTCTAATTCCGGGTAAATCTTAAGAGCCAGTCTGTTATATCTTCTTTTTAAATCATAATAAGGATCTTTAATACCTGTCACCTCTCTGAATACAATGTACGCAATATCTGAGTTGGCTGCAGGTGACAGATTATAATCGATATTTTCTAATTTTTTAAGTACCTTAAAAATAACCTTCCTGCTAATTTTATCACTACAACTACTGATCTTTAGTGTATTTGTAATCTGTTTTATAATGCACGGTACACACTCCAAATACGTTTTCATCAAAACCCCTTTCTCTTTACTCATGCATAAATTTAGATTATATATAAAACATTTTAAATACAAATAAAAAATTTTTAAAATGTTGACTTTGACTATAGAAACATGTAAACTATATTAGTTATATTTCACTAAAAGTGAAAAATTATTTTACAAAAATATGAAAATAATTTTTGCACAATTGCAAAATTTTTGTTACAATTGTAGCGATAAAGAGAGCTTTATAATAGGTTATCGCAATAAGGATACACTAATTTATGGAATATTATATAAAAAAACTTTTTGATTAGTGTAAAATATATATATAAAATTAAAAAATAGGAGTTGAAAATATAAATGGCAGAAGAAAAAAAGTTTGATAGAAATATAGAAAATATAAATATACCTAAAGAGCTTCCGCTTCTATCTCTTAAGAATAGTGTTGTGTTCCCATTTCTGGCCACACCTCTTATTGTGGGCAGGAAGAATTCTTTAGAAGCCGTAAATACTGCATCAAAAGAACACAAAATCATAGTAGTGGTAGCCCAGAAGGAAGAAAATAAAGAACAAGTAAGCAAAGATGATTTATATGATATAGGGACTGCCTGCGCTATTAAGCAGGTATCCAATGTATCAGAGAATGAGATCAAGTGTATAGTTGAAGGAATTAGCCGAGTAAAGATAAAATATTTTACCCAGACTGAACCTTGCTTCAGAGTAGTAACTGAAGTACTTAAAGACATACCCTATATTGAGGATGAGGAAACAGAAAATCTTAACACAACTATAAGGATGCAGGTTGAAAAATTCATCCAGCTGGGTATTCCCCTGCCTACAGCATTTGTAGTGGCAGCAACTAATATTTCCAGGCCGGAGATCCAGACTGATCTGTTTGCTTCATACCTGCTTTCAAGCACCAAGCAAAAACAGAAAATCCTTGAAGAAAGCAATCTGAGATTAAGACTGAAGAAATTAACAGAATATCTGAGTGAAGAGCTCAAGAAATTTGAAGTACAGTCACAAATTAGAGATAAAGTCCAGAAGGAAGTAGGAAAGACTCAAAGAGAATATTATCTGCGCCAGCAGCTCAAGGCCATTAAAAATGAACTTGGCGAATTTGATGAATCTATTGCCCTTTCCAAGGAACTGGAGAAAAAACTCCAGAAGAAAAAAATGCCTAAAGAGGCGAAGGAAAAGGTGCTGAAGGAGATAGAAAGACTGGAAGGTATTCCCAGCATGTCTCCGGAACATTCTTATGTAAGAACTTATGTGGAATGGATGCTGGATGTTCCATGGTCTGAAAAGACCAAAGATATCCTGGACTTAAAAAAAGCAAAGAAAACATTAGATGGTGACCATTATGATCTAGATAAAGTAAAAACCCATATTTTAGATTATCTGGCAGTCAGAAAACTGAAGGGCAAAGCAACCAAGGGGCCTATACTTTGTTTTGTCGGACCCCCCGGAGTCGGTAAAACTTCTCTGGGACAGTCTATAGCCAAGTCGCTGGGAAGAAAATTTATAAGAATGTCTATCGGCGGTATAAGAGATGAGGCTGAAATAAGAGGTCACCGCAGAACATATGTAGGAGCACTTCCCGGCAGGATAATTCAGGGACTTAACCAGGTTGGGACCAATAATCCTGTATTTATGCTGGATGAAGTCGACAAAGTAGGCATGGATTATAGGGGAGATCCTTCATCTGCTTTGCTGGAAGTACTTGATCCCGAGCAGAATAATTCATTTAGAGATCATTATCTTGAAGTACCTTTTGATCTTTCTAATGTAATGTTTATAACTACCGCAAATATACTGGATACAATACACCCGGCACTTAAGGACAGGATGGAGGTCATTGAAATACCAGGTTACAGCTCGGAAGAGAAAATCCATATAGCCGAGAAATTCCTGATACCTAAACAGTTAAAAGAACAGGGAGTTGAAAAATATAATATTAAATTTGATAAAAATGCCATCTGTTTAATAATCGAGGAATATACCAGAGAAGCAGGCGTCAGGAATTTAGAGCGCGAGATATCGAATATCTGTAAGAAGATCGCAAGGGAAATAGTTGAAAAGAAAAAATATTCCAAGGATGTGACTACAGTTAAAGTAAGAGAGTATCTCGGTATCTCAAAAATATTGCCGAGCGAGATCGAAGATAAAAATAAAGTAGGCGTAGCAACGGGACTGGCTTATACTCCGGTAGGCGGAGATATACTGCTTATTGAATCCACCTATTACAAGGGAAATGGTGAGCTGATACTTACAGGAAAATTAGGAGATGTAATGCAGGAATCAGCAAAGGCGGCTATTAGTTATATACACTCAAGAGCAAAAGAATTTGGAATATCGGAAAAACTGTTTAATAAATCCGATATACATATCCATGTTCCTGCAGGAGCTGTGCCCAAGGATGGACCATCTGCAGGCGTAGCTATAACTTCTTCCCTGGTATCGGCATTTACAGGAATACCAGTAATAAGAAATGTAGGAATGACCGGAGAAATAACTCTAAGGGGAAGAATTCTTCCCATAGGCGGACTCAAGGAAAAGCTCCTGGCTGCAAAGAGAGCAGGACTTAAGAAAGTCGTACTGCCCGAAAAAAATAAAAAGGACCTTGATGAAGTACCCGGTAATATAATCAAGGGGTTGAAACTGGAATTCGTAGAAAATATAGACGATGTGATCAGACATACTCTAGAGAGATATCCCATAAAAACAGACGATATAGATAAAAAGAGTACAAAGACTTCCGATAAAGAATTGAAGATAAGAGAAACACAAAGATTCAGTCCTACTATACAGTAAGCTACTAGCTAATAGCCCTCCTTAGAAGAAATTTCAAGGAGGGCTTATTTTTCTTATATAATATTAAACAATCAGTGCCTGAAATGTCTTTTCCCTGTAAAGATCATAGGTATTTTATTTTTATTGCAGCTTTCTATTACTTCTTTATCCCCTATTGAACCGCCCGGCTGTATTATTACCACAATTCCATTCTTAGCTGCAAGTTCAGCTACATCCTCGAAAGGGAAAAAGGCATCCGAAGCCATCACTGAACCTCTGCATCTTCCATTTGATTTCTTTATGGCCAGTTCCGCAGCATCAATTCTGCTCATCTGTCCTGCTCCTATACCAACAGTACTATTGTCAGCAGCCAGCACTATGGCATTGGACTTGACACTTTTGACAATCTGCCAGCCAAAAATAATATCATTCCATCGATCTGATTCCGGCTGAACAGCAGTCACTACTTCCATATCCTTCTTATTATCTGTACCTTCATCCAGATCCTGTATTAAAAGTCCACCGTCCACACTTTTAATATCTACTTTTTCAAGTTTAAAATCATCTGATTTTATATATTCGGTATAGGCACTCAGATTAAAATTAATTTTTAATATTCTTAAATTCTTTTTTTCAGCTAAAATTTTAAGAGCTTCCGCATCATAATCAGGAGCTATAAGCACTTCTACATATTTATCCATCATAAATTTAGCAGCCTCTGCCGTCCATTTCATATTACATGCGACAACACTACCATAAGCAGAGACCGGATCGCACTGATACGCTTTCTTGTAAGCCTCCCCGATGGATTCTGCCGTAGCCGCACCGCAGGGATTATTATGTTTTATTACCGCTACACAGGGAACAGCAAATTCCTTTACAATACCGAATGCAGCATTGCCGTCCAGGATATTATTATAGGATAATTCCTTACCTTGAAGCTGCCGGGCATCAGTAAAATTATTCCCTCCACTGCCCATATATCTATAATAAGAAGCTTTCTGATGAGGATTTTCACCATATCTTAAGTCCTGGATCTTTTTAAGATTCAAGCCAAGACTGCTTTTAAGACTGCCATCGCTATCTCTGAAGTTATTTTCATTCTCTCTTGCCGTACCACTGCAGTCTATATCCAGATAGTCTCTTATAGATACATCCGATTGGTTAAAACCTTCAGTTCTATTTTTTAAATAATTAAAAATTACACTATCATATTCACATGTATGCTGAAAAGCCTTGACACTCAATCTAAATAGGGTATCCAGGCCAATATATCCTCCATTTTCTACAAGTTCCGCCTGTATGGTTTTATAGTCAGCCGGGTCAACCACTACGGCCACTCCCTTATAGTTTTTAGCAGCACTCCTTATCATAGTAGGACCGCCAATATCTATATTCTCGATTGCTTCTTCAAGAGTGGCATTTTTCTTTGATATAGTTTCCTTAAACGGATATAAATTTACTACCACCATATCTATTAATTTTATTTTTAAATTTGAAACTTCTTTCATATGGTTCTCATTGCTTCTGTCAGCCAGTATACCCCCATGTATATAAGGATGAAGTGTCTTTACCCTGCCATTCATCATTTCGGGAAATCCAGTAATCTCTTCCACCTTTTTTACTTTTATCCCGGCTTCCTCTAATTTTTTAAAAGTTCCTCCGGTTGAAATGATTTCAGCTCCCAATTCCAGTAAAGTTTTTACAAAATCCACAATCCCTTCTTTATTAGAAACACTGACGAGGACTCTTTTTATCTTTACTTTCACATTCGACTCCTTTTTGATATCACTTTTTATTTAAAATCTTTACTTTCCTTCCTTTTATTACCAGCCTGCCTTCACAAAAATATTTTACAGCTTTAGGATAAATATTATGTTCCACCTTATGTATTTTTTCTTCCAGCTGCTCCACACTTTCGTTACCATCAATATAGCAAGGCGCCTGAAGTATTATTGGTCCGCTGTCAAGACCTTCATCAACAAAATGAACAGTAACACCCGTTATTTTAACTCCGTAATGATAAGCATCCTGTATGCCGTGTGTACCTTTAAATGAAGGCAGGAGCGCAGGATGTATGTTTAAGATCTTATTTTTAAACTTCCGGATAAATTCTCTTCCTAATAAAAACATATAACCAGCAAGAACCACCAAGTCTATTTTTTCTTTTTCCAGTAGTTCTATGATTTTTAAATCATATTGCTCTCTGCTTTTATATTCGGAAGAATCCATAAAAACTGATTTTATCTTGCTTTTTTTTGCTCTTTTTAGAGCATAAGCGTCTTTATTATTGGAAAACACCAGCACTATTTCTCCATCTAATTTCTGGTCACGACTGTAGTCTATAAGGGCTTGAAGATTTGAACCGAAGCCCGATGCAAAGACCGCAATTCTTTTTTTCATTTCTGATCTAACTTTCTTTTATTATCACTTTGCCATTTCCGCTTGTAACAACACCTATATCATATACATCCTCTTTCAGCTCCCCGGCTATCTTTTCTACCATACTGAACTGACTGGGGGATGTGATTATAACCATTCCTATGCCCATATTAAAAACTCTAAACATTTCGTCTCTGTCAATATTCCCAATACCCTGCAGGAATCTAAATACAGCAGGTATTTTCCACTTTCCTTCCTGTATTAAAGCATTCATATTACCTGGAATTACTCTTTTTATATTTTCATAAAATCCGCCACCGGTTATATGTGCGATTCCGTGAACTAACGCTTTATTTTTAATGATTTTATCTATAATCCTGAAATATAGTTTTGTTGGTGTCATAAGAATGTCTTTCAGTGTTTTTCCTTCTGCCCAGTCATATATTTCAAGTAAATCAACCTTTTTATCTCCAATTATTTTACGCACCAGTGAGAAACCATTACTGTGAATTCCCGAAGAAGCTATCCCTATTATTATATCGCCTTCTCTTACCATACTTGTATTTATAATATCCGACTTCTCCACTATCCCTACTGCAAAACCTGCAATATCTATATCATCTACCCCACACATACCAGGGTGCTCGGCAATCTCCCCTCCGATCAGTACTGTGTCACAATAACTGCAGCTTCTGGCAATAGATTCGATTATAGTTTTTATTCTTCCCTTAACTACTTTTCCGCATGCTATATAGTCTAAAAAAAATAAGGGCTTTGCTCCACTGCATATTATGTCATTTATACACATAGCTACTGCATCCTGGCCTATATTCTCATAGCAGTTTGTTTTTTTTGCCAGCAGTATTTTTGTACCTACTCCATCTGTTGAAGATGCAAAAACAGGATCGCTGTAATTTTTCAAATCAAGCTGGAAAAGGCCGGAAAACGATGAAAAGCTGCTGATTACATTAACGGAATAAGTAGATCTCAGTGTTTCTTTAAGTTGATTTATTATATCTGAAGATTTATCTATATCTACACCGGACGATTTATAAGAATATTTTTTACTGCTTTTCTCCTCTTCAGGCATTTGAAGATACTTTCTCCTCTTTATCCAAAGAATATTTATCAAACTCCTGATTTTTAGGGATACTTACCGGATATTCATTGTTGAAACATGCAAAACAGAATTTTTCCTTTGATTCTCCTACGGCTTTTACAAGACCATTTATAGATAAATATTTCAAACTATCCACATTTAAAAATTTCCTTATATCTTCCAATGTCTTATGATTGGCGATAAACTCCTTTTTTGTGGCCATATCTATACCGTAATAACAGGGATAAAGAATCGGAGGCGAACTTATTCTCATATGTACTTCCCTGGCACCGGCGCTATAAAGCATTTTTATTATTTTTTTTGATGTATTCCCTCTTACTATGGAGTCATCTACTACAACCAATCTTTTATTTTTTATAATCTCCTTCAATGGATTTAATTTCAGCCTTACTCCTATCTCCCTTATATGCTGTAGAGGCTGGATAAAAGTCCTTCCGATATATCTGTTTTTAATAAAACCTTCGGCATAGGGTATTTTGGATCTTGCCGAATACCCAATTGCTGCTGATGTACCTGAATCAGGCACGGAAATAACTATATCAGCATCAGCAGGAGATTCCTTTGCCAATTCCTGCCCCATTCTATGCCTTACCTTAAACATATTTTTATTATGTATATAACTATCAGGTCTGGCAAAGTAAATAAGTTCAAACACACACATTGAAATCCTTTCAACAGGCAAGATCATCTGAGATCTCATTCCATTTTTATCCAATACCACAATCTCACCCGGATCAATCTCTCTAATAAAGTCTGCATCAATTATATCAAGTGCACAGGTCTCAGAAGCTATGATAAAACTATCATCAATATTTCCCAATACCAGCGGCCTGAACCCATGCGGATCCCTTATTCCAAAGACCTTGTCTTTGGTAAGTATGACAAGAGAGTAAGAACCTTTTATTCTGCTAATTGCATCTTTTACAGCATCCTCAATATTTTCTCTCTCCGAACTTTCTATAAGTGATGCTATGACTTCTGTATCTGTGGTTGTTTCGAAGTTGATTCCTTTTTTTATCTGCTCATTTCTAATCTTTTCAACATTTATTAGATTTCCGTTATGAGCTATAGCGAAACTTTCATTTTTGAACATCCGGTACAGCGGCTGAGAATTCTTCCAGATATTTTCTCCTTTGGTAGAATAACGGTTATGGCCGATCCCTATATGGCCGTGAAGCGGTGCTATATTTTGCTCATTAAATACCTGTGACACAAGGCCTAAATCTTTAAAGACCAGAATATTTTCTCCATCTGAAACAGCTATGCCCGCACTCTCCTGACCTCTGTGCTGGAGAGCCTGGAGTCCGTAAAATATTATTTCCGCTACCTTCCCGCTTTGTGCATATATGCCAAATATTCCACATTTTTCACTTATCTTTCTTTCTGATATTACTTTAACCATTATATTAGTTAATTCTTAATATTTATGCCTGACAATAAATTTTTAATTTCTAACTTTTATCAGATGACCAAAATTATTATAACAAATAAAAAGTTAAAATAAATAAAGGATTTTACATTATTAGCTATTTTCCTCACACCACTCCCTGGCATTCTGGAATATCTGCAGCCATGGAGAGACTTTCAGATCAGACCTCCATTTATAGGGCATCCACGGCCACTGCCATAGTAGAAATGCTCTTTCAGGGTGGGGCATCATAGCAAGATGTCTGCCGTCAGGTGAACATAGAGCAGTAAATCCGGATGGAGAACTATTAGGATTAAACGGATACTGCTCTGTAGGACACCCTTTGTCATCCACAAAAACTATCGGTGATAGATTCGAATCAGATATATCAGACAGAATCTTAACATCAGGACAATACAGGTGACCCTCCCTGTGAGCTACCCATATTCCCAAAATTGAACCCTCCATTCCTTTAAGCATAATAGAAGGACTCTTTAAAATCTTTACAGTCGCCCAGCGGGACTCAAATCTCCCCGAAGGGTTACTTATAAATCTGGGCTGTTTTACTTCATCGATACCCTTCCGGGGCACCCATCCAATAAGAGTCATTAGCTGGCAGCCATTGCAGACACCTAATGAGAAGGTGTCCGGTCGTTTATAAAAAGTATCAAACATCTCTTTTAACTTTGGACTGAACCTTATAATACCAGCCCATCCCTTGGCACTATCCAGCACATCTGCATAAGTAAATCCTCCCACAAATACTACTCCCCTAAAACCATCAAGCATTGCCCTGCCCTTAAGCAGGTCTGTCATTGTAACATCCCAGGGTTCAAATCCAGCTGCAAAGAATGCAGAGGTCATCTCTCTGTCTCCGTTGCTGCCCTCTTCACGTACGATTGCGACTCTTGGCTTATTAGTTCTTTCTAATAATCGCTGTGAAGTACTTTTAGGCTTGAAAGAAAGGTGATATAAAGGACCAGGACGTTTATACGCTTTTGCCTGTTTCCCTGCCAGTTCAGGGTTCATCTGATGTTTTTCCAGTTCATCACTTGTCGCCTCCCACCAGGTCAGAAGAGTATGTGTATCAACATCCAGTTTTACTTCATTGCTACTGCTTATAACTACCCGCTTTTTCTTTTGGGTATTGCCTAAAATCAAAAATGGTACATTGGATTCGCCTAAAATGTCTGTGATTTTTACCTCAAGCTGCGGCAGATACTCCAGAACAAGTCCCAGCTCTTCCGAAAACAACTGAGGTATTATATCATCTCTTTTAGGGAGTTTGACTGTCATTCCGCAGTTTCCTGCCAGCGCCATTTCAACAAGGGTGGTTATAAGTCCACCGTCGCTTCTGTCATGACCGGTAAGGATCAAGTTCTCTTTTATCATCTTCTGTACCGCTTTGAAAGCACCTGCCAGGAGAAAAGGATTTTCCACATCCGGGGAGTCATCGCCTATTTGCCCAAATGCCTGTGCCAATGCTGAGCCGCCAAGGCGTTCCCTACCTGGAGAAAGATCAATAAATATCAGTCTACTTTCCCCGGGTCGTTTAATATCGGGAGTTACTACTTTATTTATATCCGGCATGGAAGCATAGGCAGAAATAACTACCTGCCCAGGTGCTTTTACTATTTCATCTCCTACCTGCGCTGCCATTGAAAGGCTGTCCTTCCCGCCATCTGCCGCTATACCAATCTCTATCATTAGTTTGTTGAGAGCATTTGCTGCTTCATAGAGAGCTGCTCCACCACCTTGAAGCTTGGCAGCCCACATCCAATTAACAGAACACTTTATATTTTCAAGGTTGCTTATAAGTGCCCAGACCATATTAGTTAATGCTTCTCCTACTGCCATGCGTGCCCCTGCTCCTGGATCAACCATTGTTTTAATCGGCTGTTCACCAATAGAAATAGCAGCACCTGTAAATCCGAAATGGCTTTGGGCAATTATAGATACGTCAGAAACTGGAAGTTGAAGCGGACCGCAGCACTGTTGACAGGCAATAAGTCCGGTTACGCTTCTGTCTACTTTCCTAACAAGAAATCCCTTGGATCCCACTGAAGGCAGGCTGAATATTAATTTAAGAACCTTCTCTACTGAAAGATCTTCTGGCAATTGCAGCGGTTCTAATTTTTGTAATATACTTTTTAGTTCAAATGTCTTTTGGGGAATGCCGCTTAAAATTTCATCAAGACCAAGATCAACAGGAGTAAAACCAATGAGGCTTGATTGTTCCCATTTATCATTGACTACAATTCTACCATCACCGGTTATATCTCCCAGAATTTCACAATTGACCTTCTCGCGCCTGCAGATTGCCTGGAATTCACTTAGATGCTCCGGTCTTATTAGAAAAGCATTACGCTCCTGGTATTCCGCACCCCATATCTCAAGTACTGACATAGTCTTATCTCCGACCTGAATATCACGTATCTCGATCCTTCCGCCTGCAGGTTCTACAAGTTCAGTCAGGACATTGCACGGGCCTCCAGCGCCCTGGTCATGGATACTCATAATAGGATTTTTATCGCCCATCTCAGTACATGCCCTGATCACTCTGTTCATCTTTTGCTCCATCTGGGCATTCCCACGCTGTACTGCATTAAAGTCAAGTTCTTCCCTGTTTTCACCCTGAACCATACTTGAAGCAGCACCTCCGCCTATTCCGATACGGTATGCCGGACCGCCTACCTGTACTATTTTCATACCCGGTTCCGGTTCTTCTTTTCTTACATGACGGTGATCGATTTGACCAATCCCGCCTGTAAACATAATCGGTTTTACCCATTCACGGCGCTCGCCGTCTGGAAGCCTTAGTCCAAATGTTCTTGTAAAACCCTGGATTACAGGCTCACCGAATTTATTGCCGTAATCTGATGAACCATCGCTTTCCCTTATTATAATCTTCAGAGGAGAAGCGAGGTTTGAAGGATAATTAAATTTACCATCTTCGCCAGGGATCCGGTAGCCAGGTATATTTAAATTTCCAGTGCAGTATCCCGCTGTACCGGCAATAACAAGTCCACCTCTCCCGGTCGCCTGTACATCACGGATCCTTCCTCCGGTACCTGTTTCAGCTCCTGGAAATGGTGCAACGCCGCTGGGGAAATTATGAGTTTCTGCAGTAAATATAAAATGATAGGTGCAATCCTGTATATAAAATGGGGAAAGGGTTCCAGGGTATTGTGGTATTATGGTAGATACCGTATAGCCGGTAATACCGCTCGAGTTATCCTGAAATGCAATTATACTGTTGGAAGGATTTGAAATCAGTGACGATTTTATTATCTGGATTAGAGCTTCGGGAATCTCTTTTCCATCTATTATCAGCCTGCCTTTAAAAAACCAGTGGCGTGAATGCTCACTGTTGGCCTGACCAAGCTGGAAACATTCTACATTGGTAGGATTCCTTCCTATGGTATTAACAAAAAGATTATAATAGAATTTAATATCCCACTCATCCATCCCAAGACCCATCTTGATATTGAACTTTTCCAGCGCTTCCATGCCCTCTTCTACCAGAGGCACTGCATATACTTTTTCCGGTTCAATACCGATTTCAAATGTGTCAAGCGGTTTATCATAGACACATTCGGTCATACGGTCGTGATGAGTGCTGATAAATTGCCGTATATCAGTTTCAGGCGTTAACACATATCGCCTGAACAGCTCTATACGTGTAATCTTTTCAAGACCACACGTGCGGCATATTGCAACCGCATTGGTTGAAAATGCTGTCTCAAAATTTAACCGCGGACCGATTTCGGCTATTTTTCTACTACCATCATCATTAAAAGATTTTTTACCGAAATTTTCTTTTTGAAAGGTTTCTTCTAGAAGCCACGTAAGAATTCCTAGTTCTTTTCCGGTAAGCGGTGATAAAGTTTCAATATAGTAGCAATATTCAAAATTTTTATCTACCCGCCTATAAAATCGCTGCATTTTTTTTATTTCCCTTATCTTTACAGCAATTTAAAAATATATGCAAAGCATTTAAAAAACTATTATTATTTGATATTTTCCAATCTATCAATTATTTTATCCACGTATTTTAAATGATATTCAACGTTAAATAACTTTTCCAGATTATCCCTGCTTATAAAAGATAAGACTTTTTCTTCTTTTAACAGGTTTTCCTTAAAACTGCCTTCATTATTCCATGCTTCAAGAGCTGCCTTCTGAACTAGAATATAAGCATCCTCCCTGCTCATTCCCTTCTTTATAAGTTCCAGCAATACCCTCTGTGAAAAAATAATCCCGCCGTATTTCATTAGATTCTTTTTCATATTTGATTCAATCACATTTAAACCCTCTATTACAAATATTGTCTTTCCCAGCATATAATCAAGCAGTATAAAACTATCAGGGATTATAATCCTCTCGGCAGAAGAATGTGATATATCTCTTTCGTGCCATAATGAAATATTTTCCATAGCAGCAATCGTATTTGATCTTAAGACCCTTGAAAGTCCGCATATCCTTTCACAGATAATAGGATTTTTCTTATGAGGCATGGCAGAAGAACCTTTCTGTCCCCTGGTAAAAGGTTCCTCTACTTCTTTAACATCCGTTCTCTGTAAGTTTCTGATTTCAAGGGCTATCTTCTCCAAAGTAGCTCCGCAGATTGCCAGGGTTGAGATCAGCTGTGCGTGCCTGTCCCTTTGAATAATCTGCGTTGAAACAGGAGCAGGCTTCAATCCTAAAATATTACAAACCCTCTTTTCTATTTCAGGAGAAGTATTGGCATAAGTCCCGACTGCACCGGATATTTTTCCAAATCCAATATTTTCCCGTGCCTGGTTCAATCTCTCAAGATTTCTTACCATCTCAAAGGCATACACACAAAACTTCAATCCCAGGGTGATTGGCTCCGCATGAATTCCATGAGTCCTGCCGACCATAACTGTATGAGCATACTTTTTAGAAGCGGCCTTTAAAATATCTATAAGCTTTTTGATTTTCTTTTCAATTATGTCTATTGCTTCAAGTAGCTGGAGTGAGAGAGCACTGTCCACAACATCCGAGGAGGTCAGTCCATAATGGAGATATTTCGAAGAATCCCCTATATAAGAGGATACATTAGTTAAAAAAGCTATAACATCATGATGTGTCTCAGCTTCGATTTCACTTATTTTGGAGATTGCAAATTTAGCTTTTTTCCATATATCATCTGCAGCTTTTTTCGGAATAAAACCAAGATCCGCTTGAGCCCTGGCTACTGCCTTTTCAACCTCTAGCCATTTTGCGAATTTATTTTCTTCATTCCAAATCCTGCCCATTTCTACAGTGGTATATCTGGGAATCATAAATACTCCTAATAAATATAATAAGGAAACCAGATTTATATCTTCTAAGTCATAGGACCATAAAAATAACCGGCTACATTAATTCTTCCAATATTCTTTCTCTAAAAGCCTGATAATTCTTAGAATCATTCAAATCCAGAAGCTCATCACCACAATCATAAAAAACCTGATCGAAATCTTTAAGACAAATGTCGGAGATCTTCAATAACCATTTGCTGTTAAGTTTCCAACTCTTCAAATCTACCAGCCAATCTTTTTCGCCAGCAGGTATTTCCTTTTTAATAAAATTATCAAGCTTCTTGGACTTTATCGAAACCTGCAACAAAAAATCAACTTTATTAGTAAGAGATGAAATATTTGCTATACTTAAATCCTTATCCCTGCCCACTAATACCACCTCTATCTATACTGTATAATATTTCTAAAAACATCAAAATATTTAAACAATATTACACTAAGTCTCTATTTTAGATAATCACTTAAAAATTCTTTAACTTCTTCCTCCTCTGCAATTTGAAAGCTTATATTATCTATATAAGCTGACACCGTAGGTATGGTAACATGATTCATATCCTCACCTGAAAATAATAACATAAATCCTATAGAACAAAAATCCCATATTGTAAAATCTGTTTGAGTTTTTCTGTTTAGAACTTCAATTATCTGAGGTGCTTTGTCAATCATTGAAAGGTTAAATTTCTGTTTTATTATTTCATTGATCAGGTATTGCTGCCGGCCTATTCTGTCAAAATCACCCCCTGCAGTAGCTCTGCATCTGGCAAAGGATAAAGCTTGCTCACCGCTCATATTATAGGTACCCGGATCAAAATCTGCTTCGGATAATGGGTCATGAAGGTGTTCCTCAACCGTTATTTCAACCCCTCCAAGTATATCGATGATCTCTTCGAATCCGTTAAAGTCTATTATAATAAACCTGTCAGTTTCAATGCCGGTCAGTTTATATATCTCCTGCTTTATCATTTCCTCACCGCCGTATAAATATGAAGCATTTATCTTATTCCAGCCATGATCATCCAGATAGACTCTTGTATCCCGCGGAATAGAAATAAGGCTGTCTTTCTCTCCCCATTTGCTTATATGATAGATAATAATAGTATCAGTAAGATCGCTGCTTCCCTCTCTTTTATCAATGCCCAGGATCAATATATTCTTACCGATTGGACTTAAGTCTGTAAGAAAGACACATAGAAGTACAAACACGAGCAGAACAAAAATGGTCAGTATAGTGATAAAACAGCCTCTGGCTTTATTCATATCCTATTTCTTTTAAATCTGAGAAATTATTTATATTCTGCATACCCGGTATGAGATAAATAATACAGAGTGTGCAGTAATTTTTCAATAGGGTCCGTTGTCTCAATCCTTACACCTGGCGGAGTTTTAACAGGAACTGAAGTATAATTGATTATTACTTTTATACCAGCTTTAACAAGGACATCTGTGACTTTTTGTGCTGAATCAGGAGGAACAGCGAGTATTGATACCTCTATATTTTTTTTCTTGACCACATCTTTTATCTGGCTTATATTAAATACTTCCTGCCCGGATAAAATTTTACCTATTATCTCCGGATTATTATCAAAAACATTTTCTATCTTGAAGCCAAACCTGTTCAACATCTTATATTTTAAAATTGCCTTACCTAAATTACCTGCACCGATCAAAGCAATGCGGACTAATCTGTCGTAGCCCAATATCTTATTGAATGAATTAATCAGTTCATTGATATTAAACCCCACACCTCTTTTGCCCTTTATTTTAAAATATATTAAATCCCTTCTTACTTCTGCACTATTGATACCGGTACTAATGCTGATATCCTTGGATGTTGTAGTTCTTTTACCAAGTTCTTTCAACTGTACTATATACTTTAAATATTGGGATAATCTTGAAATGATACCTTCTGAATATATTCTCTCCACCATCAGTAAAATCCACTATATAAAAGTTATTAATATTAATCTAATACCATCGTTTGAGAAAGTTTTAAATAAAACTTTGTAGCATAATTGTAACAGGATGCCTGGTCTTTTACAAGAACACAGATAATTAATATAAAAATGCCAGTCTAAGTGTTTATCCTGAAATCATAGATTCCATTTTTTTGTTTAAAGGTTCTTCCACAGTTCCTGCATCTAAACGCGCTTTTTTCATAAAAAAGTACCTGTTTCCTGCATGAAGGGCATAACACAATATCTTTTAAAGTCACTTCTAATTTATTGCCAGTTTTTTTATGCCTTTGTTTACCAAAAATACTTTTTAAAAAAACACTTGGCCCTAAGAGTATGAAGGGAGTAAACATCTGATAAAGTTTTTCAAAAAATATCAGAGTTTTCGTACCTGGAAATCTCTTTAAAATATTAAGCCTGAAGTTAGAAACACTTATCAATTTTTCTATGGTAAACTTTCTTTTTTTAAGAGCACTTATTATATATTTTGGATGAAAATTCAATATAGTCTCTCCCACCTGAGAAGGCACTAAATTAAATGGAGATGTATCCATTTTTCCTATAAGATTTTTAAGTAAGTTTTTTAGGTTTCTCTTATTGGCGAACTCCAGAAAATAAATTCCGTTACTCCTGATTATTCTTGCAACCTCATTAAAATATTGTTCAGGATTATCAAGGTGATGAACTACTCTAACTGTAAGTACCACATCCGCACACTTGGATATTAAAGGAAGGTAGGCTGCATCTGCTGCAAAAAAATATATAGAGGATATCCTCCTATGATCACCTTTCAGGAATTTTTTTATCCTACTTCTGGCATTTTCCAAATTTTTAATCGAATAGTCTATAAGAACTATATTTTCAAAGTCTTTATATTCATTAAACAACCTGCCGTATCCGCAACCGATATCAAAAAAGAGTTTATTGCTTTTTTCAACACCAGCTAGAAGTCTTCTTAAAGCCAGCCTTTCAGCTGTATCTTCGTACAGTCTTTTATTATCTTCCCAGAATTTGCTGTAATCATAACTTTCATAATCAGATTTTCTAAATGCCAATCTCTTACCTTTCAGCCTTTCAACATATAATCTGAATAATTATACTACAATTGGTTTAAACTATACTATAAGCACCATGATCTATCTAAGATTATCTTTTACATTTTCCTAAAAAGCTTTGTATAATAGCAGTAATCGATATAAAAAATGACCATACAGTTTTATTTTCATAAAAATCTAAAAATTAAAAAACATCGAGTCAGGAGAGGTCAATATGGCAGAAACATTATATAAAGAACCAGATGAGATTTTCTGTCCCGAATGCGGAAGAACTATTAAAAGGGGTGCTTCTATATGTCCCCATTGTGGAGTCAATATCAAAGAATTATTTGCAGAAAGCGTAACCTACCAAACACCTATCTATAGAATGGAAGGTGGAATTACGCCAAAAAATAAAACAATTGCCATACTTCTGGCAGTATTCTTGAGCTTTTGGGCCTGGCTTTACACCTATGGAAAAAATGCAAAAAAGTTCTGGATATCCATAGGGATCAATTCCTTGTTTGCCATAATCATCCTCCTATACTCATGTTCTATTGTAGTTAGTTCTATGTCCACTTATAATCAAAACTATATAGATTATACAAATTTTTCCACTGGTCCTATAATATTTCTTAGTATCCTTATAAATATAGCAAGCCTTGGTATCTGGATATGGGCGATAGTAGATAATTCAGTAAAACCAAATAGTTATTATGAAAAATACCCTAAAGGTTAATTTTATAAAGTTTTAATCAAAGAAATAAAAGAAAGCCTCCGTCTTACCGGAGGCTTTTCCTTATATTAAATAAAAAACACTTATTTGATAAAATCCTACGTCCCTTTTGACTTTATTTTATCCTTTTTTATGTCACTGCCTTTTTCTTCATTATTTTTCTCTGATATCTTTATATTTTTAAACTCCAGGCTGACTGCCACTACATCAGCTGTAATACTTGTAATATTATATTTTTTCCCTTCCTTATTTTCCCAGCTTCTTAGATTTAAATGGCCGCTTATCATTACTCTATCTCCTTTTTTTAATGCAGTTGCACAATTCTCGGCAAGATTGCTCCATGCAGTGATATTGAAATAATCAACTGATTCCAATTCTTTCCCATTTTTATCCATCCATTTCTTATTTGATGCAAGCCCTATCTCTGCAATGGCTGTCCCTTCATTAGTATATTTGATTTCCGGATCACGTGTTAGATTACCTAGTAAATATATATTATTTATATAATTCATAAATCCTCCTGTTTTAAATAAAATATTAAAAATTTAATAGCTGAATTTATAACTTTTGCAATAATCAAATTGCTCCTCCCAGGGATATATGACTTTTGCTTTCGAGGTTGACTTGACCCTGCTGTAACCTGGCATCAATTTATCTATTAAAATAAAATCAAGCTTCTTTTCTACAGTAACTGTTACTTCATCATATCCGCAACTGCATTCAATAAGTATACAGTTATTTATAGCTGCTACTTTTTTAGCTGCTCTGCTGTAATCCTGATTCTCAAAAAACAGCAGATCCTGTGCTACAGCAAGCGAAGCGGCATCGGAAGCTTTCTTTGTGACTTCTCTTGCTATAAAAATCCTGCATAAATCAAAAATAAACATAAAAAGGACCGCAAATACTGACAAAATAACCAGAGTCAATAAAGAAACATTCCCTCTGTTTTGAATTCTTAAACTATTTAATAGCATTCCATCCTCATATTGCTTTTTGCCTTTATAAAAATATCCTTTCCTGTAAATATCGAAAATATCTTCGTAACACCGCTGTATTCATAGGAAAGGGTAACTGTAACTATATCACCGACTCTTCTTAAATTTCTATCACCGGGATCTATACTTATATCAAGTCTCTCTTTATCCAAGCTTGAACAAAAATCTCTTATACAGCTGAATGCCTCCCGGTTTGAGTTAGTAGTTGCAACTATTCTTACCCCTTCACGGGATGCTTGTTCTAATATATTTTTTTGATAGACCAATAAACCAATATGGGAAACAATTAGAATTATTAAAACTATGAAAGGAACTATAAGAGCAAATTCCAGTGAAGCCTGCCCGCCTGTTCCACTTAATAATATTTTAAGATTTTTTTTATATTTATTTTTTATTGACATAGTATTTAAAACAAAATCGTTTCCCATATTGTATGCTTGCAAAGAATAATCCCATCTATATTAATTCTTCAAACCATTGAAGCTATTTTATTAAATACTTTCGATATAACATCTATTATTATTGGTTTTCCTACTGCAATCAGAATTGCACTTATTATTCCTGCAATCACTATAACCAATGCGTATTCAAGTGTTGATTGTCCTCTTTGCTGCCATATTTTTATTCTTTTAATAAATCTTTTTATTTTTATTTTTTTCACCTCCCTTCATATAATTTAAGATTGATTCACCCCCTTTCTAAATATGCTTATACACATTTATACATTTAGTTTTACCTATAATTTATCACATTTATTTATTTGTGTAAATACATAATTCTGTATTAATGATTTTTTTAAGATATCGGATTTAATAAAGTTTATTGAATAATATATATATAAATGTATTAATACTTTAAATATTTAAAATATTTATATTATTATCTTGACATTAATAAATTAAAGTATTAATATTATTACAAAGTAATTAATTAAAGTTTTATTGAAAATTTAAATTTTACTTTTGTAATAGAGGCGATGATTTACATTCTGTCATTTGGGCACTTACGAATGTAATGAGCTAGTAGTGCAACCGGCTATTGCTTTTTTATTTAAAAAACAAGCCATCTGGCCTCTAAGTCAGATGGCTTTTTTAATAAAAAAAATATGAAGATAAAAATAAAAATATTAACAATAATAACAGCGGTTGTGACACTTGCAGCTGCTCTTGTCATAACAAGTGGCTTTAGTTTTGAAGCAGCAAAGATTGACAGCAGCTTTAATGAAAGCAGCGTTTATAGAACAGAAGATATAGAGAAAGCAGCAGTTATAAAGGAAGATGTATCAGTAAAGAATAATGAAATTGATGCAGTAACAATACTATCAAAGATATCAGACAATCTAAATAAAGAAACAGACAGTATAAACAAAGAATATAAAGCGGAAGTTCTTGGAAACACTAAAACTAGTGAAGCTACTACAGCTGCTTCTGTTCCGGTAGGATCTGCCGTTAACCTAAGCGAACTGGAAGCAACTGTACTTTATCTTATTAATACCATAAGAGTCTCAAACGGGTTGGGAGCTCTTCAGGCAAATCAAATGCTGACTGATATTGCTAGATCAAGATGCAATGATATGATAGCTAATTCTTATTTCTCCCACTATACGCCTGATGGCCAAAACATTTTTAATATACTGCAAAAAAATGGTGTGGTTTATGTAAATGCCGGTGAAAATTTGGGCAATTCCTCGCCACCTTCCAATGGAACTCCCGATGCATTTGCAAATGCTTGGATGGCAAGCCCTACCCATAAGGCTAACATACTCAGGTCCGTATACTCAAAAATTGGAATCGGAGCAGTCGATGGAGGAGGTAGAAGAGTAGTCACCACAGTATTCATAAATTGATCTATTAGATTTATATAGTTTTACGGACGCCTAGACAAACACCCTGGATATATTCTATCCAGGGTGTTTAAATTTTGGGCTCGAAATCACTTCAGCTGCAGGAAATTTCCACCCATTGAAAATATAAGGGGTCCGCCTACCAGTATTATAAAAGACGGCAGTACTAAAAAGACCAGAGGGAATAAAATCAGTATGGTTATCCTCCTGACTTTTCTTTCCAGATTTTGATAATTTTCAAATTTTATGTACCGGGACTTCTGATTCAGTATCTCATTTATGGAAGAACCATACTTTTCCGCCTGGACTAAAAGAAAAACAAAATTTTTAAAATTTTCTGAGTTACTTCTGTCCATTAAATTCCTGTAAGCTTCAGGTTTTCCAATGCCAATATCTATATCTTTTATGAAATTTGAAAGCTCTCCGCAGATATATCCCCTGTATTTTTCAATCACAATTTTTATAGCGTTATATATATTCTGCCCCGATAGTGTAGCAATAGATAGTAAATCAATAACATAGGGTAAATCCCTTTCTATTTCCTTTTGCCTTGCGTACTTAAACCTCCGAAGAAGGATATTTGGCGTAAAATACCCTGCCGCTCCTCCTATAGCACTTAGGATAATGGAGTTTATTATATTATTACCAATAAAAACTGCTGTAATCACACATAATATAGACAGGATCATTTTATATCCCATAAAAGAATCTGGGGTAAGAAATAATTTATTTCCCGATTCTAACAGTTTAAAAAATTCTATATTTTCTTTTCTGTTTTTAATATGGTATTTTCTTCTAAAAAGTTTGCCGATCCTGGTTGAGAAAGAATTAATTTTACTTATAAATATCCCCAGAATATTTTTTACCCTGCATCTATTTTGAATCTTTGCATAACGGTGATAACTTTTAATCCTGATAATATAAAATATACCTGTACATAAAAATAAATAATAAGAGAATATTATTAAATATATAAGCATACTTTAAATCCTGTTATTCTCCAAAACTAATAATTTTTTTTATTACTATAATTCCTGCAATTTCCAGAATGCCTCCTGCAATTAGCATAATTGTACCAGGACCGGTAGAAAAAAAATCCAATATAGCCCTGTCCATAAAAATACACATTGTAATTAGAACAATAACGGGAAACAAGGAAATAATATTACCAGAATATCTGCTCTGAAGACTCATAGTCTTCATTTGAGACTTTACTTTTAAATTATGACGTACACTCTCAGCAATGGCGTCAAGCATAGATACTATATCTCCTCCCATCTTACTGTTAATTTTTAGAGAACTGGTAAGAAGGCCTACTTCCCTGCTCCTGCAGCCTTCAGAAAATCTATCCATAGCTTCATCCAGGGTGGAATTAAGTTCCAGCTCATTTGCAGCTATATATAGATGAGCTCTAAGTGGATCCCTGAATCGGCTTGCAGAATCTTTGAATACACTCCTTACTGTCTTCCCTGCTTTCAAGAGTACTGTCATATTACTTATAAATTCTACCAGCTGAATGTTGAGTAAATTTTTTCTCTTTTCTTCAAGTCCATTTAAAAAACCCATTATATAAATTCCCAGACATAAACTGACCAACAAACTGAAGATAAAATTTCTAAATAGCAGGTAAAAAAACGAGACTAAAACAGCAAACACAAATATAAACAGCATTTTTCTCTTAGTGCCATATATATTAGTAAAAAGTTTTACTAATTTGGATTTTCTATAATCTGTCTCCCTGTCTGCATCCTTTGCTCTTAGATTAAATCCAAAAGCCACCTTCCTAAATCCGTAGAACAAAAATATTACAGCAAGTACTACAGTAATAGAAATCAGTATTTCATCCCAATTTTTCATCCCTAAAATTAAAATTAAATCCTTTATCTTTAACCTTATTCATAAAATCGGGTATATAACCTGTATGGATGATATCTCCTTCACATAATCCTTTGCCATCCATAATATTATCTTCTAACTTATATTTGAAAATATCTTTTACTTCTAAAATAGTATTATTGCCTATTGACTCGCATTTATTCTTCAATTCGCTTATCTTTGATACAATCCTCTTTCCATTTTTTAATTTATCCAGATGGATAATCATATCAACAGATGATGCAATCATTCTCCTCGCAGTAGGAGGGTTTAAGTTTAGACCAGACATTAAAATCATTGTCTCCAATCTGGAAATCATATCTTTTGGTGAATTAGAATGAATAGTAGTCATGGAGCCGCTGTGCCCTGTATTCATAGCCTGTAGAACATCCACGGCTTCCGCTCCCCTTATTTCTCCCACCACAATCCTGTCCGGCCTCATTCTTAAGGAATTTCTTACCAGATCCCTGATTGTTATTTCTCCTTTACCTTCAAGATTTGGGGGTCTGCCCTCGAGCTTGACCACATGGGGTAAATTTAAATTTAATTCCAGTGTCTCTTCGATAGTCACTATTCTTTCATTCTGCCGGATGAAATTAGATATTACATTTAAAAAAGTTGTTTTACCTGTGGATGTAGCTCCACTTACTATAATATTTAATTTACTCCTTACACAAATCTTAATAAAATCAGCTACTTTTTTATTTATTGTACCTTCCTTTTTAAGGCTTTCTATATCCATCATATTTTTTTTAAATTTTCTTATAGTAACTACTATATCGTTTGAAGCTGCAGGATTTAGTACCACGTTAATCCTTGATCCATTTTTAAGTCTTGCATCCACCATAGGCGAGCTCTCATCTATTCTTAACCCTAAAGGGCTTAATGTTTTATCGACTAAGTTTCGGATATGATTGTTATCCCTGAAAATAATATCCGTTTTCTTTATAACAGCGTTTTCTTCAACATAGACCTGGTCATAATTATTTATCATAATCTCAGTTATTCCGTCATCATTTATCAGAAAGCTTATTGGCCCAAAGCCAAAACTATCTTCATGTATCTCCCTGATCAGTCTGGATATTTCTTTCTGGCTGATTATAATTTTTTCTTCTTCTATTATTTTTTTTAAATACCTGCCAATTATCTTTAGTCTTGATTCCGGCGGAAGTGTGCAAAGATCATCTGCCTTAATCTTTTTTAATATCTTTTTGCCTAAATAATCCGATATGCTGATAATATTTCCTTCTGTATTCATAAACATAAATCCTCGTAAAGCTTCCTGGAAAAGGCAGAAATATTCTGTACGATCCTGAGGTTATAATTAAAAATAGGATCAGGTCCCTTGTTCAGCATTAAAAACTCAATATCCCTGTCATAAGGAATAAAAGCATTTATAGGATAGTTGATTATGCTGTTAAGACCTGATGGTGAAACAGCCGGCCTGGTGTTATATTTGTTTATTACTATATCAAAATTACAATATAACTCATCGTAGATTATATTACCTGTCAGTATATTTAAATTATTTACTGAAATCAGGTCAGGTAGAGAAACAAAAACAAACTTATTAACAAATTCTTTCAAGCAGAGTTTATTCTGACTGAACATGTGATTCGGAAAATCTACACAGATAATATCAAAATGATTTTTTAATACATTCAGGAGTTTTTCCAGATAGTCCTTACATATGATTCTTGCTTTTTCAATTTTTATGGGAGGAAGGATCAAATTCAAGCTATTATCAAAATTTATAACAAGTCTTTTTAATATGGATATGTCCATTTCATTTATGACTCCTTCGGCATCACCAAGATCTCTGTTATTTTCATCCGCCAGATTAAAGATCATTCTGCTGTCCTTTTTTCCAATGTTTAAATCCAGGAGCAGTATATTCTTCGTAGTCTCTCTGGCAAGATAAGTCGAAACACAATAAGTCATAAAACTGCATCCACAGCCTCCTTTACTTCCTGAGAATAATACGATCTTTGATTCATTTTTATCAATCATATTTATCTTTTAAGCTCCTTTTAAAAATATTAAAAATAAAATTCTATAACATTAAATAAACTTTTTATTAGCTGCCCTGGGTGTAACTTATCGGGCAGATCGATAAATTAAGCACTCCTTTTTCCAACACCAAAAAAATCTCTTCTGTCTCTGAAACATCCAGATAAAAAGTCATGATCAGCATATTCGCATAACCTTGATCAACTGAACTGCTGTTAAATATAGAGTCTACCAAAAAATCACCGCTGCCATTTTCTTCTCCGGAGCGGCTTCCTTCAGGACTATTCCTGATCAATACTACTTCTTTTTCAGATAACACCGTATCCGAATAGATAACTCCGCTTTCAGGTTCATAACAGGTCGATATAATATCTACTCTATCCCCTGGTCTGATCAATGATCTATCTCCATAAAAGTTTACGGGAATACTGACTGCTCTTAATTGATAAGGAATACACGATGAGAAACCGGGGCTCAAGCCGTCACCGGATTCCATTCCTTCCAGTTTATCAATTGTTATGATCTCCCCCTCCAGTATATTTTCGGTAACCTTCCTACCTAAAATCTTGTTCTTATCTATAACAAACTTTTCACTGAATATATTTTCAGGTATTTTCTGTATCTCAATTAATTCTTCCGTAACCTCTTGACCCTTCTTGACATCAGCTCCAGCTACAAATATCTCCCTATATCCTGCATCTTCCGAAATCTTAGCCTTTAAATTACTTATATACCAGAAAACAAAAATACCCCCTATAACAGCAATGATTATAAATATGATGCCAAATATTCTTTGTTTAATTATAAGAGATATCCTATTCATCCTTTTAAAACCTTTAACCCACTGTCAGATTAACCTGTTTATTACTGTTTTTTATACTAAACGTATAAGCATAATAACATAAATATCTATATGTGTAAATATATAATTTTAAAATTATATGCCAAAACCATTTAGTACTTGACTCTACTAGTGTTATAATTACAACTGCAATATTTTATTATGGTTATAAGATTTATTAATTATGAGTAATGCTTATTATCTTTTTAAAAAGGGCAAGAAATTAACCGAAAGAGGTAAATTTTTAGATGCAATAATGGTACTTGAAAAAGCTAAGGACTTCGAACCTAAAAAGGGTTCTATAAGGGAAGTCCTTGCCAGCGCATATTATAATTGTGGTTTCTACCACTCAGCCAAAAAGAATTTTATGAAGGCTCTGGAAATAGATGCAGTCAATGATTTCGCGCACTACGGGCTGGGAATGTGTCTAATAAAGGAAAAAAATTTAAACAAGGCAGTGGGACACTTAAAAATGGCATATGCCATGAAGCCGGATTCTAAAAAATACAAGGATATGCTTAAAAAAATCACATAGTATCCATTAAATAAATCTAATTACATCTCCAACAGAAAGAGAGGTTTTTCCTACAGTGCCTGAAACCAGCTCCAATACAGAAAAAGCATTTTTTATAAACTTAGTTACTCTAAACGGCCTGATGTTATTATAAATGGCTATAACCTTATTCTTCTTATCCAGGAAAATTGCGTCTATACTATACCCCATCCAAAAAGTATGAATACTACTGCAGTACTCCATATAAAAACCCTCTTTAGCCTTCAACTTTCTCCTCGCTGTCAGCCCAAATAACTTATTATAAAAGCTCTCTGCTTTTATAACTTTAGAAACAATTAATTCTTCTTTTTCCGGATCTTCGGAATCAACTTTGACCGCTCTCATCAAACTATTCCCAATATACTATAGTCTATTCACCCAGCTCTTCTTTAACTTCTTCCTCTCCTGCTTTAAGTTCATCTACTTGCTGCTTATCCAGTCTTAAAAGCAGTGTCTGGAACTCTCCTACATGTGTTTTTTCTTCCTTTGCTATGTCCAGAAGAATTCTTTTAATATCCTTATTTTCGGTAAATGCAGCCAGCTGTTCATATAAATTCACGGCGTCCAGTTCCGCAATTATTCCTACTCTTAATATTTCCTTATCAATGTTTTCCTTTGTCACCTTTGTAAGATCTATCGGAATATTGGACATCATTTTTATCACCCCTTTTAAATCTTATAATTTTTTAATTGATATTATATTGTCCTTCCATGTATTTTTATTTCATCTTAATCTACTCCAAATGTTCAAAATCTTTTTATAAAGCAGTTATATTATATCAGTTATAGCTTGTCTTGTGACTCTTAACTACTATTTTATACAGAAAAAACCAGCCTGAAGGTACGACAGCCACAGGATTTCAACTGTCCTGAATCCTATTGAATTAAGCAGTTTAAAATGCTCGCTTACCTTTATTGGAAAATATTTTACCCCAAATCTTTTTCTATGAGCATTTACATCCTTCCTGCTCCTGCCTTTAATCAATTGGAAATTCATCCATCTTTCCAGCTGGATATTTAATGCCGCATCATTTTCAGGCCTTATATTTTCAAAGACGACATATATACCGCCGTCTCTTAAAAGATTATAGCAGTTCCTGGTTGCCTTTATTCTGTCTTCCCTGTTCAAATAATGATGTGTCTGTATCGCAGTTACAACATCATAATTTTCCCGCCCTGTGATATTTATATCCTCTGTTTTTATTGGACTTAAATATTCTATATTTTTATGATCCTTAAGCCTCTCTTTAGCCTCTCCCATCATCTCACCCGAAGGATCTGCAAGAACAAAACTGCAGTTATCAAATACTTTAATTGCTTTTTTAACAAGATATCCTGTCCCGCAGCCGGTGTCCAGCCATTTTCTTGCATTAGGATTAATGGATCTAACCAGATCAATGGTTTCCCGGTGAAAATATTCATAAAAGGGTATGGTCTTTCTGACCTTTAGATCATATTCCGATGAACTATGCGGTGTTTTGTTATCACTCATTTTGCCCATTTCTTATATCTTATTCAGATATTTTCCATTTTAAAGTATTCGTAAGAATTATCTTTAAAATTATTTGTAGTTCCCTGTACACTTGAGAATATAAAGCGCATAAATTGTAATAAATAGGTTTGTTTTTCCCCTGCCCGATTCGCCCCAATCAGCAAATGAGCCTCTCGTAATAATAGTACTACTGGTACTGCAATTCTTTTTCTCCAGCGGAAAACCTCCGTCGGGTAATCGTTTTGACCGAAGTATGTCCAGTGCTTCACTACAGCGTTTGTCCGTAATCCTCCCGATCTCAGCCATTACCAGCAGGATAAAAAGAACATCATAAAAAAAGATGGGATAATGTATTTTATCAAACTGGGGAAGAATCATCTTTCCATCTCTCAGGCGCCGGAATAACTTCCTCTGCAGAAAATACTCCGTAGTTTTCCCGGCAAACCTTAAAGCTTCTTTGTCATCATAAGTTTTTCCTGCAAGATAAAGGGCACGCAGCGGAATGAGGCTCTCTATAACTGAAGATACTCTTGCCTGTAGTCTCTTATCACAGTTCCATCCACCGTCCGGCCACTGCCATTTCTTAAGTCTCTGGACTAAAGTCTCTGTACGATGATCATCAATACCCAGTTTTATGGAATACCATATTGCATTACCTTCCTGGGAAGCACACCTGCGAAAGCGGTCCTCCTGTCCAGGAATCAGAAGGGACTGGGGATATTTTAAATGCTTGTTGTCTAAAAGCCAGCTGTATACCTGATCCCTCATCGGTATCAATGACCTGTCCCCGGTAGGATAATCAATCTCTGCTAAGCTGTACAGAGTCCAGTGGGGTCCCTGCCATTTTCTGTAAGCATGAGTATCTATGGTACCGTCGCTTCTTCTATGAGAGAGCAGCTTTCTGGCTATTACTGACTGTTGGATTGATTGTCTCAATAGCATCATTTCTTGAGACTTCTCTGGTTTGTCTAATAAAAGCTTATATGCCTTATACCGGATAACAGGATTTGAATCAGAGAGAAGCCTCTTTACAATAGGCATCTGCTTAATTGATCCCATCTCAACTAAATCTATCATTATATTATTGTATCAATTATAAGGATAGAATTTTTCCAGCTTGGTTTCATATTCATTTATTTTAAATATCAATTCATCCTTAAAATATATTACACTTGAACCTTCAAATTCATGCTCTTTATTTTCGTGTCTGCATTTAAACTTCCACTCTATAAAAGCTGTTGAATTCTTCTCGTCAAAACCAAATGATTTTATTTCCCAGTAAAGAATTCGGTTTGTTCCCTGATACCAATCAGTAAACCATCTTTCAATTGTCCTTTTACCCTGGTAAACTGCTCCGGTACATTCCCATAATTCAACCTCATCATGTAAAACAGGCAGTAATATCTCTAAATCATTATCTTTCCAGCCCCTGATATATTTTTCTATTAGGTCTTTAGCAGTTTCTTCTTTCATATATTTATTCTCCAATCTACAATTTCACTCAAGAGACACTTCTTCAGGAAAAAATTACTGCTCGTGTAGATTATCCAGCACCGTACGTGCATCCGGTGCCATTTTAAAGAAATTTTCCAGTTTATCGCAGATATACATATTACATCCTGCGCAGTTTTTTACCTCTTTTTCCATACAGCATTTGCGGATCTCACATACATTACAATGTGTAAATTTTGGTCCTTCCGGTCGACAGCCGCTGCAATTGATATCTTCAGGTTTAATATTCCCTCCATATATAGCTGACCATTTTTTTGCTACTTCTGCTCGCTTATTGTCATCATCAGCTTGTGTAGTAATATAACCTTCGCACTTTGAACAATCCAATCCGCAACAGGCAATCAAATTATTATTTTCATCCATTAGCTTGCACTTCCTTTCTATAAGAGAACATTAAATCTATTTTACCCTGATTTATTTCTCTTGGGTATTATAAAACCCGTGTTTTTTCTGTATTCAAGATATTTTCTCCCATAGCGAATTATAAGGTCTTTCTCCTCTGCCCAGCAAAACAAATAAAAGACCGGTATCCAGATAAGCGAGAACAGAGCAAGAAAAGGAGAATTAAGTAAGAAAGCGATTACCCACCATAATGCCAGTTCACCTACTGCTTGAGGATGTCTGATTTTCCTGTAAATGCCGCCGTAAAGTACATGTTTCTTTTCTGGTATTATTGCTTCCTTACCTGCATCTTTCAGACCCCTACCAAGCAAGTAGCCTGCTGGTATTGTTATCAAAACTGCCATCAATATCGAAATCCACCAGCCCCATGGGAAAGCTCGGGAAAGCGGAACCGGTAGTGGGTAAAAGAAGTAAATTACATAATTAATAACTACAATAACCTCAAACACCGAGGCAATAATCCTGTACCTCCCACACTTAGAATAAGCAATTTTACCAACCTTTTTTTCCAGAGCAGCAGGACCTACACTTCTTATATAGAAATAAGAAAAAAGAAAAGCCGATATAAGCATTGTCGCAAAATTAATCCATGAAATCATATTTATCATCCGATTACTATACCTAACGGTTCAAATAATTATCCAAGGACAAACTCTTTCATTTCATTACTTCTTCTCATACCATTGAATATACTCCAGGATATTATTATCAGGATCGCTAAAATAAACCCATGTCTCTTCATCTTTTATTTCAAACGGTTCCCGTATTATATTTGTATTTTTCTTCTTTAATTGGTCGACTGATGATTTCATATCCTTGACTTCCAGACAGAAGTGTGGGCAGTAAGGTTTCTTTATTTCCGGCTTTTTGT
>CAZODQ010000016.1:0-43853 GCA_964578625.1 uncultured Actinomycetota bacterium
CTAAGAGAGTCTAAAGGCATATGTGAAGTTGTTTGCTACACTCCAAACCACGATCTATATTTGGAAGATTTACCTTATCAGAAGATAGCCAACCTTATAAATGTATGGAGGGATCGATATTTAGTTCTTGGTGGAAAAAAATTCATAAAATATGTCTTAATTTTTGAAAACAAAGGTGAAGAGATAGGTGTTACTCTTTCCCATCCCCACGGTCAGATATACGCTTTTTCATATATACCACCAGTAGTATTAGAAGAATTGAAATCCTCGAAAAAATTTTATAGAAAAAATAAAAAATGTATTCATTGCTCCATAGTCGGACAAGAATTAAAGGACGGGAGCAGGATTGTTATCAAGAATGAAGACTTTGTTGCATTTATACCTTTTTATGCCAGATGGCCGTATGAAATTCACATTTATCCCTTAAGGCACCACGAGAGTCTATGTCAATTAAATGATAGAGAAATAAATTCTTTATCTTTAGTGATTAAAGGACTCATAGGAAGGTATAATAAATTGTTTGATTTCAGAATGCCTTATGTGATGGTTATTCATCAAAAACCAACAGATAATGGAAGTTATAATTATTATCATTTTCATTTTGAATTCTACCCACCATACAGGACAAAAAATAAACTCAAGTACCTAGCGGGATGTGAGCTGGGAGCAGGAACGTTTATAAATGACACTCTGCCCGAGGAAAAAGCTGCTGAATTAAGAAATATAATATTAAAAAATAAAAAATAGAGGATTGATAAAAAAAGTTTAAGGGGTATAAAAAATTTTTCCTATTTGTTTAATATAACTTGAAATTGTTTGTAATAGGGTATCTTCTATCCTTTCCGAATGCTCTAGGAGTAATCTTAATGCCTGGAGAACCCTGCCTCCTCTTATATTCGTTTGAATCCACCATATTGATTACATCTCTTACTGTTTTTTGATCGAATCCCTTCTTTATAATTGAGCGGCAGCCCAGATCATCCTCTAAATATAATTTAAGTATGGCATCAAGAATTTTATACGGCGGCAGTTTATCTTCGTCTTTTTGATTTGGCTTAAGTTCTGCGGATGGAATCTTTGTGAGTATACTCTTTGGTATTATATTTGAGTACTTTTTATTAATAAATTTACATATTCTGTATATCATTGTTTTATATATGTCCTTGATCGGTGAAAACCCTCCTGCCATATCTCCATAAAGGGTGCAGTACCCTACACTTATTTCACTTTTATTGCCTGTAGACAGTACCAACCAGCCATTTTCATTGGCTGAAGCCATTATGATGTTTCCTCTAATCCGTGCCTGTATATTTTCTCTGGTGACATTGATTTTATCGTTCTTAAATATAGGCTTTAAATTTTCAAGGTAGCTGCTGTATATTTCTGAAATGGGAATGATGTCATATTTAATGCCAAGATTATCGGATAATTTTTTGGCATCATCTATGCTTTCCCTGGATGAATAAATAGAAGGCATTAGAATGCCGCTGACATTTTCTTTTCCAATGGCCAAAGTTGCAATTACTGCAGTAAGAGCTGAGTCTATTCCACCACTCAGGGCAATAACAACTTTTTTAAATTTATTTTTCCTGATGTAATCTGTGGTGCCTAAGATTAAAGCTTGTAGTATTTCTTCCTCGGCGCAGCTTATAAAATGGCTATATGGATGAGCATCTTTGTCCTGTATTTTTTTTCTGGTATTTTTTAGGGTGTAATTTAGATCGACAGTAGATATAGAGTTGTAGTCATTTTTTATGCTGGTTTTTTGATTTCTAAAATTGGTATTTTTCAGTCTTGCCCTTACTGCTTCCGAGGTATCCATATCATATATCAACACATCTTCTTTAAACGGCTTTGAACGCCTTAAAACATTACCATTTTCATTTATAATCATACTGTTTCCGTCAAATACCAGTTCATCCTGACCTCCGACAAGGTTAACATAAACAATATTTATACAATTATCTTTAGCGGTATTAGTTAAAATTATTTCTCTTTCTTTTATTTTTTCTGTGTGGTACGGAGAAGCAGATATATTTATTACGAGTTCTGCCCCGCCAGCGGTTGACTGAATCTTTGCAGGTCCCGAAGGATGCCAGATATCTTCGCATATGTTAATTCCAATAAATTTATCCGCTACTTTAAAAATATAATTTACAGTGCCTTTTTTAAAGTATCTTTCCTCGTCAAAAACCGAGTAATTCGGCAGAAATTGTTTATTATATACAGTTTTAATCTTCCCATCATGAATTACTGCTGCTGAATTATATATCCCACTCTTTTCACTGTTAACGAATCCTATAATAGCAATAATATTTGATGTGGCTTTTCTAATTCTGTTTAGGCAGTTTATATTTTCATCAATAAAGGCTTTTTTTAACAGTAAATCCTCTGGAGGGTATCCGGTGATGGATAGTTCCGGAAATATCACAACATCTACATCCTTTTTCTTTGCCTCTTCGATGTGAGAATTGATAATATTATAGTTGTACCTAAGATCTCCTACTACAGGATTTATCTGAGCCAGATATAGTCTTATGGCAGGTATTTTTACTCCTTTTCTAAATTGTTAATCTTTGAGCATCTACCGTTTTTTACTTTATGACTATATTTTTATCCAAATTTACTTTTTATACAATGGCGAAATTTTTCTTAAATCCGATATTATTTTGGGAATGACCTTTAAAAAGTAATCTATCTCTTCCATAGTGTTTTCAAAGCCCAGGGTAATTCTTAGAGAACCATAGGCTTCCTCGTTTGAAAGTCCCATTGCGATCAGTGTGTGGGAAGGTTTAAGCGAAGAAGAAGAACATGCCGAACCGCTGGATACTGCTATGCCGGCGTGATCCAACTTTAATACTATTGATTCCCCTTCAATATATTTAAACGAGAAGTTGCAATTACCGGGTAGTCTGCTAGCAGCATGGCCGTTTAATTTGACTTCATCAATTTTATCCATAAGATTTTTTATCAGGTAATCTCTCATTTTTGTGACTTTTATTATTTTGTCTGGAAGGCTCTTTTGCCAGATTTCAGCGGCTTTGGCCAGTCCCGCAATTCCCGGTATATTTTCAGTACCGGATCTAATCCCCTTTTCGTGCCCGCCACCGAGAATTTGAGGTATTATTTTAGTCCCCTTTTTTATATAGAGAGCTCCTACTCCTTTTGGACCATATATTTTGTGGCCGGAAATTGAAAGAAGGTCAACATTTAAGTTATTGACATCTGTTTTTATATTAGAAAAAGTCTGAACGGCGTCGGTGTGGAATAGAATATCATACTCCCTTAAGATTTTTCCAATTTCACTGATAGGCTGGATGGACCCGACGATATTATTTGCATGCATAATTGTTGTAAGTATGGTTTTTTTGGTTATGGCTTTTTTTATATCCTGCGGGTCCACAATACCAAATTTGTCTACAGGGATGTAAGTCACTTCAAAACCAAACCGGGACAATTTTTTTAGAGGCATATGAACAGCAGGATGCTCTATTTGAGATGTGATTATATGGTTACCTTTTTTCCTGAGTGCTTCAGCTACTCCGAATATTGCAAGATTATCACTTTCTGTTCCGCCACTTGTAAATATTATTTCTTTCGGACTGGCTCCAAGACATTTCCCTATTATTTTTCTGGAGTATTCCAGGATTTCTCTGGCTTTCAGACCGGGGGAATGCGGTTCTGAAGCATTCCCGTAAAAAATAGTAAAGCAATTGTTGATCTCATCTGCAACTTCAGGCAAAACCGGGGTAGTAGCACTGTGATCAAAGTAAATATATTTTGAATCTTTTCCCATTATATTTTCTTAAAAATTTTTATTGAGCGAGGTAAAAACTACCACTGTTTTTAAATACTGTCAATAAATAATAATTGTGAGTAACGGGCATTTCAGCAGGACTAAGGCCAAGCAAAATACTGAAAGCTGCTATTTATTAATGTTTTTATATTATATAGTAAAATAATTGATTGATTTGTCAAAATCCTTTGATTCTATTAAAATTATATAAATTTATTAATTATTTTATTAACTTCATAATATAGAAAATGATACAAAAATTTTCGCCTTATCTGGAAAAAATACTGCGGCACACAAATGAAATATTTTTTATAAAAGATATTGAAAACAATATACTTTTTGTGAATGAAAAGATAAGAGATTACGGCTATAATCCCGATGAACTAATAGGAAAGAAATATTTAACCCTTCTTTCACCGAAACATAAGGGAAAAAGATTTAAAGAAATTGTTAATAGCAAAAGGGCATTAAATTATGAAGTAGAGTTCCTAAAAAGTGATGGGGCTATCGTAAATGCTCTGGCTAGTAATTCTCCTGTATGGGATGAAAACAGGAATACATTATTTGTGGTTTCTATTCTTACCGATATCACTTCTTATAAAGAACTGCAAAAGAAATTAATCGAGAGTACATACATGGATTACCTGACAGGCCTTTATAATATCAGATATTTACATAAGAGGTTAAGAGAAGAGATAAAAAGGAGCGAGCGAAAAAAGGAGAAAATCGCCATTATAATGTTTGATATTGATAATTTTAAGAAATATAATGACACCCACGGTCATGAAAGTGGAAACAGACTGCTTAAGAATTTAGGAAGAATTATCCGTAGAAGCATAAGAGGTGGTGTTGACCTTGGATTTAGATTCGGAGGAGATGAATTTCTAATAATAGTTAACCAGGCGGATGAGGAAATTACCCTGGAAGTTGCAAACAGGATTAGAAAAAAGTTTTTAAAGTTAAATTACAGGAATCTGGACTTAAGTATGGGCATTGAATATTATAAAGAAAAGCGAAACGTTAAGAATAGCATTAAAAATCTGATAATCAAGGCTGATGAAAAAGTTTATAAGGCAAAAAAGTCCAGAAAAAAAATAATTGAATAATTTCTTAAAATCATTTTAAAAATTAAATCATTTTATTATAATAGATTCTCGATTCATAAAGAGTCTATTATATTTTTATTTACCCTTTAACAGGAGTTACTTATCATATAATAAAAAAACTGGAAGGTCTTTGAATAAAGTAGCAAGAACAATATCATATATTTTTGACGGGACATTTATTTCCATACCGCTTTTTCTTGTCATATGTTTTATGGTTGTAGAAAATAAAACCGAAGCTATTGGATGGGCTTCTCTCTGTATACTTTTTGGTACTTTAATACCCTATATCTATGTATGTTTTTTATATAAGAAAAAAATAATAAGTGATATTCATATACCTAAAAAAGAGCATAGAATAAAACCTCTAATAGTGTCTTTTATAAGCTATGTGACATGTTTTATAATTTTATATGCATTAAAAGGTCCTTTATTTTTAAAATCAATATTTGCAGTTAGTATTGTTTCTACTATTATTTTCACTATTATAACCTATTTCTGGAAAATCAGTTTGCACACCAGCTGGATAACTTTTGGAGTTATAACTTTCATTATTTTGTTTGGTAAATGGATGCTGCTTTTAATTCTGCTTATTCCTGCTATAGGTTGGGCAAGGGTGAAGATAAAAAGACATACGGTAATTCAGGTAGTTCTGGGAGCTGGAATTTCTACTATAACCACAGTCGTTGTTTATTATAATTATGGGCTTATTAATTTTTTTTAAATTAAAAAATATCTTCAATTGCATACTATAGACTAGTAATAAATTTATGGAAATAGTAAGAAATAAGTAATTCAAGAAGTAATAAGATGACAGATACTGCAGAAGGTAAAATCAGGTATTTACTTGCAAGCTTAGATGCTTTTTGCGAAAAAAGCGGGATCAATAGTATTATTACCAGATTTATAAAATAGAAGGTAAATAAAACAGAGAGCGCTGATAGATAATAGTAAAAGTAACCTAAAAAACTAAATCTAAACAGGGTTACTATAATAAATAATGTCAGTATTAAAATATAGATTATAAATTTTATAGGCCTTTTGAATATTTTCTCTTTTCTTGATTCCTTGTAGTATTGAAATATAAAGACCGGGTAAATTATGGTCATAGTTGCAGATCCGCATAAGAAACCTGTTATAAATCTTAAATCATTGTTTGTATTATATATACCGAAATTTGAAGCAATACCGTCAACTATTGTAGATAAAAAAAATAGGGTAAGTATAATTACTATGTAAAGCGGAGGAAGGTCATTTTCTTTTTTTCTGAACATTACGAATAGAATAATAGCTGTAATAGTAAAACCGATGTAGATACCGCTGCATCTTGAACAGATAGGAAGGACTACATTACCTATAGAAAGGCTTCTGGAGGATAATTGATGACAGACTGAGAAACCCATTACGTCTATTAAAAAATCTAGCACCGTTGGTTCCTGCCTTTTCTGATATTAATAACCTTCAATATTATCATTTAGTTTGCTAAAACCCTTATCGATCATCATAAGGAGTATGGAATGGAGTTCCTGGTTTGCTGAAGCAACGATTGAAAGTTGGTATTCTTTGCCAATGCCCATAAGCTGCTGGTTATCCAGGTTTTTACCATAGGCATCAGTTATTATACCGCCGCTTTCTTTCAATATAAGGTATCCTGCTGCAACATCATAAGCATAATTGTTAACTATGCTGCCCTGACCGACTTTCATATAGTCTTTTTCAAAAAAAGGATAGTCGGTCACAATTCTATGACCGATATCAATATAACAATCAAGCTGGCCTGAAACAACTCTGGTTATTGAAAAAGAGGAGCTTCCCAGTGAAAAAATACTGCCGTTAAAATTCGAACTGTTAATCAGCTCTTCCAAAACTAATATTATAGGAGTTACAGGTTTTCCTCCCAGTCCTATTGACCAAAAAAGAGAGTCAATATCACTGTTGCCGGACAGAGAGGGAGAGATAGTATTTTCTGAATCAATGATTTTTGTTCCGGAATTTTTTTTAGCGACAAATATCCTGCCGCTTTTTATTTCCTGTATACAGCCTAATTTTAAGTCCTTTATTTTTGGTTCATCCGTGTAGTCCGAAAGGGCTATGGATATGCAGCTGGATTCCAAGCCTGAAGCGGCTGCTCTGGTACCATCTATGGGATCTATTATTAAGAGTTTGTCTGCCTGTCCGGATTTAATAAGTCCCCTGTCCTCTGAGTAATAGGCTATATTGATGTTTTTTAAATAATCTTTTAAAAAAGTCTCAGCGATATCATCAATTAAAAAAGTAGAGTCTCCGCCTATGGATTTACCTGAAATAAGCCTTGAATCCTTTTTTCCAAAATAGGGCAGTACTTTTTCTCTAATTTTATTGCACAGCTCGATAACAAATTTTGTGTTTCTATCATTTAACATATTTCAGTATTTTAACTTCTAATTTTATAAATTTCTAATTAATTATATAAAAAAGAGCATGAGTGCATAAAATTAAGAATGTGCATATATTTCCAATTAAAATTATAGTCTTCTATCTGTAATATTGATAGAATTAACCATATTGTCTTTAGCAGTCTATTAATATGATATGAAAGGTGTATTTTATGATATATGATTTTCATACACATACCTTTTTTAGTGACGGCATAAACAGTCCCATTGAGCTTATAAGACTTGCGGTTGTCTGTGGGTATAAATGCATCGCACTGACTGACCATGTCAGTTATTCAAATCTTGATTTCATAATCTCAAGGGTAAGCAAGGACTGTAAGCTTGCTGAAAAATACTGGGGAATAAATGCAATTATAGGAGTGGAACTGACCAATGTTCCGGCCAAGAGCATAGATGAAATGGCCGGGAAAGCTAAGGAGCTAGGCGCAAAACTGGTAGTAGTGCATGGGGAGAGTGTTGTAGAGGATGTTGAACCGGGCACTAACCTGGAAGCAGTAAAATCAGAATATGTTGATATACTGGCACATCCTGGAATTTTAAAATTAGAAGAAGCGAAACTTGCAGAGAAAAACGATGTTTTTATAGAGATCACTTCAAGAGCCGGCCACAGTCTTACTAATGGAGTGGTGGTTAATATAGGAAGGGAAGCCGGGGTTAAATTCCTGATTAATAGTGATGCTCACAGTCATCGTGATCTATTTAAACCTGGTATACAGGAAAAAGTAGGCCTGGGCTCCGGTCTTAAAAGAGATGAAATAGAGGAGATTTTCGGTAAAAATTTTAAGCAGTTTTTTGAGAGAATTAGTTACTAATTTGAAAGTAGTATGTGATATAATAAAAAAAATTTTATAGATTTTGTAATATAAATTATTTTTATTTAGTAACTGTGGTTTGGAGGTATTCTATGAACGATAAGAAAAAACCAGAAGAAGTAAAAGCAAAGGTTGTAGGCTCTGAAGAAAAAGCAGGAGTTATGGCTATTATTGCACTGATTGCAGGAATACTCAGTGTGCTTTGCCATTGTGTTCCTGTAGCAGGATCTGCCATTGGATTTTTACTAAGTATAGCAGCAATAGTTCTGGGTATTATTGAATTCAATAAGATTAAAAAAGGTGAATCCAGCGAAAAGGGCCGCGGGATGAGCATAGCCGGTATTATTCTTGGCGGTGTCGGTATAGTTTTTGGTATTATATGGCTGATCGTTATATTCTTAGGTGCTTTCGGAGGATTTTTAGGCGGCCTCTTTGATTATTATTCCTATTAAGATTTGGCAGTCTTACTAAAAGTTTTACATTTTTTAGGCGGCGGCCTGTGTCATCAGCAGGCTTCAAGATCGTTTGGACTCGATGAATTATATATGCCTTTATGTTCTAGATGCACAGGCATATATATCGGGTTCTTTTTTTCTCTGGTTGTAATTATCATACTTGAAAGAGAAGTAAAAGGCGAGTTCCCTTCGGTAAAGATTATTGCAATGGCGGCGGGTGTCATTTTACTGATGGGCTTGGACGTAGTAGCTTCAACTTTAAAATTTTTTGACTCCAATAATTATATAAGGTTTGTTACGGGATTCTTAGCCGGTTGGTTTTTGGCACTGGTTATGCTCCAGCTTAAAAATATTTTGATGTGGAAAAAACTGGTGAGAGTTCCTTATCTGAATGATAAAAGGTCATTTTTCATATGGATATTTTGCGGTATTTGTATTATTGCAGCATTTATATTCAGCTTTAGAAAAATTTTAATCTTCTGGGGAATTATTTCAATTATAGGAATGATTATTTTTATTACTATGATACTGCTGATCTTATTTTACGGGGCATACCGAAGGTTGACTAATAGTATTAGTTCATGGAAATCCTATATTTTAAGTTTTACAGTTGGGATTGTTTTTAGTATAGGTATTTTAGCTCTGCTTTCTACAATAAAGCAGTTCTTAATATAATTTTATACTTATAATTTTTAATGCCTGCAGTAAAGAAGGAATTCTGGTTATTTAATTAATTTATCAATGCTTCCAGGCCGGTAGCCTTCAAGGTCTACAGAGATATGTGAGAAGCCTATTTTTTTAAATTCCTTTATTATCTTGTCTCTATAATTACTCTGAATCAACCTGGGGATCTCTTCCTTTCCTATTTCTATTCTGGCAACAGGGTAGTAGTATCTTACCCTTTTTTGTTTAAAACCAAGAGAGTAGAGATAGTCTTCAGCTCTTTCAATTCTTTTAAGCTTTAGTTTTGTAATCTTCTCACCATATGGGAATCTTGATGCCAGACAGGCCTGGGCCGGTTTATTCCAGTTCGGCAGTTCTAATAGCCTGGAATATTCTCTTATTTCTTTTTTTGTCAGGCCGGCACTGGCAAGCGGACTTCTTATCCCAAGTTCTTTTAGAGCCTTTAGTCCAGGCCTGTATGTCTTTAAATCGTCATAATTGGTTCCATCGGCGATAATATTAAATTTATATTTATTTTTTATTTGTATTAATCTTGAGAAGAGCTCTTTTTTGCAAATATAGCACCTGTCTATGGGATTATTTTTGAAATCTTCTTTTCTTAGTTGGTTATAATCAATAATTATATATCTGCAATTTAAATCCTTTGTGATTTTTTTTGCATCTTTGAGTTCGTTTTTTGGATATAAAGGCGATTTTGCCGTAACCGCGATTACATTTTCTCCAAGGATCTTTACCGCTGATTTTAGAAGAAAGCTGCTGTCTACTCCACCGGAAAATGCTATTATCATGGATCCGGAGTTTTTAATTATCTTTTTTAGTTTATCATTTTTTTTATTGTTCATTACCATATTGTTTTTTAACCTGGGAAAATAAAATATATAAAATTGTGTTTTTTTGCAATAGTACGAGTAAAATGATACTTTGAAAATGAATTTTTAACAGCTTCTGGATTTATTTAGCTGAAAGACGGTTAAATAATTAGAAACTGTGGGGAATGATATGGAGAAGATTTTATATATCGACTGTTTTTCAGGTATAAGCGGCGATATGATGGCCGGTGCGCTGCTTGATATGGGATTGGATTTTTCATTACTGAAAGATGAACTAAAAAAATTAAATATTGATGGTTATAGTATTGATTGCAGAGAAGTCATTATAAATTCAATTAAGGCAAAGAAATTTGATGTAAAGGTAACAGCAGCTCATCCTAAAAGAGATTACAGGGATGTCAAAAAGGTAATTAAAAGCAGCAGGATTGATAAAGGTGTCATGAAGATATCACTTGATATTTTTAAGATAATTGCAGAGGCAGAAGCGAGGGTTCATAACTGCAGCATAGATAGAGTACATTTTCACGAGGTTGGTGCAATAGATTCCATAATTGATATTGTAAGTGCTGCTATAGGTATAAAAAACTTAAAAGCTGCATCATTTCATAGCAGTAAAATCCCATTAGGAACAGGATTTGTAGATACTGCAAATGGAAGATTCCCGGTACCTGCATTTGCGACAATTGATATATTAAAGGGATTGCCGGTTTTTGGAGGAGATTTTAATTTTGAAGTAACTACTCCTACTGGTGCTGCTATATTAAAATCAGTGGTGAATAAGTTTGGACCTATACCGCCGATGGTCATTGAAAAAATAGGTTACGGAGCGGGCAGCAGGAAAAGTGAAAAAATCCCTAATGTATTAAGGATTTTAAGTGGTGTTGCCAAGGATAAAGATGTACCCGGGTCAGAAGATCTGGTAATGCTTTCTGCAAATATTGATGATGATAATCCAGAGATAATAGGATATATTCAGGAAAAATTGCTTGAAAACAGCACTCTTGATGTCTGGACCGAACCGATTTATATGAAGAAGAGCAGGCCTGCCTTTAAACTGTGTATCCTCTGTGATAAAAAATCAGAAGCTAAAATAGTCAATACTGTATTCTTAGAGTCTACCACACTCGGTATTAGAAGAAAGGAAGTAAAAAGATATTCAATCGACAGGAAAATAAAGACTGCTGATTTGCCTTATGGGAAAGTCAGAGTAAAAGTAGGTATTCATAAGGGAGAGGAAGTAACCATTTCGCCTGAGTTTGAATCATGCAGTAAGCTTGCAACAAAGACCGGAAGACCTTTAAAAGAAATATATCAGGATGCTATTTTATTTTTTTCCAAAAGATAATATTTTAATACTTCCTGTAGGACAGCTACGGTGGGTACGGCAATCAGAAGTCCCCATATGCCAAACAATGCTCCGCCTACCATTAAGGATAGGATTATCATACCGGGATGTACTCCTACCTGGTATTTCATTATATTAGGTGAAATAACATAATTATCTATCTGCTGAATAACTACAAATAATAAAATGACCAGTACAGCTTTTAGCGGTGAAATAAAAAGAGCCGCCAGTGCAGCAGGTACTGCTCCTATTATAGGACCCAGAAGTGGAATCATATTGAGCAGGCCGGCTATAAAACCAAGCAGTATCGCAAAATCTACTTTTAATATAAGCAGCACAATAGTACATAGAATCCCAACAATAATTGAAACCAGTATCTGTCCTCTGATGTACCTGCCGGCAACCCTGTTTACCCTGTCTAAAACGATGTTTAAATGCTTCCCGAGTCTTTTTGGTATTATTTTTAAAAATATGTTTCTTATTTTATCAGCATGACTAAGTATGTATATTCCCAGCAGCGGCCCTATTATAAGATATAAAATTATATTGAGTATGGATTTTCCGAATACAGTAGTCCATTGGAAGATGTTGATTTCTTCTAAATTAGTCCTGCTGATGAGATACTGGGTAATTCCGCTGGCATCCTTTGGTAATAGTTCTTTACCGACCAGATTTTCTGCACTCTTTATGATAACATTGTTTTTTAGAAAATTATTTATTACATTGGTGAGATTGTCTAAATATGTGGGAAAGTTTTCTATGAATATCTGAAACTGGTCTATTATTATAGGTATTACAAAGAAAAGTATTACAAAAATGACTCCTGTAAAAATTACATATGTTATGGCAATCGCAAATATCTTGCGCATTTTTTTTTGAAGCAAAACAACAAGAGGAGTTAAAAGGTAAGCGATTGTTATAGCTAAAATCAATGGTATTATAGCTATTCTTATTAGATATAAAATATAAAAGAAGAGAGCAGCGATTAAAAGAAAGCCGATTATCGACCACGAAAATATTCCGATATTTTTAATTGTCTTCAGTCCGTTTTTAGGTTTTATGATTCTCATAATGATTTATTATATTATATTTTTTTAAAAAATATAAATTAGAAGTTATTCAAGGTTATTAATTGAAGTAGCATTATAATTATGATAAAGTTTAAATTCAAAATTAGTAAAAAGCGGGAAATGTAATGCCAGAAGAATCAATTGCTGCTTATGTTAATAATATCATAGCTTTCACCCTGTTTATTGTTGTAATAACATTGATATTTATAGTGCTTTTTTTAATATCACGTACTTTAATCCATAGAACCAGAAGAGAGTACCGAATAAAGTCAAAAAAAGAATTCTTTACCGGCAGGACTTTATATTTGTTTAACTATAAAAAAGATCCATATCAGCTAAAGAATATTTTTATACTGGCTCTGGTGTTTGTTTCTGTGATTTCATTCATATTACTTATCCTTTTGGTATTTAGTTATGCCAAAAAACCCATACCGGGTTTGAACATGTATTTGATTATAGCAATAGTGCTTTATTTTATATTGACAGCAGTATATGTAATCAGATCAAAGATTATAAGTTAAAGGTGATCTATATGCCTTCCCTGATGAAGAGTAATTTAAATATGCTGGTTGTAGGATTTGGATGCTGCAAGCAGGAAATATTTGCAACCCAGGGGCCGTTGTATGATATTCAAAGATACGGGGTAAACTTCGTAAATACCGCAGAAGACGCTGATATACTGGTTATCCAGGGATTTTTTAATGAAAAAGGTATCAAGAGAGTTTTAAATATTTATGATAGCATGCGCCCGCCGAGAGGCATAATAGCAGTAGGAAGTTGTATCCTGAATGAAAACTTATTTAATCTGGAGGGCAAACTGCTGAAGAAATTCCGCAGGAAAGTAGGAGTAAATATGTATGTCCCAGGCTGCCCGCCCAGACCGGAAGCGTTTATTTATGCTGTTTTGGAATTTTTAAGTAGGAAATAATAAAAAAACATTGATTTTTATTTATATAAATGGTGGACAATATTTATAATGAAGTGTATTCTTCACCGGAATCTATTCTGGTAGGAGAGGCAGAAAAAAATTTAGAGTTTGTTTTGAAGGACAGAGTAAAAAAGGTTTATAGAGTTGGGCAGGATTTATTGATAGAAGTATCAAAAGAGAATCTGTATCAGGTAGTAAAGGAGTTAAAGGAAAATCCTGAACTTCAGGTAAATAGCTTTCAAAGCATAACTGCTTATAGGAGTAAAAATAAAAATTTTACGATGATAAGTCTTGCATCACTTATATATAATCTTTATTTTTTAATAAAAATAGAAATATCCGAAAAAGAACTCAGGAAAGGCTATCCCGAGATCATCGACGTTTTAGCGGGATTTTATAAAGCTTTTAATTTTTATAGGGATAGAAGTGAATTGATTTCGGAAAAATCCGATATTGAAATTTTTTACCAAAATCAGGATGGTCTGGATTGTTTTGATTTAAATATTTCCACTGATGGTAATATAATCAGTGAAGTTTTTGCAGATATCGATATCGGCAGGGTTATCAGCAGCTGTTACTACAAGGATCTGGAGATATATAATCTTATAGCATATATAAGCAGATTTGACTGGAAAGCGGGAATATTTCCGGAACTTTGTCTCTGCAGTGCTTTTGAGGAATTATTACAGCTGAAGGTGCCGGCAAGAGCAAGGTATATCAGGATGCTCCTCTGCGAATTATACAGAATATCAAACCATATATATTTTATTACAAATATCTGCATTTCTTTGGGGTGTGATATTGCTTATAATTTTTCTCTTCTGGAGAGGGAAAGGGTTTTAAGACTTATAGAGTTTATAACTGGTGCCAGGATTATACCAAATTTTATAAGAATAGGCGGTGTAAAAAAGGATATAAGCGAGGAAGTATTATTTAATATTCAAAGGAACCTTCCTATTTTATATAGAAATATAAAAAGAGTTGAAAATATGATAATGGATGATTTCCTGGTAAAAGAGAGATTAAAAAATGTCGGAATTATAAGTAAAGAAGCCGCTTTGGATTATGGCATATCAGGACCGAACCTGAGAGCTTCCGGCATTAGATATGATTTACGTAGAGATAGGGATTTTATCTCTTATAAAGACTTCTTATTTACATCTCCAACAGGGAGAAAAGGAGATTGCCTGGACAGGGTTTTGGTCAGATTCAATGAGATATACCAGTCTTTAAGAATAATAAATCAAGTTGTTAGCAAATTCCCTAAAGGACTTTATATAAAGAAAATAAATTTATCTCATATAGAATTTCAATTTAAAGCGGTATCATATGGCGTTGAGTGTCCGCATGGTTTATTTAAGATCTATATGGAATTAGAGAAGAGTAATATAAATTCAATAATAGTAAAGGGACCTTCAATTAACAGCCTTATTCTTAGTGAGGAAATATTGAAAGGTAACAAAATAGAAGACATCAATATAATTCTAACCAGCCTGGATTTGAGTCCCGGTGAAATAATGACTTGTTAAGGTGAGAATGTGTTTATTTTTCTAAAAAAAATGTTTTATATTCTTATAATATTATCAATAAATTTATATATATGTGAATATATTAGTAACAAGCTTTTAGCCAGAGCGGAACTTAGAAGAGGATATGGAATAACCAGGATGAGAAGTGTAGGCTTTCCTCTGAAAAGATTTTTAAAATATCTATCCAAAGATAACAGATTAAGCATATGGACGTTTTTTATTTTTTTACTTTCCTTTCTGATTTGGACTACGGTTCCCATTACTTCAAATTTAGTCTTGGTAGAGATGGACTACAGTCTTTTGACAGCAGTAACTTTTTATATTGGACTGATAATTATGTTGTTTCTTAATTCGGTTAGTACTTTTTATAATGGTATATTCAGCGAAGTTAGTAAAAAAATATTGATCTTGCTTTCATTCCTTATCCCTGGTTTATTGAGTATTGCAAGTATTGTTTTTATAAGTAAGACTTTAAACCTAAAAGAAATTGTAAATTCTCAGCATCAGTACTGGAATATAATTTTTCAGCCCCTTGGCTTTATATCATTATTTACATCATCACTGCTGCAGTTAAAGTTATTGGGTATAGGTAGAAATAATTATTTATCCGGTGATATAAAAATAGGCAGGGAGGGGATCGGCTTAGGGAAAATCATTGAAAGGTTTTCTGCTTACATGATTGTTTTCTTCCTGATTGTAGTTTTAAGTATCCTTTATTTAGGTGGATGGCAGAGTATGTATTTTATCAGGGGAGAGATAATGATTGCCGTTAAATTTTATTTTATTTACGTAATATTGTTATTGCTGGATAAAGCAACCAGCAGAATAGATAGTTACAAACTTTTAGTAAAGGTCAATTGGAGATTTCTACTCCCGTTATCACTGGTTAATTTTGTAGTTACGTTTGGTTTTTCAATAATCAGAAGCTTTAATTTGTTTTAATCGGGTATTTTATTAAAATGTTAAGACTGATAAAAAACTTTTTTATTAATATAAGGAATATATTCAGGAAGCCTAGAACTGTTGCTTATACCGGGGAGAGAATAATAATCCCTGAAGGCAGCAGGGGTGTTCTGCATCTAAAATTGGATCTGGATTCCCTTGAGGTTATCTGCAACGGCTGCGGAATATGTAAGATGATCTGCCCGCAGAATTGTTTAGAAATAAAGAAAAGTATTGATGATGACGGAAAGGAAATTTTAGATGAGTTCTATTTAGATTTAAGAAAGTGCATTTTTTGTGGAAATTGTGTTGAGTTTTGTGAAATAAGTGCCATTAATATGTCCTATAAATATCAGCTCGCAGAGCATGATGGAAGAAATTTAAGATTAGAAAAAGTTGAGTTGATAAAACCGTCAGGTACAATCAAGGATTTCTGGTAGAAGTAATTATGTCATTTGAAAGTCAATTAACAATTATAATAATACATTACACCGGTCTTTTAGGACTGCTGGTATCTGCATTATTATCCCTTTTTATGACCAGCAGGAAAAAGAAAATGTTATTTATGTTTTTAACCTTTTTGTTTGTTGGAATATTAAGCTTTGTTTATTATTCAGGTGTTTTATTTTTTATAGTTGGGATTATTATTGTTTTCTTTTTTTTATCACTGTACTTATTCGTTTTTCAGGTAAAATTATTTGGAGATAAAGAAAAATTGAAAAGAGACGGAAAATTAAACAACAGTAACACGGGTAAGGTTTTTAATATTCTCCTGCCGCTTTTATTCAGTGCAGCTATCGGTTATTTGATCTATGCTTATACATACGGTTTTCTGCAGAATATAACTGTAAACAAAGAAATTACAATTACCGGTCCGAGTGATATTACAAGGCTGTTTTTAACTGACCACAGCCTGGTTTTAATACTTATGGTTGGATTATTGTTTATATCTTTTTTATGGTTTCTAATTATTGGTTTGGATGAAAAATGAACTTACAATTTATAATATATTTTAGCTTTCTACTTTTCCTTATGGGAGTATTTGGCATTTTTTACAGTAGGGATATTGTAACAGTATTTGTTTCTTATCAATTTATAGTAATTTCTGCTGTTATCAATTTTTTAAGCTTTTCAAATTTCCTGTATGTGCATTCATTGTGGGCTGAGATTTTTATTATATCCGGTGTTATATCTATTTATTTTTTAATGTTTTGCCTTGTTTATTATATTTATTCGAAGCTAAGCTTTCTGGAAAAAAGGATGTTTTATGAAAACTATAGATTATTTAGAATAATCAGGAGTGACTGGTGGGGAGAAGATAACTAATAAATTATGGAATTCATATTTTACATCAGTGAAAAAATAAATCCTCTGCAGAGCGTGATTATTCTGGCTGCTGCAATTTTGATCTCATCTTTTTTTGGGCTATCAAAAAAAAGGTCTATTAAGAAATTTGTAATGGTAGTTGCCGCAGTTTCCTTATTTTTAGCTTTTTACCTTAATATTCATATCTTTTTTTCAGGCGACCTCTCCAGCCATTCACTGACCTTCGGGATTTTGCAGGTGATTGAGGTGGGATTTATTATATTCAGCACTCTTAATTTATTGTTTTTTATTTCCATGTATGAAATGAATTACAATCATTTTATTATAATATTAATGCTGCTTTTATTTTCGGCCATCTGTGCCGTGTTAGTTGTAATTGCAGATAGTTTTATTTTAATGTTTACCAGCTTCACTATATTTGTTTTAACCATATTTCAATTAATAACCAGTCTTAACTCGGGTATCAGCGGAGCCGGCTCTTACACAATTCGATATTTTTTAAGGCCTACTTTAACTGTGATCTTATTCTTCTTTGGATTTTCAATATTTTACTGTGCTGCAGGTTTCGAAGGCTTTAGCCAGATTTTAGAATACGAAAACTTGTCAAATCCGCTGATTGTAATAGGCTTAATTGTTTTCGGAATTGCTATTTACCTTTATTTTTTCTTATTTCCTTTTCAAAATCCTTACCTAGGATTATTAAAAAGGAACAATAATTCCTCAAATGCAGTTATATGGTTTCTGTATTTTCCAGTAGGTTTTTTTATATATTTAAAGTTTAGTGAATTATTTGGTTTTTTTATAGAAAAAGGCAGCCTGTATATGTCCATAATCCTTATAACTTTAACTTTTATCTGTATATTTGCCGGTAATTTGGGGGCAATTAAGACCACAAGTATCAGGAGAATGATGTCGTTTCTGTTTTTATATTTTATTGGCATTTTTTTACTTAACATTTCTATGTTTTCTGCAGGAATTATAAGCATACTTTCAATGAAATGGCTTAACATTGCAGGTATTTTTCTTTTGACGTTTAGTTTCATGCCTGTATACAGTGTTTTCAGCAAAATTGAAAAAAATACAAGGGTTGATTCCATTGCCGGTATAAGGGGATTAGGCAGGAGTAATGTTTTTATAAGCATAAATCTTATTATCATATTTCTATCCTGGTCGGTTACAGCTCTTTATATATTGCCGTTTAAAAAATATTTTACAAGTGCTATGGAATTTTCAGGGATGGGGACTATAAATATGGTATTGCTGGTTGTGGCAGCAGTTACTTTTATATTTATTATGATGAATGTTTTTAGGATAATATCTTTGTTTTTTAAAAAGCCTGCTAGAGAAACGGCAGAAAAAATTATATTTCCCAGGTTTTACTATATTTATATTACTTTTTTTACATTAATCATATTGGTTGTTGCTGCAAAGTGTTTAATGGAGATATCAGGTATTGATATCGGGATTATGGATTTTAAAATAACAAGGTTTACTTTTTAATATAGATTCAATTGTTATTATAAGCGGCTTCTTTAGTACCTTGGAAAGAAATAGAAAAAGAATAAACATAAGACATTTTTTAATCATTATACTGGTGCTGTTTATAGCAATAGCGGTGATTATAAGTATAAATAAATTTTCCTTTAAAAAAGAGTATGAACCAGTCACGGCGCTTTCTGATTTGCTGCCGAGGTACAGGTTAATAGATATGGATAATATTGGAATTACAAGCGATGCTGATAATGACGGAATAAATGACCAGAAAGATATCATGCAAGGTGCAGAAAACCAGCTGGAGAACCCGGCAAGGACTATCAGGGTGGAAGAGGGAGAAAATAATTATTTTAAAAACGGAGATCCTCCAGAGAATCTGGCAATCTCTACGGATATTATAGCCAGAGCTTACCTTGAAGCCGGTTTTAATTTAAAAGATCTGGTATATGAAGACATTAAGGATAATTTTGACCAGTATCCGATAAAAGAAATATGGAACCGGAGTTTTTGTGACCCCAATATTGATTACCGCAGAATACAGAATTTAGAGATCTACTTTAAGCGAAATGCAAAAATTCTGGGTATTTCCTTTAATGCTTTGGATGAAAAAAACTTAAATTCATGGCTTCCTGGAGATGTTGTTTTTTTTGATATGGATGGAAACGGCCATAGTGATAATGTTGGAATTATTTCGGATAATACTACAAGAAGCGGGATTCCAAAGGTGGTCTATAATTATATTGATCCTGGATATACTGTAGAGAATGATATCTTAAAAGAAAAAGTAATTACCGGACACTATAGGTTCCCAAAATAAACATTATTGATTAATTCTATAAAAATGCATTTAAATATAATAAAATTATTACTAAATACATAGTCAGAGTTGCTGCTTTTATGTTTAATCTATATATTCCATAAAAAGGTGTATAAGCAAAATTTTTTAAAGAGAATAAATTTATTAAAGGTATACTTTTATAAAATAACTGCAGCAGTAGTTATTTTTTTAATTTTAACTTCCATTATGTTATTTTTACCTGGAAAATTATGGGCAATTACATTAAATGAGCTGGGAAATGCAATTGCCGGGCTCAGCAGTGAGGAAGAGAACCTGTTGGAAGAAATACTCACATCTGAGGTAGAGATTGAAAATATAAAAAATGAAATCAAATCTTTAAATAAAGAACTTGAGATATTGGAGAATCAGCTTGAAGAACTTGATAAAGCAAGAGAGGAATTAGATAGAAGTATTAATGAAAAAAGGATGATTCTGGCGAAAAAAATAATTTTTTCATATAAGTATGGAAATAATAATGTGGCAAGGTTCATTATTAGCGCAAAGGATTTAAATGAGGTTGTGAATAACGTTTACCTTTTTAGGAATATTATGAGCAGTGAAGCTGATATTATAGAACAGCTTCGCTTTGAAAAGGAAGAATATGACAGGATTTGCCGAAAATCTGAAGAGAAAAAGGATGAGATTGAAAGCACCAAAGATAGAATCAGCACTGAGCAGCAGCAGCTTGAAAAAAGTTTAGAGGAAAACAAAGTTTTATTGGAGAAAGTAAAGGGTGAGAAATCAGAGATTCAAAATCTCTTGAGTGAAATAAAGAAGAGGATAGCACAAATTCAGCCTCCCGGTCTTACACTGGTCGGAGAGTGGGATATGGTCGCAACGGGATATTATGCCTTCGGAAGGGGAGGCAACGATATTAATGGAAATGGGATAACAGCAATAGGTCTGAGAGCCAGAAAAGGAATAGTTGCTGTAGATCCAAGGATTATACCCCTCGGCACCAAAATTTATGTACCTGGATACGGTGAAGCTTTGGCTGCTGATACCGGGGGGTGGATAAAGGGCAACAGGATTGATCTATGTTTTGAATCAAAAGAAGAATGCTACAGATTTGGCAGAAGGAAAATAAAAATATATCTTGTTGAAGATTAAATCTTTTAAACCATTCTTAAAAATTCGGATAAAGACTTAAAATCACTAATATATCTTTCTTTGGTAACGGTGCCACTTACAATTACATCCCGGGGATCAAAAAACGGGACAAGCTTAAAGGATGGGTTTTCGAATATTCTCATGTGCATCTTTTCCATATTTGTATATTTTTTTTCAATGGAGAAAAATTTCTGCAGGATGATGTTAGATACATCAAGCCCAAGTGTAACTATTATATGAGGAGTAATTATTGAGATCTCTTTGGTAAGATACGCGATACAGTTATTTATATGTTTTTTGAGAGGCTGAATGGTTTCTGCTGAAGAACCTGGCTCCTTTTTTTGGAGTTTTCTTGGTGTACATTTTACCATGTAAGTAATATAGAGGTCTTTGGCCAGGGATAACTTGGTCTGGTCGAATATTTTTTGCATAAATTTGCCTGAATCATCACCTGTAAAAGGAATACCCCTTTTTTCAGCTCCATCGGCAGCCGGACAATCGCCTATCACTATTATATTTGCTTTGGGTGAGCCGGTACCAGGAACAGGTTGTTTTCGGGTTTTTACAAGATCCAGGCACTTTTTACAATTGGAAACTTCACTTTTTAATTTATTTATGCTTTCCTTGGCAATTATTGGCATAAAGATTAAAAATTAATCTTTGAAAAGCACTTACCAGTGCATGTTAATATTGCTTTAAAAGTATATAACATAAAAAAAACTGAGTAAATAAAAATTAATTTATTTTTTTATTTTTATTATGATACCGGGTTCATTGTCAGTACGGAACCAAATCTATTCATAGAAAGAAGACATATTATAATCGGTATTGCAGGCTGATAGTTATGATCCTGATGGATCTGCGTCAAATTTATTATTTAAACCTAATATCATAGCTTCTGTCTTTCCAGCAGGCTCCTTCTCCAAATTTTGTCTGGAGAACAGAATTGATGCAGAGAAGTATTACATATATCATTGAAATAGGATGGAAAAGAGTATCAAGGATTCTGTTCCTGAGTCTTATTGCAAGTATTATTCTCATAGTAAGGACAATAAAAATCTGGATTATAATCAGGTTTATTATTAGATCAGACCAGTCAAACAATAAAATTCCCAGAGGAAGTAAAAAAAATGGAAATAAAAATAACACTGAGATCAATATAATAACCACTGCAATATTAAAAATCTTAAAATCAAAAGCGGCAAACATAAATTTTGAAAATCCTTTTATAAGGCTTCTGAAGTTTCTGTACATTCTACAGTATATATTCTTGCTTCCATCAAATATCATAAATTTATATCCATGTCTTTTTACCTGTTTTGAGAGATGTATATCTTCTAAAATTTTAGTCTTTATTGATTCGTGCCCTCCTATTTTTTTATAAACTTCTCTTTTAAATAACATGCACTGTCCATTTGCCGTGCAAAAAAGAGGGTGTTTTGATTTCTTCATTAAAATCAGGGGTAAAAGGCTGAGAATTCCGAAATGAACCCAGGTGACTACCAATCTTTCGTGTATGCCGACCATTATCTGTTTCGGAATTGCAGAGAGAGCATCTAAATTATTTTTTATAAGACAGCCGATTATACTGGAAACTACATTTTTAAAGTGAAGTGTATCTGCATCCGTAAAAAAATAATACTTTCCTCTTGCATGTTTTGCCAGCTGGTGGCAAGCATAACTTTTTCCTATCCAACCGTTTATTAACGGTTTACCGGTAAAAAGCTTTACCCTGCTGTCTTTTTCCGCAATCCTTTTGACAATCAGCGAAGTGTCGTCATTGGAACTGTCATCCAGTACAAGTATTTCTATATTGGGGTAATCCTGCTTCAGAAGAGATGCAATACATCTCTTTATATTTTCAGCTTCATTCCTGGCAGGGATCATTATTGATACCAGAGGGGGTCGTTTCATTAAAGATTCCGGGGGTGAATAATTAGCAATATTTTTAAATAAAATGTTATTAGAGATAAAATTAATTAAAAATATTACGAGAATAGATAATACAGAATATTGGTATAATAAAAATAAATTCATTGCGATAAAAAATAATAGTTAAAAAAGTTGCAATACAATCCTAAGGTATGAGTAAGAAAATTACAAGCTATATTTAAAATTTTATCCTACTGGCCTGTAAAGGGCTGTATTTTATGTCATGGTTTACTTGCTGGACAGAATAACAAGACCTAAGATTTCAAATCTAAAAACAGGTTTGCCATTTCAATGGCACTTAATGCTGCGTCCCAGCCTTTGTTCCCTCTTTTAGTCCCGGCCCTTTCAATGGCCTGTTCCAGACTGTCAGGAGTTATAACTCCAAAAGCAATAGGGATATTAAGGTCTAAACTGATCTTGGCTGCTCCCTTGATAGTCTCGCTGGCAATATATTGATTGTGTGATGAATCCCCTTTTATAACAGCACCTAAACATATAATGGCATCATATTTTTTTGACTCGGCCATTATCTTTGCTGCTGATGGTATTTCAAATGAACCGGGTACCCATGCTATGTTTATATTGTTGTCATCACATTGATGTCTGTGCAGGCAGTCCAGTGCTCCATCAAGCAATTTTGCAGTTATAAAGTCATTATACCTGCTTACCACTATTGCCACCTTGAGCTTTTTTGCATCTAATTTGCCTTCATATTTTTTCATGATCTTCCTTTCTGACTTTTAGTCTAGCATATGTTTTAATTTATGTTTTTTTGTTAATAGATATTTTTTGTTATTTTTATTCGGAGGTATGGCTATGGGTATTCTCTTAGTTACCTTGAGCCCGTATCCTTCCAGACCTACTATTTTTCTCGGATTATTGGTCATAATATGTATGGTAGTAAGGCCGAGATCGGAAAGTATCTGTGCTCCTATACCATAATCCCTAAGGTCGGCATCAAAACCAAGATGAAGATTTGCTTCAACAGTATCCAAGCCCTTTTCCTGAAGCTCATAAGCTTTCATCTTGTTGCAGAATCCTATACCTCTTCCTTCCTGAGCCATATAAAGCAGCACACCCGAACCTTTTTTATTTATTTTTTTAAATGCAGCGTCAAGTTGTTCACCACAGTCACATCTTGTAGATCCAAAGGTATCTCCCGTAAGACACTGCGAGTGGACTCTTACCAGAACATTCTTTTTACCTTTGACTTCACCTTTTATAAAAGCTATGTGGAATTCGGGTCTTATAATTGACCTGTAGGTAACAGCTTTAAAATCTCCCCATCTGGTAGGAAGATTGACTTCAGCCACTTTTTCGATTAACTTTTCTTTTCTTTTTCTATATCTTATAAGTTCTTCAATGGTTATTATTTTAAGATTAAATCTTTTTGATATTTCTATTAAATCTGGAAGGCGTGCCACTTCACCATCTTCCCTGATAATCTCGCAGATAATCCCGGCAGGATATAACCCTGCTATTTTTGTAAGGTCTACAGCGGCTTCCGTATGCCCGGCTCTTATAAGAATACCTCCATTATGGGAACGAAGTGGAAAAATATGTCCGGGTATGGAAATATCCCCCGGTGTGGTATTTGGGTTGATGAAAGTCTTTATGGTTTTTACCCTGTCTCCGGCTGAAATACCGCTGCTGCTTATTGATTTAGCATCTATGGATACTGCCAGGGCACTCAGATTGGTAGGAGAGTCTTCGGCATCACGGCTGATCATAGGTATTTTTAGTTGATTTAACCTTTTTTGTTCACAAGGTAGAAATATTAATCCGCGGGCATGGGTTATAAAAAAATTTACCGACGCTGGAGTTACTTTTTCTGCAGCCTGGAAAAATACTCCTTCATTATGCAGTGATCTGTCGTCAACTATGATTATTGTTTTCCCCGATCTTATATTATCTATAGCATCATCAATAGAATAAAAAGGGGTTTTATTTTTCTTGTTTTTTAAATCCATATTTTTCAAGCTTCTCCGTAAGTATTTTATCTTTTAGTTTTTGTGAGTTTGTATTGTCCATTTGTCTGTGCTGTAAGTAATTTACGGTATAACGGGAAACCATATCTACTTCAATATTGACTATATCTCCTGGTATTCTATGGCGTAGATTTGTGTTTTTGTAAGTATAAGGAATTATGACCACACTGAAGTTATCATTTTCAGCTTCGTATATGGTAAGACTGATTCCATCGACAGCTATGGAGCCTTTTGGGGCTAAAAATTCACGGATATTAGGAGGAAGTTCCAGATTAATCAAATGTGACTTTCCAATACTGGATATTTTTAAGATTTTACTGACACAATCTACATGGCCGCTTATCAGGTGCCCTCCCAGCTTATCGGTGGGACTAAGAGAACTTTCAAGGTTTACCTCATCGCCGGAATTGCAATGCTTGAAAGTGGTGGTATTTAAAGTACTGAAAGCGATATCACATATGAAACTTTCATTGCCGCTGCTTTTAACTGTAAGGCATACTCCATTTACTGATATGGAATCTCCGGCATTTAAGTCTTTAAGGACTCTGCTGCATTTGATTTCAATTTCCCTGTCCTGACCTTTACCTGTTATTTTTTTTATTCTGCCGGTTTCTTTTATAAGCCCTGTAAACATTAAAACTCCTGATTTTAATTGTTTAATCTTTTAAAGGATAAGCAGTGATTACAACATCTCCTCCGGTCTTTCTTATATTTTCAAACCTTAAATTTATACAATCTGTCATCTTGTCTATTCCAAGGTCTGCAAACATGCTGTAGTTACTGTCCCTTCCTATGATTTTAGGAGCAAGGAAAAAAATAAACTTATCTATTAAACCTCTTTTAAGAAAGGAAGTAACAAGAGTCGGACCGCATTCTAAAAGTATGGAAGTTATTTCATATTTTTTATACAGAATTTTAAGTATTTTTAAAATATCCAGACCGGTAGTTTTTCCGGTTTCTTTATCGACATGCAGCACATCAATATTATGTTCCCGCAGTTTTTTAATTTTATCACCTGGTATTAGCATTTGTTTTTTTCCAGTGAAAATAATTGTTTTTGCGATATCTGAAGTCTTTATGATATTGGAGTCCGGATTGATTCTGAGATTGCTGTCAAGAATTACTCTGTAAAACTTTCGGCTGTTACGATCTTCCCTAAGTTCCATAAGAGGTCCTTTAAGATTGTTTCTAGGAAAAAGATATGGGTCATCAGCCAGCACTGTATTTATTCCGGTAAGCAGACAGCCGTATTCTCTCCGGAGGTCTTGAACCTGGGTTCTTGATTTTTCGGATGTTATCCATTTAGAATCTGAGGTTTTTACAGCTAACTTGCCGTCAATGCTTGAGGCGATTTTACAGCAGATAAAGGGAATTCCTGTCTTTATTTGTTTGAAAAAAACTTCATTTTGAAGCTTTATTTTGTCTTCCAGCAGTCCGCTTCTTATTTTTATTCCTGCTTTTTTTAAGAATATTATTCCCTTACCATTGACTTTGGGGTTGGGGTCAATACAACCGATAATTATTTCCTTGAATTTATGCTTTACAATTTCATTTACACAGGGGGGCGTTTTTCCATGGAATGTGCATGGTTCAAGAGTAACGTACATTTTAGAATTTTTAAGAGACTGCCTGGAATTATTTATGGCTTCTATTTCAGCGTGCGGTAGCCCTGCCTGTCTGTGATAACCTGAAGATATGATCCTGCCGTTTTTTGTGATAACTGTTCCGACCATAGGATTGGGATCTGTGGCCCCTCTTCCCCTTTCAGCGATTTTTATGGCAAGCTCCATATATTTTTTATCTTCACTGCTAAACTTATTATGCACTTTATTGATCATGATTCATTTATATATATATTAAAATAAAAAACCATGGAGAAAATCCATGGCTTTATAATTAAATAAGTCAAAAATTTTCTCCCATCCAGACTATGACTGTCGGTCTTAGAATTACACTAAGTCAACCTGTCTAAAGACAGGGTTGCGGACTCTGACCGCCGGTAGGGGATTTCACCCATCCTCGAAAATTTAAAAAATTTTTCAAAGAATCAAAAAACTATATATAAAATATACTAAAGTTGCTTCAAAATGCCAAGCTTTTTCTATGACAGGTTAAATATTTATCTTTTCAATCCTGATAAATTATTTTAAGATTATGTTATAATCCATATCGTAATTTAAAACGGCATAAAAGAAAGGCATGTCAGGTAGAGATATGAATATAAAAATTTCTGCTTCTATTCTGGACAGTAATTTTGTGAATTTAGGAGATGAAATCAAAAAAGCTGAAAAAGCAGGAGTGGACATGCTCCACGTAGATGTTATGGATGGCAGTTTTGTTCCTAATATAACTATCGGTCCTCCTATTATAAGGTGTCTAAGAAAGAACACCAGGCTTTTTTTAGATGTACATCTTATGGTCAAGAATCCTGACAGACTGCTGGATAGTTTTATAGACAGTGGGGCGGATCTGATAAATGTTCATGTTGAAGAATGTCCTCATCTGAACCGTACATTGAATTATATAAAAAATGCCGGAAAGAAAGCTGCGGTTGCATTAAACCCCTCAACACCCTTGTGCTTTATAGAGAATGTCCTGGGGCTTGTTGATATGATATTGGTCCTGACTGTCAATCCTGGATTTGGGGGCCAGAAATTCATACCTGAAATGATTTATAAAATAGGTAATTTGAGGAAAATGATTGAAGATTATAAAAAATATTCTTCTAATTTAAAAAAGAATATTGACATTCAGGTTGACGGGGGAATCAATATTGAAACCGCTCCGCATGTTGTCAGCGCGGGAGCAAATATTTTGGTTATGGGTACGGCTATTTACAGGGCAGATGATCCGTCAGAGTATGTAAAAAAAGTAAGAAAAAAAATACTAAGGGTAAAGACAGTATAGTTTACTGTTTCTAATATTAATATATATTTAAAAAAGGGTGGTACCAATGAAAAAGCTAATCGTTTTCATGTTAGTGGCTTTAATATCCTTCTTTTTATTTACAATGCCTATTTTTGCTTTTAGCCTAAAAGAAGGCGAGGATATAAGAATTACTGTTGGCGCGGATGATGATGTTTATGCTGTTGGAAGAAGTGTCACTGTAACGGCTGATATTAATGGGGATCTTGTTGTTGCAGGCGGAAATGTCGAAGTTAATGGTGATGTTTCCGAAGATTTAATAGCTGCAGGCGGATACTTGAACCTGAATGGAAATATTGGTGATGATGTAAGGGTATCAGGCGGTGTGATTAATATCAATGGTGGAATCAAAGATGATTTGATAGTTGCTGGAGGTCAGATAACTTTAGGGGATAATACGGGTGTTGGCGGAGATCTTATTGTATATGGAGGAACCATAAAAGTTAATGGAGAAATAGCGGGTGGTGCTGTATTAAATGGAGGAGATATCAGTATTACCGGTAAGATTGACGGCAATGTGGAAATAGACGGAGTTGCAAATCTTGTGATTGCCAGTAGTGCTGAAATAGGAGGCAACGTCTCATATAAATCAGTGAACGAGGCAATAATATCAGATGGTGCAATAATTAAAGGCGAAGTAGAAGCTACTATTCTTGAAAAAGCAGAAGAGATTAAAATTGCTAAAAAGGCTCCAGCAGCTTTTTTTACTGCGACATATTTAGGAGCAAAAGTGGTTTCATTTGTGAGTCTTTTTGTACTGGGAATAATACTTATTCTTGCAATTCCTTCGGTATTTAAAAAGTTTAATGAAAGAATGAGGACCACGCTCGGGAGATGTGTGGGTGCAGGAGCAATAATGCTTTTTGGAGTGCCTATAGGTGTGTTGGTTCTGTTTATAGTTTCTGTAGTGCTGTTTATCACTTTAATTGGGGCAGGAATGGGGATTGTAGCTCTTACTTTAAACTCTGTATTAATAATATTATATGCGCTATCGATATATCTAAGTACTATATTTTTATCTTTTTTTATTGGCAGGATGATACTTTACAGGACAAATCTGAATACGGATAAATACGGCTGGAAGGTTTTAATGTATCTTATAGGCCTGGTGATAGTAATTGGTTTATACAGCATTCCATTTGTTGGATGGGTGTTTAGATTTGCAGGAATTCTGTTCGGATTTGGGGGGCTGATGCTGGTAATAAAGGATTGGCTTATAGGATTAAAAAGGCAAAAATAGCCTTTAGTTTTATAAAAAATATCTTGATTTTCTGTACTGAAGGGCAGGGAGTTGCGGATGTTATTTTTGGTGATTATGCTCCCATCGGTAAACTTTCTTACACCTGGCCCAGGTCAATAGATCAAATACCTATAAATGATATAGATGGCTTAAAAGGTTCCCTCTTTCCATTTGGTTTTGGTCTTACATATTAACAGTATATAAGAGTGAACAACAAATCAGGGACCGATACTATAAATAATTATAATATAAATTAATTTGACGTAGATCAGTCAGCGGATATTGCTTCCGTTGGGCAGCTTTCAACTGCTTCTTCGATGCATTCTTCATCGCTTTCTTCATAATCTGTTTTAATGACTTCTGCTACCTCTTCATCTTCGTTTAATTTAAAAATATCCGGACATGTTTCCTCGCACAAACCACATCCGGTGCAGAGTTCTTTATCAATTTTTACTTCCATGGGATTCCTTTCTATCTTCTTTTTTTAGCAATATTGTTATGTAATATACAAAATTTTTTTTTCTATTTCAATAAAAAAATTTTTGTTAGATCCAAATGACTATACCTGCAGAGAGGGAATTTATACAATATTGAAAATTTTAAAAATAAGATTGCTATTATATTTTAACTGGTTTATAGGTATAATTTTGTAGAGATTTAAATACTGGTAATAACTTACATATGAGAACTTTGACTGAAAATATATTGCCTAGAGAATTTTACGAAAGAGATACTTCGAGAGTAGCAAGGGAACTACTGGGCAGAGCATTAATAAAGTTTAGCAGGTCAGGAATGGTTGGGGGAATAATTTTTGAAACAGAGGCCTATTACGGCAAGGGTGACCCCGCAAGCCATGCATATAACGGAAGAACGCCAAGAAGTAAGATAATGTTCGGAAAACCAGGTATCGCCTATGTTTATCTGTGCTATGGTATGTATTATCTATTAAATGTTATAACTGAAAAAGAAGGGATGCCGGGTGCAGTGTTGATAAGAGGGTTAAAACCAATATGGGGAATTGACATTATGAAGAAGAGAAGGAATATCAACCAGGATATTAACCCTGCAAACGGACCAGGCAAATTAACTATGGCATTAGGTATAAATATTAAGGATAATGGTACTGATATTGTGTCGGAGGGAAACAGACTATATATATTTGATTACAAGGAAGAGAGCAATAATTTCAAAATAGCTGTTACAAAAAGGATAGGAATAAAAAAAGGTGAAGACAGAATGCTCAGGTTTTTGATTAAAAGTAAATGATTATTTATAAGAGAAGCAATGAATATAATTGATTTTAAAAAATTAAACAGAGCGTCATATATATCCAGAAGAATGTATATAATCAAGAATATATGTGAATTAAGCAGTATTGATTTAGAATATTTGTTTGGTCTTTTTAGTTTATATAATGAGAGGAATAGAGGAATCTGGTTCTGGCAGAAAGCGACTTTAACCGGAACGCTTAAAGACAATTATAACAATTTTAATATAGTTGTGGATAGAATTGTAAAAGATTTAAAGCGAGCCGATGAAAAAATAACAGAGCAGCAGATAAAATCTGCTTCTGATATATTCAATAGACTCCTGAGTGGTTTGGAATCTAACTGTAATGTTGACCGGAAGAATGACCTTAACTATGTAAAGGGATTTTTGGATAAAAATTTAAAGGTATTGATTAATGATAGTTTAAAAAGAGTCAAATAATATATTAATCAGAGGTTGCGTATTCTTCTCTGTATATCTGACCTTCCTCGTAAATAACTACTCCATAGTATGGTAAAACACCCGGGCTATTCAGTTCTGATGCAGCCATGTATGTGCCGGCGGTGATTTTTGTTTCAACTGTTGAGTTTTTTTCAACTCTTATTATTATAGATTCGGGGCCCTTTAGATATACAGTCAGGTCAAATTCAGTGTTATTCTCTATTATCAGCGTGCTTTCTTCCCTTCCCCATAATTTCCGTTCCGGAATAGACGGTATATATGCACTATAATTTGAAGAGGCTATCTGGTTGATTTTGGAGTTGACAAGCAATGGATTGATTTCTTCTTCCAGGTCTGGATTATATTCAATGATGATTTCATAAAGGAATGCTGCTTTTTTATATTCACCGGAGGAAAATTTTTCTGCAGCAATATTTTTAAGGATGTCCGCAGATATATTGTAAAATACTTCTGCTTTTTTATTATCTGATATGTAGCCGTAATATTTATCTCCAGCTTCCAGATCTAAGACTTTTAAAAATTCTTCAACGCCTTCAATATAGTGAAGACTGTCTACAAGTTCAGTTGCCCGGTTAATATAGATATCAAATAAAAGAGTGCTGGCTGAGTTGAAATATTCACTGCCATTATAGTCATTGATTATTTCCTCGAGTGCTTCTATTGATTTTTCCAAATCGTTTATTTTATTAAAATTCAATGCAGCATTGTATAAATATTCAGGTATTTTATATACAGCAATAAAAGCTTCGTTTGTATTAGGAAAATTATCTTTGATTTCTTTAAGTACCCCGGCTGCATTTAAATAGCTTTCAGCCGATTGGCTGAGTTTGTTATTGCTGTAATATTCCTGGGCTAATTTTAAATAACTATCTTCAAGAATCTTTTTTATTTCCAGATCGCTTTCACTGATTATTTTAGAATCTATTGCAGCTTTAAAATTGGTAATCGCTTCCTGGTAATCGGCATTTGCGTAGTAGGCATACGAAATCTTTTCCAATGCATTGCCTGCAAGGCTGCTGCCGGGGTAGTTGTTTATGATTATATTATAATAATCAATTGATTGGGCGTAATCTTCATCGTCATAACTTTGCTGGGCTTTGTTGATCAGGACTGAGGGACCAAAAAAATATGATAGTATCAACCCTGCAATAGATAATAAAAAGAATAAAGCAAAGAAGAAATTGCCCCTGGTTCTTCTTATAAAATTAAGGATCAAAAGTATCAGGCTTAGTATAATTACTGGTATACTGACAAATGGTAATATATCCCAGAACATTCCTTTATTAAAATAAGCAATGCAACCCATTCCCAAGGCGGTTAATGTAAAAACGGCTATAAAAAATATTGTGATGGGACCAAATTTGCGTCTTCTATATGTATACATAATTTCATTATTTTATTATAGTTTTAAAAATATTATCATAAAAATTGATTATTAAAAATAAAGCGTTTTATACTTTATATAAGTATATATAAAAAGTTCAACATTTATGTATTGATAATATATTATAAATTTTTATCTATCGGGCTTGATTATATGGGGATATAAATATTAATAGTTTTTACCTTTTCCTGAACTCCATTATTAAAGTATCCCAGAATCTCCCATTATAAAAGTGATCTTTGCTTTGAATCTGGATTAGTCTAAATCCGCATTTTTTATATACTTTTATTGCTCTTTTGTTATAACTGTAGACGTTCAGCACTATATTTGTGAGTTTGAGGCCGTGCATTGAAAAATTTATAATACTTTTAATCACGTCAGAACCATAGCCCCTGTTCCAGTAATCTTTCTCGCCAATCATAATACCAAGTTCACAGCTCCCCTTTTCCCAGTCGATTTTATGCAATGCACAATTGCCGATATGAAGGTTTGTTTCAGTATCTTCAATGGCAAAGACTATGTCATTTTTGGAACTCCGGATAAATTCAAACCATTTAAGTTCCTTTTTTCCATCGTAGTCCCGAAAGTTCTGACTCAGATACATATTGACAAAAGGGTCTTTTAACCACACAAGGGACCTTTTTAGATCACGTTTTTCCAGTACTCTAAGAATTGTTTTTTTACCGAGAACCTTCTGTACAGTATAGTCTCCTAAACTTTTCTTTGCAGACAATTTATTTAAAGTCCTTTATTTTTTACCAAGCTTGTTCATAAAAGCTTCAATAAGATCAACCGGAACTGGGAATACAATGGTTGAGTTCTGTTCCGTTGCTATTTCCTTTAACGTCTGCAGGAACCTAAGCTGTACTGAAATCGGATATTTGCTCAGCACCCTTGCTGCCTCGGATAATCTTTCGGAAGCCTGGAATTCTCCTTCTGCATTGATTATTTTTGCTCTTCTTTCCCTTTCGGCTTCAGCCTGTCTGGCAAATGCACGCTGTATGGTTTGAGGCAGCTCAACGTCTTTAATCTCAACGTTTGAGACTTTTATACCCCAGGGATCCGTTTGTTCGTCTATTATTTTTTGAAGCTCCTGATTTATTTTATCTCTCCTGGCGAGTAGATCATCTAACTCCGCCTGGCCCAGTATGCTTCTCAGTGTGGTCTGGGCTATCTGCGATGTTGCTACCATATATCTTTCAATTTTTACTACACTTTTTGCAGGATCCATTACCCTAAAGTATACAACTGCATTTACCTTCACCGGGACATTGTCTCTGGTAATAACATCCTGGGGAGGTACATCCATGGTGACTGTTCTTAAATCTACTTTAATCATCTTATCCACAAATGGTATTATTAGGAATATACCTGGTCCTTTTGCTCCTCTTAATCTACCAAATCTAAATATCACACCTCTTTCATATTCTCTCAAGATCTTAATAGCGGAAATCAGAATAATCAGTATAATGATTATACCGAATATTATTGCTATTGTTGGACCTATTAACATTTTAACCTCCTTTTTTATTATTTTGTTTATTTAATATTTTAACCTGTAAGGTCAGGCCATTTAAAGATATTATTTTGACCTCCCGGCCTTTTTTAATTTTTTTACCGTTTTGAGACACAGCCTTCCAGATCTCCCCATTTACTTTAACCAGGCCTTTTGGATTTAAGTCCTGGCAGACCACTGCAGCTTCTCCAATAATACCTGCTTCGCCGGTAATAGGTTTTTGCCTGTGGACTTTATAGGTAGCCCTTATAACAATTATTAAAAAACCGGATACTACAACCGAAGCACTGATTATAAGACTTGTAGCTATTTTAAGATAAGGAGCATCAGTGTCAATAAGTAAAAAAGATCCTATGAGAAGCGAAGCTATGCCTGCTATTGAAAGTATCCCGCTGAGACCGAGTGCTATATCCAGAACAAATAAGATTATGGCTAAAATTATAAGGGCCAGCCCGGCATAGTTTATGGGAAGAATGCTGAATGAGTAAAGCCCTAAAATTATAAATAGGACACCAATTGCACCGGAAATACCGAGTCCAGGTTGAGAAAATTCATAGATAATACCAAATATTCCTATGATAAATAATATATAGGCAATGTTGGGGTTCACAATAATATGAAGAAAACGGGAGATAAAGCTCATTTCTATTTTTTCGGTTCTGGCGGTTTTCCCATTTAAAAGGAAAGTTTCACCCGATTTTTTTATAATTTTTCCATCTATTTTCTCAAGCAGATCTTCTATATTTGAAGCTGTGATGTCTATTACTCCCATTCCTATTGCCTCGGAAGCAGTAATGGAAACGCTCTCCCTTACTGCCTTTTCCGCCCAATCAGCATTACGGCCTTTAGATTCGGCAAGGTTTCTTATAAAAGATACCGAGTCATTTGTAATTTTTTCCATTACGTCCTCTGATACCTGTTCACTGCCCAGGTTTACAGGATGGGCGGCTCCTATACTGGTCGATGGTGCCATGACAGCTATATCGCTGGAGTAAATTATAAAAGTACCTGCAGAAGCAGCTCTTGCACCTTCAGGATAAATATATACAATCACCGGGATATTAGTATTTAAAATATTCATTATTATTTCTCTCATTGATGTTTCGAGTCCTCCTGGAGTGTCCATCAATATGATAAGACCAGATGTGGAGTCGTATGATTTTTTTAAGCATTTACTCAGGTAATTTGATATAGGAGGATCTATTGTATCTTTAACCTCGCATATATAAAAACTACTGATTTCTGTGTAATCCGTATTATTTCCGCTGATTGTAGCGTCTGATGCAGAGCTGCTGGCCGAAGCCGTAAGGAAAAATAAGACAGCAAATATAAGAATGATTATAAATTTATTAAAATATGTTTTTTTAAACATTAAGTAAATTAATTTATATTATTCCAGTTGTGTAAAAAAAAAATTTACAATATTATTATACTACAAAGCTGTAAAAAGATTCGCAGTATTTGTTACTCTAAATGTTTATATTTGATTACAATTTTTTAATTTAAACAAGAAAAAAGGAGCAGGGATGGAAAAATGGGAGTGTCAGGTTTGTGGTTATATTTATGACCCTGAGATAGGCGATCCGGATAGAGGCATAGAACCAGGTACAAAGTTTGAAGATCTACCTGATGATTGGGTTTGCCCTGAGTGTGGGGCATCCAAAGACGAATTCGAGGTTTATGAATTGTAATGATAGGGTATTAAATTTAAATATGGACCTTTATAGCGGAGACAGGGCAGCAGTTCAGGCATAATTCACATAGGATACATTTTTCTTTATTAAATTTCAGTTTGGAGTTTTTAATATCTAGGCTAAGCGCCTGAGTAATACAGATAGAGGTACAAACTCCGCAATCCACACAAAGGTTTTTATCTATTATTATATCTTTTGTTGCCTCCTGGACTGAAACTCCGGTATCGGATAAGTATTTGATTGCCTGGTCAATTTTATCCTTATCGCCCTTGAGCTCGATTAACATTTTCCCTTCCATATCAGGTGTTATTTCGGCTCTCAGAATATTGAATTCCAGGTGAAATTCTTTTACAAGTCTATAGGTGATCGGTTTTGTCACAATATTTTCCGGGAAACTCAATACCACTTTTCTTTTTATCATTAGAGTTCCTCCCTGCTCAGGATATCCAGACTATTGTATTCTTCTTCCAGGGGAATGGATGCGATACCGGCAGTTAAATAAAATTTACCGTTTTTTATTTCTTTTTTCAGTACATTTGCAATTTCTAGTGCTTTAAAATAACTTGAAATTGAGCCCGTTTGAACGTATTTATTGTTGATTTTTATTTTTCCGCTTCTGAGCTGCCTGTAGTTTACCTTTCCGTAAGAGGGTTTGTTTCTTCTCTGGACGGAATAGTCAAAAATTTCGGTATATATATCCTCATCTTTAATTCTTAGAAATTCCACCATCTCTTCATCAATAACAGGAATTGGAATACCGATACCCATAAATATAGTAACGCCATAGCCGTGAAAGGTACATGCTTTTAAATATTCAGGTGACATCTTCTTTAAATCACCGATGACAGCGAGATCTCCTGCAGGACCGCAGGGTATACCATTTGCAAGTCTTTCTCTACCTGGATTATGCTGGGTACCGTGCCAGGAAACATAACCCTGACATCCCGCAAGAAAGATTCTGGTGCCTATCCCGATGGTCCTATAGTAAGGGTCATTCAGCAAAGGGCTGAGCTGACCGGCGCTGGAATAAGTAGCGTTGCCGAAATTGGGAAGTAGTTTTCCCATATAGGTGTAAATAGTCCTGTTAGATGAGTTGGTAGCGACCGGGTAATTTTGGTATGCATTTCTGGGATTGTAGAGATAGGCCTGGTTTATCGTATCTTTGGTTATGTATGTCTCAATCTCCCTTCTGGGATAACAATCAGTTCCGTATCCTATTGCTTTTAATTTTACGGGTTTTCCTGTAATCAAATCTTCAATTACATGTGCCCCACCATAATTCATACCTTCTGTTTCCGAAAGTTCTGTGGCACCTATATAAACATCTACAGCAGCTATTCCGGCATATGCAGGTACATCATTCAGCCATACTTTTGTCATTTTTATAGGAGGATCCGAGTGTCCGAAGTTTAAAAATGCACCTGAAGAACACATAGGTGAAAAAGTTGCTGTTGTGACCACATCTATATCTTTGGCTGTTTTCTTTATGCCTTTTTCTTTAACATAATCAATTATTTCTTCGGCATTTAATACCAGGACTTTTCCATTTTTTATTTTTTCATTTATTTCTTCTATTGTTTTTGCCATAAAATATTTTGGTTTTGATTTTAATTTAGTAAAATATGATACTCTAATATTATCATTTTGCCAATATTCAGCCGGACAGCGAAAATAGATTTTTGATTAACTATATAATATAATTTTTTTAAAAGTTTTGATTTCAAAGAATATTTGACTATTTTTATAGAAAGGCAGTTACGGGAAACCGATGAATCCAAAATTTAGAAATCCGCTGGTATTAAGTATTGTTGCAACTGTTTTTTTAGTACCGGTTCTAATATTGACCATGTATTTATTTGATTCGGTTAACTGGTTGATGCTTATAGTTACAATTGTTATATACATCGTGATTATTTTTCTGGTTTTTTTATATTACAGCAGCTTTAGGAGAAAATAATCCTTAAATAATGATAAATGGTTATGACATGAGTATTATAAGGTCGTTAGATGATAGAGCTGATATAGATAAAAATATATATAGGAGTAGAATCAGCTGCAAGTATAAGTATAATTGGAGGATTTTATATAAATACAGTGACATTTTAGTAAGCAGTGATAAAGATATAAGCTTCAAGCTAAAAAGGCTGATAAAAGAAATTTACATTATTCTGGAATCACATATAAGGGAAAATCCTTCTTTTCAAAAAAGCTTATCTCCTCTGGAAAGTAAACCGCGGTACCATCCTGTAATTAAAAAAATGTGTGAGGAATCGGCTATTTTTAATGTCGGCCCTATGGCTACTGTTGCAGGGGCAGTGTGTGATTACCTTGCATCAGACCTGGATAATTCCTGCCGCTGTCTGATAATAGAGAACGGAGGAGATGTTTTTATAAAAAGCGATAAAGACATAGATGTAGGCGTATATTTAAAGAATAAACATTTTGCAGATAAAATATATTTAAAAGTTAAAGCAGATGATATGCCGTGCGGACTTTGTTCCTCATCAGGAAGCTTTGGACATTCACTTAGTATGGGCAAGAGCGACTTGGTTACAGTTTTGGCTGAATCGACAATAAGAGCAGATGGAGCTGCCACTTCGGTCGCAAACAATATTAATAGTGCTAAGGATATTTCAAAAACTATAAACAGTTATAAGATTAAAAAAGAAATAAAAGGTATTTTAATTGTAAAGGATGATACACTGGGTGTCTGGGGAAAAATCGAACTTATTAAAAATTAGACCTTTTTATCCTTTTGGTTTGTAAAAATTACTTTTCTTTCATCTTTTATTTTGAAGGCTTCAGTATTTCCGACCAAACTCTCTCCTTTAAACAGCCCTCCCTTAGCTATAGTGAGAAGTGCATCTTTTTGGGTCAGGTTCCCTATGAATTTTCCGGTTGCTGTAATCTCAACTTCCCCGGATGCTATCATATCCCCTTTATATGTGCCGGCTATTACAGCATCTTTTGTTTTCATATTGGCATCTACTTTTCCTTCTTTTCCGATTATGACTTCATTTTCTATGATGACCTCACCTTTAACCGAACCATCGATTCTTGCTGAGCCTGGGCAGTTGATTTTTCCATCTATTTTAACTCCCTCAGCAATAACGGTAACGTTTTTTGCCCCTTTTATTTCGGCTCCCCTTCTTGATAGCATTTTTCTTCCTTTCTTTTAGAATTGCTTTTTTTAGATTGTAATTTTTTTGAAAGTATTATAACACTTTTTACCTAAAATTAACGGTCATTTTATTTTCTTTAAATTTTATCTGTAAAAATATAGAATGATAGTAATCTATCAACTGAACTTAAAGGGAAATGAGAAATAAAAAATTACCCATTCTGTTTATAGCCGCAGCCTTGATTTTCCTGCTTATATCCGTATCGTCTATTTCATGCAGTAAAATGGACGTAAGCAAAAGCGCCGTTACTTCGGATGAAGAAAGAACAGAAGAAGTAACTGAATCTGAAGTGGTTGAAGAAATCACTAAAGTAAATCTCTGGATAAGTGAGACTGTCCCGGATTTTATAGGCGGTAAAGTGGAATATGAACTGGGCAGAATTTTTGATGAGGTAATAATCGTATATGAAAAAGAGGACGCTGATGTATGGGTTGAAATCGATGACAGCAGCAGAGATTTAAAAATCTCATACGTTTTGGCACCGGTTGTTTCTTTTTTTAGAAACTTCGATGATATATCATATGAGGATATAAAGGAGTTCTGGGAAGGGGACAGCGACATTTTGAGTTATTTATCGATAGACGGCTCCGAGCCTGAGCTTATTATAACAGAAGAAGTCTATAGGATACTTGAAAAGGTCCTTGGCCCGAGCGGAAATGATAATATAAGGATAGTTAAAACATGGGAGATTTTAGAAGATATTGAAAATGATAACAGTTTTTCGATAATTCCCTTTGACCGTATTGATAAAAGGTATAAGGTACTTAATCTGGATGGCATGTCTGTTTTGGATAAAGAGCTTGACATGGGCAGATACCCCCTGGCTGTAAGCATCAGTGTGAAAAGCAGTAATCCTGAATTTAGCAGTATGATAGCCGGATGTTTTTCTGATATTTCTATTACCAACAGGGATACGGAAGAGTTGGTATCGGTTATTATGACCGGTGTTACAGCGATAGTCAGACAGGTGGCAAGAAAAATAGAGAGTGATGGAGTTTTATCTCCGGGTGAGGAGATCAAAGAAGTGCTTAGAGACGCGGACATTACTCATATAAGTAACGAACTGCCTTTTGTGGAGGGCTGCACAGGGACAAGACCCCAGGGTCTGATTTTTTGCAGCAGTCCTGAGTATATAGAATTGCTTAGGTATGTTGGAACCGATGTTATTGAACTGACCGGAAATCATATGAACGATTATGGCAATGAATGGATGGACTATACGCTGGATATGTATGATGAGGAAGGCTGGCCTTATTTTGGCGGGGGAAGAAATCTTGAGGATTCCTACAAGCCGGCTGTTTTTGAGATAGGAAGTAACAAAATAGCATTTCTCGGGGCTAATACATTTGGTCCTGAAAGTGACTGGGCTACGGAGGATTCGCCTGGTTCGGCACGTATAAATGTATGGGATGAAGTTGCAAAAGAGGAAGATATGGTGAAGTTTGAAGAGATAATAAAAGAGTTAAAAGAAGAAGGTTATTTGGTAATATTTACTTTTCAATATGAGGAAACTTATAGTTTTAATCCTACTGCTATTCAAATTACCGATTTTAGAAGAATAATAGATGCCGGAGCGGATATAGTGAGCGGCAGTCAGTCCCACCATCCTATGGGGGTTGAATTTAGAGGCGATGGCTTTATAAATTATGGATTGGGTAATTTATTTTTCGGCCAGCAGCTGCCTATTTTGGGAAATAACCCTGGAATAATCGCAAAGCATATTTTCTATAAGGGTAAACATATAAATACTATTTTGATTACTACTATGCTTAATGATTTCAGCCAGCCAAGGCTTACCACTTCTGAAGAGAGAGTGGAGCTTTTAGATTCCATTTTTTCAGGAAGTATAAGGTAATCAGCCTTTTTATATTAGGCAGTTTCAGGCTGTGTTGTATGTAATTATGAGAAAGGTTTTAAAAAATTTAAAAGAGTTTGCGATAGTTACTGACAGTGCTTCAGATATATCAAAAGAGTCAGCAAAAAAGTACAACATAAGCATTATTCCTATTTATATACATTACAATGGCAATGAATTCAGAGATGGTGTAGATATCAGCTCAAATGAGATTTATAATCTTCAGAAAGCAAAAAAAGTAATATTTACTTCTTCCTCCCCGTCACCTCATGATTTTATACGGGTTTATGATAAGTTACTTAAGAAATATAAAAGAATATTTTCCATACATATAAGTTCAAAATTATCCGCTGTTATAAAATCGGCAAGGATTGCAAGAGAGTTACTCAATGCGGAAAAGAGAATAAATATATTCGATTCACTGTCCGGAGCTATGGGTACGGGTTTTATGGTCCTGGCTGCAGCTAAAGCTGCATTAAAGAAATATTCCTATGACAAGATATTGTCCCTGCTTGGTTTTTTAAGGGATAATGTCAGATTATATGGTACTATTGATACTTTGAAGTATTTGAGAAGAAGCGGAAGAGTTCCTGCAATTGCAAATTTTATATCCGGGATTTTAAGAATAAAGCCTCTGCTGGGAATTAAAGATGGAATAGTGGAAATGATAGGAATAGCTATTACAAGATACGGCTCACTGGTAGAGATTACCAGAAGGGTCATAAAGGATTTTAAAAAAGAGAGGTGGGTATTAGTATCAATAATCCATACCCTGTCTCTTAAGGAATCCGAGAGAATCATGAAAAAAATCCAGTCTTCCTTAAGATGTGTGGATACAATGATTATAGGATGCACTCCTGTAATAGGTGCTCATACAGGTCCTGGCTTGATAGGTATAATTGTAAGTAAATTAAATCGTGATATTGCTGATTTATTTATATGACCAGCAGTCCTATAAATCTTTTTCTCCGAATACTACAGCTGAAAAAATAAAAATTTCACAATTCTTCTGTTTGTAACAATTGCTTGACAGCCCGGCCTTATAGCATGTCTGCTCCAGAAATTGAATTCTGTTCCATCCATATTCCGTTGCTACCTGGGGTAAAAGTAAACCCTGATAAAAGTCTTTTTTTATAAAAAGTCCATGTTTCCCCACTTCTATCTCCTGGAGATTTTCAATTTTTTTTAAAGGAGATAGCACAGAAATTTCAATGTTAATATCATCAAGCTGCCTGGGAGAGACCGGAGGGAATCTGGGGTCCCTTAATGCTGATTCCAGAGCCATGTTTCTTACAGTTTCCCATAGAGGTCTTTCAGAAATTATGTTACCTATACAGCCCCTTAAACTGCCTTTATTATCATGAAGAGTGACAAATACTCCACCTGCATTGTTTAATGTTTTATCATTTATCTTATAGTCGGGGATATTTCGGCCGTTGACTGCATTTATTATCGATTGTCTGGCGATTTTAATAAGTGTTTTTTTATGTTCAATGGTAAGATCGATGTTTTCCATGTTTCGCCGCCTTAAAAATAATATTTTTAAAATCAATGATAATTATTTTTTATAAAATGCTGCTGCCAGATACCCTACTACTGCACTTCTGTCACCTGAAACATCTCCGGAATTTTTATACTTTAAAATTTTTGAGGTATTCGCACTTAAAATCTTTGATGCAATCATAGCAGATATGACAGGGCCGCCGCCGCACATTTCAGCGGTGTTTCTTATAAATTCGGTCATCAACTTTTCCGTATCGAAATCATTTATCAAATTCTTTACTTTTTGGTCTAAAGCAACAGCAATGTCATAAGGATGATAATGGGATAGATCTGTGCTTGCAATAATCAATATCTTTTCATTTTTAAATAGATTGCCAATTGATTCTCCAAGCTCTTTTATATTTTGATTATCCTGATGCCCTATTACTATGGGTACTATTTTTATATTTTCAAAAAGAACCTGCAAGAACGGCAGCTGTACTTCAAGACTGTGTTCGTCTCTGTGACCGAATACGGACAATTTTATCCTATTGCAGTTATCTGCAAGGATTTTGCTTCTTTCTTTATCTACACGAACCAACCCAAGGGGGGTCCTGTAAGCATCACCGCTGTAGATGGAGATGAAGTCAAAATATTCCGAATGGGAAGGCGCTATTAAAAATACGCTGTCAAATTTTTTACCGACTATTTGTCTGTAAGAGTATGCTGCGACTTGGCCTGAATAAATATATCCGGCATGAGGACATATAATTGCCTTGATATTTTCTATATCCGATAATTCAGTATTATCTAAGAATTCATTTATCTGGCTGCGGAGTTCAACCGGATTGCTGGAGTAGAAACTGCCGGCTGCTATACTTTCCCTGATACTTTCTGATGGTTCCATGTTAATCCTCCTGAAGTATTATTTTCTGTAAAGGACCTGAAGATAAAAATCATGGCTATAATAATACTTATATAATTATATTTAAAAAAATATCTTTTTTAAACAATATAATTTTTAAATTTATTTGAGTTAAAAATTAAAAAAAACACAAAAGCCTATTTGATAATGATAAAAAATAATATATTATTTGTAGCAAGTATTAAATTATAGAAATATAAGATGGAGAAAATTAAATGAATTATATTCTTGGGGTTGATGGAGGAGGTACAAAAACCGTAGTTCGGATCGTGACTGTTTCCGGAAGAAAGATTGCTGGGGCTGTTTCCAAATCAAGCAGCTATAAAAGTGTTGGTATAGGTGAGGCCATTGAGAATTTAAATGATGGAGTATTTAATTCTATAAAAAAAATAAAATCACTAAAGGATATTTATTTTATAAGTTCCTGTCTTGGTTTTGCGGGTAATAATACCGAGGAAGATAAAAAAATTTATACTGGTATTGTATTTAATAATAAGCTTGCAGGTTATCTGGATAGGCAAAAAACTGTAATCTATAATGACACTACAATAGGGCTCGAAGCAGGGAGTAATAAAAAAAATAAGATAATAATTATTGCAGGAGCTGGTTCTAATTGTTTGGGCGTCAATGAATACGGAAAAAAGGTAAAAGCAAGCGGATGGGATTATATCCTTGCTGACGAAGGCAGTGGATACCAAATAGGGCTTAAAGCTCTGAAGGCAGTAATGAAAGCTTATGACGGGCGTGGAGAAAAAACTTTACTATCAAGGATAATACTGGAAGAATTGAACTTAAAAGATATATTGGATTTAAACAAGTGGGTATACGGTAGGCCGTTTTCAAAGGAAAGAATTAGCGCACTGGCAAAAGCGGTATGCATGACTGCACAAATGGGAGACAAGATAAGCATAGATATATTGTCCAAAGAAGCAGAAGAAGCTGTAATTTCTGTTACTGCTGTAGCAAATAAACTGGGGTTTAAGAATAAGGATTTTGATCTTGTCTTTGTCGGGGGCTTGTTTAAATGTGAAAAATATTTCAAGAATCCTGTAATCAGCAGGTTAAAGATAGATTTTCCGGGGATCAATTTTTTACCACTTTTAACCGATCCGGTGGAAGGAGCTATAAAGATAGCTATTGAAAGATTAAAGAATTTTTAATAATATTGCTCTGCCGTTTGGATTTTGGAATTTTGGCTTCTTGACATTATTATAGGGTATGTTAATAATGATGAGGCAAAATTGATCTGCCGGTGTAGCTCAATTGGTAGAGCAGCTGATTTGTAATCAGCAGGTTGTCCGT
>CAZODQ010000017.1:0-42700 GCA_964578625.1 uncultured Actinomycetota bacterium
TTGACTTCCAGACAGAAGTGTGGGCAGTAAGGTTTCTTTATTTCCGGCTTTTTGTATTCTCCACTTAAATCCTGTATTAACTCAATACGGGCATCTCCATGTTCCAGAAACACATATTCTTCCTGCTCTTCCTGGTTTATGGATCTTGACTTCAGCTTAAATCCCAGCTTACGGGTATAGAAATTGATAGAAGAATCCATATTAGAGACTTGAAAGGCTACGTGATCAAAATTCATGACTTCCTCCTTTGGCTTTCAGCATCTGGTCGGGATGGGGGGATTTGAACCCCCGACCTCAGCGTCCCGAACGCTGCGCGCTAACCAAGCTGCGCTACATCCCGAAAATGCTTTTATATATTCTATCAACTACATATAAGATTTTGAAGAAACTAATTCAATATAAACAGCTTTAGTAAAATTATTATAGTCAATAAACAAACCAATTATCAAATAACTTAAATATTGTCAATGGAATTTTCAGCATCTTCCAGATCTTTAACTTCAAAGAATTCACTCCTTGCCTTGTTGATCCCCCTGGTCCCTCTAAAAATCCAGCAAAGGTGTTTTCTGAATTCCCTTACTGCTTTATCCTCACCCTTAAAATAAATCAGAAATTTTAAATAAAGCTTTGAAAACTCTTTCTTCCAGCCAATTTCCGGGTCAAATACGGCACCTTTTAATTCACTGCAATATCCCAGTAAAAACAGAAGTAGATCAGTAAAAATCCAGAGCCTTCCCCTTGCAGCTCTTCCGATCATTATTCCATCACAGCCGGTGTACTCTAATATTTCTTTTGCCTTTACGGGTGAATTAATATCGCCGCTTACAATCAGCGGGATTTTGACTTTTTCTTTTACTTTCTTAATCAGCTTATAATCGACTTCGCCTGAAAATTTCTGTTTTACTGTTCTTCCGTGAATTGATATAGCGCTTGCCCCCCTGCTTTCAGCAATCTTTGCTATTTTTAAAATATTGATATTGTTCCTATCCCAGCCAATTCTGGTCTTTACAGTAAAAGGCTTTTTTAAAACCGCTGATAATCCAGCTAATATTCTTTTAATCTTATCTTCATCCTGAACCAGATATCCTCCGCTTCCTGCTTTCAACACCTTGGTAACCGGACACCCCATATTAATATCTATGATATCTGCTTTACCTTCAACCCGTTTTGCTGCTTCGGCTATTATTGCAGGATCCGAACCAAATATCTGCAGTGCGCATGGCCTTTCATAATCAGTAATATTCGTCATAAACAAACTCTTCTTATGTTTATAGCAGATGCCATAACTGGTTATCATCTCAGTAAAAGTAAGACCTGATCCGAAAAACCTGGAAAATATTCTATAAGTATTATTACTTATGCCGGCCAGCGGAGCAGAAACTATAGGATTATTTATAATAACATCTCCGATTTTAAACTGGCAGTAATCAGCACTGCCACCCATACCAATATCACTTCCCGACAGGAAACCGCGCAGTGATTCCGGTCTGAAAGCCAGCATGTCCGGATCTGATTTTGATTTAGGTCTAAAGATTTTATTGGACAGATTATAAGAGTCATAATCCCTGAGAAATTTTAAAACCAGTATGTCTAACTCATTTATAAGATTGGGCAATTCAAATTTTTTCACACTTCTATAAAATACTATCTGTTTTTATCAATCAATATCCTTAAACCTTTTAAAGTCAGATCAGGGTCATTGATCTCTATCCATTTGCTTTTGCCATCCATAAGAAAAGCAAGGCCTCCGGTGGCTATGACTTTCGGTTTGAATTCTTTATCTTTTCTGCTTTGTTCCTCTATTATCTTATCTATAATAAAGTCGACCTGACCCAAAAACCCATACAGTATCCCGGAACGGACACTGTCGTAAGTGTTTTTCCCCACCACCGTTTCCGGCCAGTTTATATCAACTTTGGACAGCCTGGCTGCGTAATTAAAAAGCGCTTCTGATGAAATATCTATACCGGGAGCAATTACCCCGCCGATATATTCCCCTTTAGCCGATAATATATCAAATGTCGTAGCTGTTCCAAAATCAACCACTATCAACGGATAGCCGTATATCTCCTTGGCTGCCACCGAATTTGCTATTCTATCCGCTCCTATTTCAAGGGCGTAATCATATCTGATTATAAGGTCTGATTTTACTTTACTGCTTACTATAAATGGATCCCGGTTGAAATATTTACAGCTCATCTTTGTCACTTCATCGATTATTCTGGGAACCACGCAGGAAATCGCAACCCTGCTGATATCCCCTGGATCAAAATCAGAGTTTTTTAAAAAACTAAAAATAGCGGCCGCAATTTCATCAGAGGTTTCATATTTAGGCGTGACCATTCTCCAGGATGCCAGTATTTCTTCTTTTTTAAACAGCCCTATAACTGTCTGTGTATTTCCTATATCTATGGCTAATAACATAATAGAGACCTTAATAAAGAATGTGATATTGACAGTATTTTACTATAAATTTCAAATCGGAAGAATTTATAATATAAATCCCTTTAAAGCATCAAATACCGTTATAATACCCGGGCCTAAAATAACAAGCAAAAGTGATAAGAGCAAGCAAGTGATAAGAGGAAAAATCAGCTTCAAAGGAGCTTTTATTCCTGCCTCTTCAGCCCTATTGCTTCTTTTGTTTCTCAACTCAGAAGCCTGAGTCCTTAAAATCTTGCCTATTGATATTCCTAAAATCTCAGCCTGGATCACAGCTGAAATAAAGGAGTCCAGATCCTGTACATTGGTCCTGTTGATTAAATTACGGAAAGCTTCTCTTCTGGGAATACCTACATTCATATCCTTTAACATCTTGCTTAACTCCTCACCTAAAGGCCCTTTAATATTACTTGCTACTCTGGATAAAGCCGCATCAAAACCCATACCTGCTTCAACAGTAATGGTAAGCATATCAAGCGCGTTAGGCAGTGACCTTCTTATTTCATCCTGCCTGCTGCTTATTTTACTTCGCAGATACATATCCGGTAAAAAGTATGCTATTGGTACAGGAATAAGTAATAATAAAGAAATCATCAGGGAAAAATCAAAAAAGACCATCAGCAGTATATAAATGATTAAAAATCCTATAGGCAATAGAAATTTGACTATAAAATAAACATTGATCCCTACTACCTCCAGGATTCCAGCAAGCTCTAATTTATGGCTTGTAGATTGTACAACCCCCCTCGGGCTGACTTTCTTAACCATGTTAGCTATTCTTCTAAGAGCAGGTATTAAAACTCTGTCTGAAAATGATGGTGCTGTTTCTTCTTCTTTCTGAGTACCGTAAGAAGACAGTCTGCTTGCAACAGTACTTCGCAGGCTTTTTCTGGCTACTGTTAACAAACCTATCGCTAATACAAATAGAAATACTGATACAAAGACAGTACCTAAGACTAAATATATTGACATTTTAAAATTCCACCACCCTGTTTACCAGTCTTCTAAAATATCTATTATTAAAACAAATTTCATTAATACTTAATATTAACAATTCTCATAATCCAGATTATACCTACAACTAAAAGGACTCCGGCTATTGCCAGCATAATCAGACCTGCTCGAGTGACGAATAACAAACTTATATATTCTCTGTTTAAAATAAACAGCATCAGCCCGACTACTATAGGAAGGATTATAAGGATAATAGCTGATAATTTTCCTTCTGAAGTAAGAGCCTTTACCCGGTTTAATACTCTATCCCTTTCTCTTATGGTGTCTGCTATAGTATCCATTACTTCAGCAAGATTTCCACCAACTTCTCTTTGGACATTTATAGCCGTAACAACCCATTGTAAATATTCGCTATTGATCCTCTGTGATATGTTATCCAGCGCTTCTTTTTCATGCATGCCTACTCTTATCTCACCTAACAATCTTTTGAATTCATCGGATATAGGCGGTTTTGATTCATCGACCACCATTCTTAATGCCTGATTAAAACTATAACCTGCTTTAAGGGAGCCGCTGATCAATTGAAGAGCATCCGGAAGCTGCTCATGAAATTTAGAGAGTCTCTGGGATGTCTTTATATTTAAAATTAAAAAAGGTATAAATACCACCATTACCGCAATAAATGAAGTAAGAAGAAAATTTCTGCTGAAATAATAAACTGCAATACTGGAAACTACCAGCCCGATTAAATGAAATGCCATGAACTCAGTAGCCCTTATGCTCATACCTGCTCTTTTAAGCCTAAAATCAAAATATTCAATATAGCCTCTTCTGGAAGCAGCTCTTGATATAATTCGCAGTATCCAGCCAAAAAAGCCTTTTCTTCCTTCTTTTTCATATTTATATTCCTCTTCAGTCTCTTTACCCTTGACCCCGTATCCATATAACCCGGTGCTTTCTTTTAAAGTCTTCTTTCGAACCGGTATAAAAAATATAAAAGCACATAATAATAGAGCAACTGCTATAAAAATAGCTGCATAGACAACTATTCTCATCCATAACTCATCAAAAAGAGTCAAATAGAAAGGCCTTTCAGGACCAACAACGACTTCTTCCGGTGCAGGAGAATAATATGGATTTACATAGCTGGTCACAGCTGTATCAGTGATTTCATCTTTCCCTACACTTATACTTATTTCTATATCTTCAGCATTCGGCCAGAGGCTTGTATAAGATATCTTATATTGATTTATTATTCTTTTAGAAATACTCTTATAAAGCTCCTTCAGGTCGCTTGAACTTGCAGCTTCCAGCATTTCCCCTCCGGTACTCTCAGAGATATTTCTGATATTATCAGGATTAAATTCGGTCGACAGCAGGGCAATAGAATATATGCTTACTTCTTCCTGCAGAGCTTTATTGATAACATCCTGCGCAGCATGACTGCTTGCAGTATCCATCCCATCCGATAATACAATGATATACCTGTATTTTATATCGCTTCTATCTCCAAACTGGTTAGAAGCAGTAAAAATACCATCAAATAATGAAGTATCACCTTTAGCTTCTATCCTTGAAATAGAATCTCTGAGTTTTTTGCGGTCCGAAGTGAAATTAGAATGAACAATAACATTATCTGCAAAACTTACTACCGAAAATTCATCTATGCTTCTCATCTCATCCATAAAAAGCAGGGCAGCATCTGCAGCATCTTCCATAGGCTTACCCTTCATACTTCCACTGGTATCCAGCAGTAAGACCACTCCGATTGGATCATTTATCTCGCTTAGTCCTCTAATAGAAAGATCGCTTACTTCTTCCCCATTTTCAAGTATTTTAAAATCCTCCTGCTTTAAATTTATTGCTTCTAATTCTGAACCCTCTTTGAAATTAATATAAATCTCTATTTTTGGATAATCTCTAAAATCTGTTTTTGTTATAAAAATATCCTGGGATCCCTGGCCATAAATAAAAACTGGAGAAAAAAAGCATATAGAAAAGACTATCAGCAGAATAGTTATAAATTTTAAATATTTTAATTTCATTTTTTAAATCCAAAAATATAAAGGACTTATGGTAAAAATCTTTAAAGCAATTATTGTCAGCCTTCGATTTGTGATTTATATCAGTGGTTAAATCTCTTTTTCAAACAATTCATTTGGTAAAACAATACCAAAATCCTTTAACCTGTCCAAAAACCTGGGCCTTAGCCCGGTCGACTTAATTATTCCCTTAAATCTGCCCTGCTCTTCAATACCCATAGAATAGTCAAATAAAAATAAATCCTGCAGAGTAATCGTATCCTGTTCCATACCCTGCACTTCAGAAATCCTTACGAACCTTCTTGTCCCGTCCTTCAATCTGTTCATATGGACTATAAGGTCAACCGCAGATGAGATCTGCTCTCTTATCGCTTTCATCGGTATTTCCATTCCGGCCATTAATACCATAGTCTCTAATCTAGACAGAACATCACGGGATGAGTTTGCATGGATAGTGCTCAAACTTCCATCATGTCCTGTATTCATCGCCTGAAGCATATCCAGGGCTTCTCCTCCTCTGACCTCTCCTATTATTATACGATCGGGCCTCATACGCAGAGCATTCCTGACCAAATCTCTAATGGTTACCTCTCCTTTTCCTTCAATATTGGGTGGTCTAGACTCCAGCCTTATTACATGCTCCTGATTAAGCTGGAGTTCAGCAGCATCCTCAATAGTGATTATTCTTTCATCATTTGGTATAAAAGAAGACAATACGTTAAGAGTGGTGGTTTTTCCTGTGCCTGTTCCCCCCGAACATATTATATTGATTCTGCCCTTGGTACAGATTTCTAGAAAATCAGCTACCTTCTGGGTACAGGTACCCATTTTCACCAGGTCTTCAATAGTAAAGGGATCAGCTGAAAATTTTCTTACAGTAAGTACAGGACCATTTAAAACTAAAGGATGAACTATTACATTTACCCTTGAACCATCGGGAAGCCTTGCATCCACATAAGGAGAAGCTTCATCTATCCTTCTTCCTACCTTACCTACAATTTTATTGATTATCTGCAATAAGTGAGCCTCATCTAAAAATGTCTTGCTGGTCAGATAAATCTTACCAGCTTTCTCTATGTATATCTTTTGGGGATTGTTTACCATTATCTCAGTTACTTCTTCATCATCCAGAAATTCTTCTATAGGACCATAACCGGTCACATCATTGATTATGTCGTCTATTATATTGCTTTTTTCCTCACTAGTCAGAGGATATGCTTTCTGGTTTAATATTCTCTGGACCTCCCCTCTGACTCTAAGGCTTAGTTCATTATCACTGATATTTTTTCTATATATTACATCAGAAAGACTGTCAATCAACTCCTGACGCATTTCTCTCTTTATCTTATTGATCTGTCCTGATCGGGTAGTTAAAGATTCTTTAGCTCTTATATCTAAATTATCTTTAAATCCCTGCATCTTCTTAATTCTTTCCTGCAAATCCATAATCAATCACTATCCTATTTTTAAAAATTTTTTTATCTTAATTTCTTAGCCTCAGTTATAATTTTAATCAATTTTTTAATGCTTTTAGTCACCGGTGATCTTGGAACATCTAAAATCACAGGGACACCCTTATTAACCGATATTGGTACTATCCTATCGCTGGGGATGGCCACATCTATTTTCCTTTGAATAGTCTCCTCGATCTCTTCTAAAGTAATGCCGACTTTACTATCAGCACGATTAAGGACTATCCATATATTTTCCTTGGGAAAATTTAATTGTTCTAATACCTGCAAAGCTATTTTTAGATTCTTTATGCTTGGGGTATCCTTGCTGGTTATAATGCATAAGTAGTCCGTATCCCTAAAAATATTTAATATGTCATCTGAAAAATAAGACGAAGTATCAATTACTACATAATCGCTAATTTTTGACAGATTATCTAAAATCTTCATAGTAACTTTTGTATTTATACCAGTACCCATTGATATATCCAATGGTGCTGGTAGCACCTTGATCCCAGAGCTGTGAGTAGTTAAAAAACTGTCAAGCACTTTAGGATCTAATTGTTCAATTATTGGTATTATGTCGTAAATAGAATATTTTGGGTTAAGACTCAGCATCAAAGCAATATCGCCAAATTGATAATTTGTATCAATAATAGAAACCCTCTTTTTATCCGCTTCTATAAGACCAATTGCAAGATTAACAGCAAGAAAAGACTTGCCTACCCCTCCTTTTGTACCAAAAATAGTAATTCTTTTAGGAGGTATTTTTTTATCTTCCGTACCCGCTTCTATGCTGTCTTCTGATCTTTTCATAGTCTCTTTTATTTCATTATAAGAAAAGGGGACTTGAAGAACGTCATATACATCTAATTGAATAGCCTTTTTTAGCAGGTCGGCTGATAATTCTCTGACCAATAAGACTATTTTGGTGACACCAAGACTCCTATAGTGAGATTTCAGAATCTGTTCAATATCTTCTAATATATATGCGGGTCCTATCCAGACCAGACATTGTATCCTCTTATCAAGCAATACTTCCAGATCATCCAGGCTTGTACTGGTCCGTATAATATCCACATCCGAAAATTTTTCCAGCAGATAACTTATTTTATCTATATTATTTAATTCTTTATCTATTATAGCTACTGCTGTTTTACTCATATCTTACTTCCAAAAATTAAGCATTCAATTTTTAATATGACTGTGACTTTATATCAATCTATAAAAATATTGTCCAAAGTCGATCCTGTTGTTTCCTCTTCTTCTATTCCGTCTGTTGGAACCAGCGCAAGCCATACACTTCCAACTTCTTCTGAAAATACAAGCCTTTCCGAATCTTCTGGAGTTACAGCAAGAGTAACTGTATTTATCTCATCAGATTGCTTACTAGTTTCTGACTGCCCCCCACCAAATATTCCTCCAGTTTGTTCTTCCCCACCGGCGGTCGGAATTCTGGTGCCGATATATAAAACTTCCACATTCCATAGAAGAGTCATTGTGATATCCTTTTCGACTCCCATAGAAACCTCTTTAGTACTGCTACCTACAGTCTCTTCTTCAGGCTGCTCCCCTTCAACTGCAGATGAGCTCCCAATAGATAATTCCTCTTTAGGGAAGAAAGTAGCAATGACATTGACCCGGTCTCCCACATCGATAAGGTTCGAAACTCCAATAATTTCATCAATAGGAATAGACACGGCTATCATACCTTCTGGTACTATAAACGCTAATCCTATCTCTTCCGGTTTTATAAATTTTGTCGTAGTGATCTGTTCTCCCTTATTAATAGGAGCTGCCACTACATACCCTTTATATTCATCCAGAGAGGTTAAAACTCCTTCAGCAAGATATATTCTGGGAATACCTTCAGTTACTACCATATTGTCCTCAGTCAAATCCTCAACCGTAACTTCCTTGGGAATATTTTGCGCTGCTACCAATACCTCTACTTTTTCAACTCCTTCGTCTATTGATGCTCTTATACTGTTAATATATGTAATTACACCAAATACTGCTCCACCTGCAATAATTATAGCTACAATCAATAATATTATTCTTAATTTCATATCACTTCCTCAATCTTTTCTTATACAAATATTATAGAATAATTTTAATGTTATTTCTATTTTATATTTAATGTTTTTCTAAATAATTATTATATAACAATTTTAATGTTATTTCTATTTAATTCTACCTTATAAGCCTAACGACTTTAAAGCCTACAGGTTCTACCGCTTCAATCTCGCCATCAGTGACAATCACTGCTTGATGTATAAACCTTCCTATAACCTCCGCATTACCACCACTGCCTTGTATTCCAGTTAGAACAAACGGGGCAAATGCTATTATTTCAACTTCTTCTGACCATTTATCATTAGCTTGTCTCGGAACTTCAACCTCATAAGATACCGGGACCATCACAAACTGAGTGTCGTCTTTACCAAGTTTTATTATACTTCCGCTGTAAGTGACCAGATCATCAAAAGGATCCCAAGTGCCTACTCTTTCCTCAGTTGCATGTATAGTCTGCGATATATTGATTATCCTTGCATAAATTATATCCCCTACTTCCAGCGGTTCGGAATAGCCATTGATTATTCTGTCCCTGTATCTTGAAAGCCACTGGCCAGGATTGTCAGTTGAGTCCCAGGCCAAAAAGTCGCTCCTATCCAGGTTCCTGCAGATCCTTTTATCCGTACCGGGGTTCATGTACTCCTCCCAGGTAGTGCCTTCCGGGATAATTGCAAGCCAGGGGACTACATTATAGAGCTGTACCGGCTTCCCTACCATTGCTGTGGCAAATGCTCCCAAACTAACAGTATCTTCTCCAAATATCTTACCAAAATACAGCGGAGCCTCACGATTAGAGAGAGCCACTGTTATAGTATCGTTTGGGGATAAAGTTGAACTGATTTCTATCTCTTCAGAAGTATAATCACGGCAGTTGTAAGCAATATCGACATCATTTCTGGCAGCATAATCAACTGCCGCAAGGACAGCATAATCCGGACCTTCAGGAAGTTCCTGTACACCCGCCAGAGCAGCAGCATCGGCAACATTTTGGAAGAAGCCCCTCTTCTGGTATAAAGAACCTATATCTATAACCAATGCTACAACACCTAATAAACACACAATAAGTATCGTGACTATTACAGCTACCTGGCCTTTTTGTCTTAAAAATTTTTTTTTATTATTCATTTATATATGGCGATGTAGATTATCGTTCTCTTCTCATAGTTGCCTGGCTGGTCAATTGAAACGGCCCCCAACTCCCAGCAAATGGAACATCTATAAAAAATGTTTCTACTGTTATTGTAACAACAACTGGATTACCTATTTTCAAACCTTCCGGGTTTTCCACGCTGATAGTTTCAATATCAATCGTAGGAGCACTGTCACGTACTGCCTGTTCGAAATCAAAATCCGGATCTTCATACAATCCTACGGCAGCAAGTCTTGCTCCTTCCCTTACTGCATGAGTGACTGCTATATATTTATTATATGCTATCCCAAACTGAACAATCCCAAAGATCAGCATCACCAGTATAGGAAGAATTATGGCAAATTCAACAGCACTTGCCCCTCTCTCTCCTGATAAAATTTTTCTGTATCTTTTCATTTTAATTGTATTATAAAACAAATATATCCAATAATGAAAATTATTATCGGATATAATAATAAAGAATTCAGATAACTAGTCCTACTAACTTGAATTAATAGAACTAGTTATCTTTTCACGTAACACATTTTGATTATAGTAATATACCTTATTAAGGATCTACGCTAAGTGTCTATATTGCAGTAGCTGCTGCATTCAGAGAAGCGTTAATTGCTGCTCCAAGAGCTCCTGCGCCAACTGCTATTGCCAAGGCAATAAGCGTAACTAAAAGAGCATACTCTGCAGCAGTAGAACCTAACTGTGTATACCTTAACTTGTAGTAAAATCCTAACAGCTTCCTCATTTTCCTCCCCCTTTCAAAGGCTTATTTATTATATTTCCTGCAAATCAATAAAGTACTAATTTATAATATACTGCATTTAAAAATATTAATAAGTTTTGTATGTTTTGTCAAGTATTTTTTTAATAAATTATTAAATTTATATATTACAAATAATATTATAAAACTTATTTTTAATATATTATTATTTATATTTAAACAATTTTTTTTAATTAAATATATTAATATATAATACTTGTATATATAATAACTCATCATGAAAAATAAAATACCGAATTTCTTAAGATCTTAGATCAAATACTATCAATAAAAAAGAATATCTTTGATAAAATAGAATAACTTAGTTCCACTAATTAGATTAGAGGAACTAAGTTATTCTAATAGTAAATCTTTTGATTAAATCAACATTCTTTATTTATGCTCTATATTGCAGTAGCTGCTGCATCCAGAGAATTGTTAATTGCTACTCCAAGAGCTCCTGCACCAACTGCTATTGCCAAGGCAATAAGCGTAATTAAAAGAGCATACTCTGCAGCAGTAGAACCTAACTGTGTATACCTTAACTTGTAGTAAAATCCTAACAGCTTCCTCATTTTCCTCCCCCTTTCAAAGGCTTATTTATTATATTTCCTGCAAATCAATAAAGTACTAATTTATAATATACTGCATTTAAAAATATTAATAAGTTTTGTATGTTTTGTCAAGTATTTTTTTAATAAATTATTAAATATATATATTACTAATATAATTATAAATAAAACTTATGATTAATAAATACAATAATAGAAACAATGTAGAATTTTATTATTCAAAGCTGCTAGAATTAAATTTATCTCAAGGTCATATGAAGACAGGTAAGTAAAGAAGTTAATATTTATTAAAATGCTTACGGTAGCTGGGATACCAAATCATTCCCGGCCGCATTCCTTATCCGTACCGGTAAGTATATCAATACCGTGAGGCAGAGGGCGGTATATCAACTCCAGACTGTCCTTTACCCCCTTTATACTGCCCGGGAGGTTTATTATTAAAGTCTTTTTCCTGATTCCACTCACTCCCCTGGAAAGAATAGCCCTTGGAGTCTTTTTCTGACCTTCAATCCTTATTATCTCACAGAATCCGGGAACTTTTTTCTCAATTACATTATCAGTAGCTTCAGGAGTCACATCCCTTTGTGAAAACCCGGTCCCTCCTGTTGTTACAATTAGATCTGCCCTTCCTTTATCTGAAATACTGATAAGTTTTTCTTCAATCATATCCTTCTCATCCGGAACTATTTCATAATCAGCAATCTGCCATCCTTTTTCTTTGAAGTACTGCAGTATATATTTTCCGCTTCTATCTTCGCGCTCTTTGCGGTAACCTCTGTCACTGACTGTGATCACTGCTACTCTCAATAATTTTTTCATGATTCACTCCGTATAAATACTATCTTTTTCAAATCCCTTTATAAGGCACGCAATTGATCTTATCTCCCACTTTTATCTTCCCCGGCTTTATTACTTTACAGAAAATCCCTTCTTCCGGCATAATGCAGAAACCCATCAAATAATAAATGCGGCAGGGTTTGGGGCACTCTTTTCCGATCTGTGTCACCTTAAGCTTTACCTCTTCTTCACTGCCTAATATTAAAACATCACATGGCTTGAGATTTTTTAAATCTATACCGCAAGTAGTTATATTTTCAGCAAAGTCACCGGGCTTTGTATCTATACCCTTATTTCTAATCTCTTCTATGCTCTCATATGAAAGAAGGCTGACCTGACGACTCCAGTCTCCGCTGTGCCCGTCTCCTTCAATACCATATTTATTTACTAGGACCTCTCCTACAGGCCTCTTCTTCCCGCCCTTTTTTTTACTTATATTTATAGAAATTATCTTACCATTATTTTTTATAATACAGCCTCCTCTGTCCAAAACAAACGCTGATGCTTTTAATTATCATCTGCAGAGTTTTTAATGTAATCGGTTTTCCCGCCGGTTTTTTCCAAAAGTTTTATGCCTTCTATTTTTATAGACTTGTACATAGCCTTGCACATATCATATATAGTGAGCAGGCTAATGCTTACTGCTGTAAGAGCTTCCATTTCAACTCCTGTAACATCATAACCTTTTACATATGCCACTGCCTCTATTTTATTTTCTTTTTTTAGTATCCTGAAGTTTAAATCAATAACCGTAAGCTTTACCTGATGGCAGAGAGGGATCAACTCCCAGTTTCTTTTTGCAGCTCCTATTCCTGCAATTCTAGCCGCGGCAAAAACATTGCCTTTTTTTAATTTATTATCCTTTATTCTGTTGATAATTTCTTTATTAAGTACAATATAACCTCTGGCTTTAGCAGTTCTTAAAGTCGCCTTTTTGCCGGACACATCGATCATTTTAACTTTTCCCTCTCTGTCTATATGGGTAAAACCATCAGTATTTTTAGTCTTCAACTTATCCTCCGATTTTGTTCATTGAACCTGCGATTTTCAACTCATCTTCTATTCCGTAATTTATATTATAACTTCTATCCTTCGGCTTTTTCTCTATAAAATCCTTGAGTATATTTCTTATTCTTTTATCATCAGAGCCGTCTCTTAGTTCCTTTTTTACATCAAATTCCCCTCGTGAAAATAAACAGGATTTTAACGTTCCTTTAGGAGTAAGTCTTATCCTGTTGCAGTAACTACATATTTCTTTTTTATTTTCAATGAAACCGATCCTGCCTTTACTTCCATCAATTTTATAATAGATTGCCGGGCCATAAATTTTTTGCTCTTTTACCATTCTGACTTTTCCAAACTCGCTCATAGATTTTAAGATATCTACCGTGCTTATTTTTATTTTGCCTGTAGAGCTATACAGATTACTGCTGCATTCTACGGTTCTCAAATCCGATACAGGCATCATTTCTATAAATCTGACACTTACAGGCTTGTCTAGAGCAAATTTAATAAAATCCAAAGAATCTTTCCGGTCAAGAAAACCGGTAATCACAACGTTTATTTTTATAGAATCAAACCCCATTTTTAGAGAATCTTCTATCGCTTCCAGTACCCCCTCAAGGCTGCCTCCCCTGGTGATCCTTTCATATTTTTCAGGATCCATGCTGTCAATGCTAACATTGATCCTTCTTATTCCGGCTTTATAAATATCTTTTAAAAATCTGCCAAGTAATATTCCATTGGTAGTAATAGCCAGGTTTTCTATTCCCGGTATGTCTTTTATATCACTTATCAACTCCAATACATTATCCCTCAGGAGCGGCTCACCACCCGTAAACCTTATTTTTTTTATTCCAAGTTTAGACAATATTTTTACCACTTTTAAAATTTCACTAAAAGTTAAAAGTTCTCTTCTATCCAGAAGCCTTATCCCTTTTTTAGGCATACAGTATATGCACCTTAAATTGCACCTGTCAGTGACCGACAATCTTAGGTAATCAATTCTCCTGTTATAATAATCTATCAGCTGTTCCATTATAATTTCGTTTCTTATTCCTTCATTTTACAAACATTTCCTTTTATACTTCATCTCTTAAACATATGTATAGAACTTGCCTTTACTGCTGCACTAATAATCCTGCCCTTTACCAGGTTTAATCTGCTTACCGAATTCTGGGTAACAAAGGAATTCAGAGAAAAACCGCAATCTATTTCTACCTTCTTAAATATCCCGATGTTTTTTATTTCACTTATTTTCCCCCTGAACAGATTCATGGCAGAAGACTTACTGGGTGGAACTCCACTGCGGTATAAAATCACATCTTCCGGCCGTATGGCCAGAGTCACCCTTGCATCCTTCCTTTCTCTACTCACCACATATATTCCAACATTTCCTTTTTCCGTACTTACTCTTACCCTGCATACATTGCCTTCTTTTTCAAGGACAACCCCATTTACCAGCGTCTCCACGCCTACAAATCTTGCTACAAATTCATTTTTAGGTTTCCTGAATATCTCTTCCTTTCCTGCAAACTGCAATACCTTTCCTCTATCCATCACTGCAATATCATCTGCGAGTATCATAGCTTCGTTACGGTCATGAGTAACGTAGACTACTGATTTACCGTAGTTTTTTAATACTTTAAATAAGTCCGAACGCAAACTCTCCCGCGAACTCTGGTCAATATTTGCCAGTGGTTCATCCAGTAGTAAAAGCTCCGGATCAAGTACCAGTGCCCTGGCAAGGGACACCCTCTGTTTTTCGCCTCCGGAAAGATCCCTGGTGCCTCTGTTCAGAAGATCTCCTATTTTCAATTTATCTATATAATAATCAATCCTGTCTTTTGCTTCAGAAAGTCTTATCTTCCTTATTTTCAGTCCTATTATTATGTTACTGTAAACCGATGAATTAAACAAAAGTGGTTCCTGGAAAACCACTGACATTTTTTTTCTTACATCTGTAGAGTAGATTCCAGCAGCAGTTATTTCACTACCGTTGAAATATATCTTCCCACCGTCCGGTTTTTCTAAAAGATTTATAAGCCTGATCAACGTAGATTTACCGGAACCGTTAGGTCCGATTATAGTCAGAATCCTGCCCCTCTCGGTATGCAAATTATCGATAGACAGACTGAATTCACTGCCGTATCTTTTTTTTAAATCAACTATTTTCAGAATCTTCTTAACCATCCCACCTTTTCCTTCTGCTGTAATAAAGTAAGAAGAAGATTTACCCCGAATGCAAGGATCAACAGTATTATTACCAGAGCAATTGCCATATCAAAATCACCCATTCTTACCATCTGAACAGTTGCAGTCGTAAGGACTCTGGTCTCCCCTTTAATATTTCCGCCTACCATAATAACTGCTCCAACTTCCGAGATTACTCCTCCAAAGCCGGCCATAATCGCTGCCAGTGCAGGCAGCCTGGCTTCCCTTATCAAAATCCAGAAGACCTGAAACCTGTTAGCCCCAAGCGATAAGGCCTGCTGCCTAAGTTTTGGGTCGATCTGCTGGACAGCTGCCAGAGTTATACCTGCGATTATCGGTGAGGCAATAAGTACCTGAGCTATAACCATAACGGAAGGAGTATACATCAACTCCCAAAATCCAAGCGGCCCGCTTCTCCAGACAAACAATGTAACTATAAGCCCAGCCGCTACCGGCGGAAGACCCATTCCCGTATTTATTACTGCAGTGACCAACTTTTTTAAAGGAAACTTATTTAACCCTACAAGCACTCCTATGGGAATCCCCAGAATCATAGAAAAAAATACCGCACTGCCTGAAACTTTTAGCGTAAGAAACAGGATCTCATATACATCCCGGTCCCCGGTAAAAATTAAAGTTACTGCCTGTTTTATTCCCTGCCAGATAATATCCATAATTATTTAATCACATCCGGATAAAAAAGAGGCTGGCCGTACTCTTCCACACCGAATTCCCTGATAATAGATTGCCCTTTCTCTCCGGTTATAAACTCGGCAAAAGCAACAGCTCCCTCATAATTTATATTAATATCCTTATGTTTCTCCGGATTTACGGGAATTACACCATAAGGATTGAATAATATCTCATCACCCTCAACCAGAACGATAAGGCTTAAGCTTGCCTTCTGCGACAAGTAAGTCCCCCTATCGCTCATAGTGTATGCCTGTTTTTCATCAGCAATTCTTAAGGTTGCTCCCATTCCCTGTCCGCTCTCTATATACCACTCGCCTTTAGGGGTAATCTCTGCCTCACTCCATATTGCTATCTCCTTTTTATTTGTGCCGGAATCATCTCCTCTTGATACAAATAAAGCTTCATTTTCAGATATAGCCGTATAAGCCTCTACCGCCGTTAGGCCTGCAATACCGGCTGGATCATCTTCAGGACCTATTATTACAAAATCGTTGTGCATTACATCTCTTCTATCTATTCCATAACCATCCTGGACAAATTTATCTTCAGCTGCCCTTGAATGTACCAGTAACACGTCTGCTTCTCCTCTTTCCCCCATAGCAATGGCTTCCCCGGTTCCTACAGCTATTGGTTTTACCTCGTAACCTGTTTTCTCCTCGAAAGCAGGGATAAGTTCATCCAGCAGTCCGCTGTCATAAGTGCTGGTTGTAGTTGCAAGGATGATCTCCGTATTCTTTGCCTTACAGGAAAATATAAAAACTAAGGCGATAATTAGAAATATGGATATTGTAAAAATAAAGCTTGTCTTTAGTAATTTTAAATTTTTCATATAAAACTTTTCCTTTCAGTTATTATTTTTTCTTTTTTCGGATATCTTAAATAAAAACTTACTCAATCAAAGCTGCTGTGATTTATCAAAATTTATGTATAGCAGATTAATCGTATTAAATAAAAGGCCAGCAAGGAGCTCTTGCCGGCTTAATAAAATAATCCAAACTCAGTCTCCTTTCCAAACATGGGAGGCTAACCTGTTTCCCGGTTAACCCTACCGCTTAAATTTCATAGCTTTAAAGCCTTAGAAGATTTAAGTCGGAGACAATATTCAATTTTCACAAATACTGTTTACTATTACCTTGAATTATATTATTTAAAATAAAAAGTTTAAACATTTATATTGAATTATTTATCCTTTAAGCAAAAAACCTTGACCTCGCTGTCTTTTTTTATATCACCTGCATCTTCAGGGAAAACTGCAATACCATCAGCTTTTACCATTGAAGTCAATATCCCAGAACCCTGCATGCCGGTAGACTCAAAGAAATACTTATTGCCCTTCTTCTTAAGGATTACCCTGGCAAAATCTGTTCTTCCCCCACTCCTTTTAAAACCATGAGAAGCTCTGGCCCGTATTACAGGTCTGAATAATTCTTTATTCCCCATTATCCTCATGATCAGCGGCCTTACATACATTTCAAAACAGACCATAACCGATACGGGATTGCCCGGCAGTCCGAATATAAATTTATCCTTATAAGTCAAAAAAGCAAGCGGCTTTCCGGGTTTCTGGTTTATTTTCCAGAAAACCAGTTTCGCTCCAATATCAACCAGTATCTCCCTTACAAAATCATAATCACCGACAGAGACTCCTCCGCTTACAAGCAGGATATCACACTCTGACAGGACTTTTAATATTTTTCCCTTCAAGGCTTCCTTCTTATCCCTTATTATGCCGTACCGGATATATTTTATACCTATTTCTGCAAGCTGAGCAGACAAAGAATAGCTGTTGCTGTCTCTTACCTTTCCTGCTTCTAATCCTCTGTCTATATTTAAAAGCTCATCTCCTGTTGATATGATTCCTGCCAGTGGAGGCTGGTTGACAAGCACTTTACTTTTACCAAGTGACGCCATAACTCCGATATCCGCAGGGAAAATCCTGACCCCTTTCCCTAAGACCATATCGCCTTTATTTATATCTTCCCCCCTGTATCTTATATTTTCCCCTTTTAGGCATCTTTTAAAAACTAGAATACTTTTACCATCTTTTTTTGTATCCTCCTTCATTACTACTGCATCGCAGTTAACTGGGATGGGAGCACCGGTCATAATGGATATGCAGTACCCTGGATTTATTCTTACAGAAGGTAACCTGCCTGCAGGTAAGTCCTCATCCAGCAGCACTAGTCTTACAGGGCAGTTTTTACCCGCTTCTTTTACATCTTTCGCTCTTAATGCATATCCGTCCATAGCAGAATTATTATAGACAGGAATGTCATCATTTGATATGACATCTTCCGCCAGCACTGATCCTAAACTATCAAGTATGGGGACATATGCAGTCTTAATGCTTATCCTGCATCCGAGTACTTTATCTTGAGCTTCATTCACAGAGAGCATAATACTGTTTTATAACTAATTATATAAAATAGAATAGTTCTAAATTTTTATATTATTATTTTATAATATACATGTAAAGCAGGTAATAAAGTGGATATTTTAAATAATCATTCCTAAAGTAAAACTACTCCCATTTCTTAGTTCCCTTTAATATCAGCGGCAGATCCAGGCCATTGTCCGTTAAAAAATCCCGGTCACTTAAAATTTTTTTCGGATTTCCATCAGATATAATCTTCCCCTTATTCAACACTATACATCTGCCGGAGAAATCATATGCCATATCAAGATCATGGGTAGCAATGAGTATAGTTTTTTTCATGTTTCCGATTAACTTTATAAAATTGGACCTGTTTCTGGGATCCAGATTACCCGTAGGTTCATCCAGAATCAATATTTGCGGATCATAGGATAATACAGTGGCCAGGGATACAAGCTTTTTTTCTCCATAACTTAAAAAATGTGAAATTTCATCTTCTATTTTTCCCAAATTTACTTTTTTTAAACAGTCCCTTACAATTGCCTCCAGGTATTTCCTATCCCTGGCTCGTCTGTCTTTTTTTTTGACCAGATAATTTATAAGACCAAAAGCCACGTCATCAAAAACCTTTATTGAAAACAACTGGTCATTGGGATCCTGGAACACGAATCCTATCTTTTCACGTATGTCATAAATATTTTTACCGTTTAATCTCCTGCCAGCTATAAATATCTCACCCTTCCGGTGTTTTCTTTCCAGAAGGCCAGCTACATTTAACATTAATGTTGATTTACCGGCACCGTTTGGCCCTATGATCGATATCCTCTCTCCCTCACTTACAGAAAAACTCACTCCCCTCAAAGCCTCTTTATAGCCGTCTGTGTCTCCGCTCAGTCTCCTGTTTACAGGATACTTGTAATGAAGGTTTTTTATTTCAATTATTTTTCCATTGTACATTTAAATAAAATAAACTCCTTAACTAAATTTATGGTATGCACTATATAATATCAAGCACTTCGGCAGCTTTTAAGGCTATGGGTAAAAGGATAAAAATTAAAAGCATTATGATATTTAAAGTTTCCATCCTGTTTTTATTTTCGACTATATAAAAATTCCCGTCAAATCCTCTGCTTTCCATAGATCTGTATATATTTTCCGCCCGGTCGAGAGACTTTATAAACAGATTGCTCATAAGATGAGTCAGTTTTTTATTTATGGTACTGTATGAATATCTTTTGAATACCCTGCTTTTTATAGCCATCTGCCCGGTTTTGGATTCCTCTATTATTAAAAAAGTATATCTGTACATCAAATAAATTATGGAAACTATCATGGAGGGAAAGTATATTTTTCTTAAGCCTCCCAGCAGTTCCATTTCATCACTGGATAAAAGCAGTGAGGTTACCAGCAATATGCACAGAAATGATTTTATTAGAACTGTGGTAAAGATTGCCAGCCCATTATCGGTTATTGTAAAGGCAAAGAGTTTCAAATCGATCCTAACTACCTCTCTACCTTCGTTTAAAAAGGGAATGAAAACCGAGACCAAAAAAGGATACAAAAATACCAGCGGGGCTCTTCTTATAAGCTTCTTCCAATCAGGTTTAAATAATAACAAAATAAAAATCACAACCAGAAGGTAAATGGACAATATTAAATACTGTCCCTTTCTGACACTTACTATAAAAAACACATTAACCAGGGTTATTATTATTTTTTCTCTGATTTTTAAAATGCTGCTCAATGAATTTAATCTTCTTTTATTTTGAAAAACTACTGTTTTCTACCTGTAGCCCTGTAAATCAAATATACAATTCCAAAAATGGCCGTAATAATGAGCACGCCTGAAAGTCCTGCCAGAGATGTCTGCCACAGTTCGCTTTCCACACCACTCACAGCATAGTCGGGGATTAAGAAAATACCTTCCGGAGCTATTTCTTCAGCTTTATCTATAAATCCGAGATTTTCAGCCACCTTTTCCAGACCATCGGGAAAAGACGATGCAAAAAAAGATATAAACATAGCAATTATAAGAGCAGCAACCACTCCTACTATTACAAATATATAATTTCGTTTATCTGTCATTTAGATCTCCCTTCCTGGTCAATATAAGGTCCGGCCTTACTTTATTTACAAAAGCCACTACTGCAACAGTGATTATCGCTTCTCCAATCCCTATTAAGGCATGGACCCCGGTCATTGCTTTTAACGTGACTCCCATAGCATAAGTCCCTGAAATCCCCAGTTCAAGCGCAGCAAAGAAAGAAGCAACCACTACTGAAAGCCATGAAGCAAGTGCAACAGCAGTAAAAAAAACAACTTTTGATTTTGACATTTTGCATATCAGCCAGTAAATCATATAAGAACCATAAACTCCAATAATAGCCATATTAAAGATATTGGAGCCTAAAGCAACCACTCCGCCATCCATAAAAATAAATGCCTGAACAATTAAAACCACTGCCACTACTATGACTCCTGCATAAGGACCTAGTATTATTGCAGCAAGGGCTCCCCCCAGTAGATGTCCGGAAGTTCCTCCCGGTATGGTAAAGTTAATCATTTGCAGGGCAAAAATCAGAGCACTTACAACTCCCATCAGTGCTATAACCTTTGCCTTAAAGTAACTTTTTACTTTATAAATCGCTGCAGCCAGCCCTCCCGCAGATACCACACCGGTAGAAATTGCTGTCTTAAGGTCTACAAACCCATCAGGTATATGCATATCTCCCCTTTCAATAAAGTGTTACTATTATTTAGAAAGTAACACTTTTCAAATGAGAAATCAAGCTTTTTAATTACTCGATTGGATTTAAATAAAACTGGTTTTAAATTACCGATATAAGATAATAGAAAGCATAAATATGCAAAACTAACTAATTCTATCTATTGCTATATCGCCTACTTTATACTTACCATTAAAATTTTCAGCTACTATAGGACATTTAATTTTTAAAAGAAAAAATATATTTTTATCTTCATCACATAACGACTCATAATTTCCCTGACCCTTAGCTATAACCAGATCTGATTTCCTGTATTCATTTAAAAACTTACTAGAGCACAAAGGAAGTACAGCAGCAGGCATATCCAGACCGGTTGTTATAACCCTTACAGAGTTCATCATACCGACCATTTTTACATCTACCATGGTAGCATCGTTCAGGGCAGGCCCTCCTCTTACTACATAAGTGATTTTCTCCTTAGGCAGATTTTCTATAAAAATCTTATCCAGTACTATTTCTCCTGCATTATCACCGATAAACAAAACTCTTTTTGCGTTATCTATTTCCTCTTTTAGTAACTTAACTTTCTCTATATCCATACTCTGTGATAAAGACTTTTCTATTTCTTCCTGTAGAATCCTTCTGTTTAAGGCGACATTTGGACCAAAGTCAATAATATTCCCGGCCAGTGATATTCTAAGACTGGCTTCAAATGAATCTTTTGAGTTTCTTATTATCTCTTCTAATTTATCTACTAACCCAAGAGTTATATGATTATATTTTTTTTTCACTTCTCTGTAAGGATCACCATCCGGCAGTATTTTTTTTATGGCCTTTTGAATTTTAGAGTGAAGAATAAAACCAGAATCGCTTGTATTAAATTTAGATGCTATTATTAAACACTTCTTTAAAATCCGCTCATGTAATTTTTTATCATCAGTTGCCATTTGTACTGCTTCAAGAGCTTGCCTTATATAACAGGGTATACATTCCAGATGTAGCTTCATATTTTTACCTTCCCAAATCTTTATTTTTGTGCCCTTATTACCACAAAAGAGCCTTCCCCATAACCTTCCTCTACCTTCTCTACCTTGTTTATATTGTCAAGAGTATTAAAGACTGTTTGCCTGTATTTAAAATCTTTAAAACCTGTCTTTTTTAACAGCTTTACCACTTCTTCTGTATTAAAAAAATTTGCTATTCTGTAAAAAACACTTTTTTGTTTATTTTTTTGATATATTCTTCCAACTCTGCTATTTTCGTCTATAAATCCATTAATAAAATAACCGCCATATCTTAATACCCTATACATCTCCCTAAAAGCTTTTACTTCATCATCCAAAAAGCAAAGCGTAGTTACCATTAAAGCTAAATCAAAACTGCAATCTTTAAAAGGAAGGTTTTCAGCAACACTTTCTACTACTTTTATCCCTTTACTCCTTGCAATTTTCCTCATTTTACTTGAAGGTTCAATTCCAAATTTAATACCCAAAGGCTCAGCAAACCTTCCACTTCCAATACCAATCTCTACGCCATCTTTAAAGTCTGGTAAAACTTCTCTAATAGCATTGATTTCAGAATGATATACATATCTATTTCTTTCGAACCAATTCTCATATCGATCTGTATATTTTTCAAAAGGCTCTGTCTTGGGCATTAATCTATACACCCCACCGCTCATCATAAAATCTTTTAAAATGCTGCTTAATATATTCTCCCTCTTCGATTTCCATTGCTTCTTTGGCATCAAAAGAAATAGGGTATTTTATGCAGTAGTTTATAAGAATCTCATATGAATTATTTATCTCTTTTATTTTTTCTTCGTATTTCTTTTTCTTTGAACTATTGTTATGTCTATCCGGATGATATTTTAATGACAGTTTTCTATACTTATCTTTTATCTCCTTTATACTTGTGGTTGCTCCCAAATCTAATATCTTTCTTGCTCTATCTATATCTTTAAAATTTATTAATTTTTTCACTTTTCCATACCCTTCTTTTATATCTTATTGACATAATTATTGTTAATTTTACCGCTTTAATTAAACTCAAAACCATTAAGTTTTAATTAATCTGATTGATCTCTGTGCTTTAAAATAAAATTTTTAGAATAAACCTAACAAATTTTATATTCCCATAATTACTATGAAATATCTTTAAATTATATAATTCTAACATAAAATGTTTATTTTATTAAAATCTAATTTTGGGTTTATACCCAAAACTTGACATGAAAAATATAAATCATTAAAATCTTCTATACTTAGAATATTTAGACATGTCTGATAATTAAAATGATTGAAGTTGACAAGCGTATAAAAGAATACGCCATAAAACTTTTAAAAAAATTGGGAATTAAAAAAGGAGATACAATTTTTGACTGCTGTTGTGGTGAAGGAAATTATACTTTACCAGCTGCCAATATAATTAATAAAGATGGTATAGTTTATGCTATGGATATGAATAAAAATAAAATTAACACATTAAAGGAGAAATCTGATTTAGAAAATCTCAGAAACATTAAGATAATAGAAGAAGAATTTAAAAAAGTTATACCACTGGCAGATAAATCAATAGATATAGTACTTCTTTATGATATATTCTGGTATTTTTCTATTGGTGACATAAAATTATCAATGCTACTGAGTGAAGTTTATAGAATCCTAAAAAACAACGGTTTAATTTCAGTTTACCCAGAACATGTGGATACAGACAAGCTTAAACAAATAATATCAAATGCTAATTTTGTATTGGAAAAGGAATTTTCCAGTGTAGTAATTCATGATAATAATCTTAAAAAAGGATATATCTGGAATTTTAAGAAAGTATTAAAATGAAAAAAAAATCTTTCAAAGATTATGTTATTGTTTCCTGCGGGACAATGGCTCCCGAGCTAAATTACCTGAAAAATAGCAAATTTTTGGATGCTGGAAAAATTTTATATACAAAACCGGGTAGACATGAAGACTCTATAGAACTTGAAAGCCAGCTTATGGATAAAATAATTCTTGCTAAAAAATATTCTGAAAATATTATAGTAGTGTATGGAGAAAAATATTGTTACATCAACATCAAAGTACCGAATAAGACTATAGATGACATAATAAAACAGCAAGATAAAAATATTAGTAGAATAAATGCCAGCTATTGTATAGATATGCTAGCTAGTGAAAAAGAAAGAGAAAATATAGAAAATACTATAGCTAATGGTGAAAAAATCTGGTGGCTCACACCAGGATGGATACTGTACAGACATAATGTCTTTCAGGATTGGGATAAAGCAATGGCCAATGAAAATTTCCCAAAGCATACCGGAGGAGCTGTCCTGCTGGACGGAATTGGATTCTGGGAAAAATACAGTTCAGATCACCCTGAAAAAATTCTAGAATTTTCAGACTGGATGGGCATTCAGATTCAACCTTATAAAATTTCTCTTGACCGGTTAAAGAAAATTCTATTAGAGAAAATTAGATAGAAATAAAAATATTATAGCAACAGAAAGAAGATTAAATTTCTTTTAAATAGACAGTGAATTTTTTATTAATAAGGAAAAAGTTGAGATATTAAAAATTTATAGCATTAAAAAATGAATGATTATAAAGTAAAAGTCAAAAAATTTATATATAGAACAAATATAAAGTTAACCGGAAAAGGAGAAGGTATTATTGAATCCGGGAATAAACCTTCTATTGAATTATCAACTCCAGCCGAATTTGGTGGTAAGAAAGGGACCTGGACACCTGAGGACCTTTTAGTAACATCAGTTAATGCTTGTCTTATGACAACATTTTCATATTATGCTGAAAAGCGAGGGCTCAAATTTATAAGCTATGAAAGTCCTGCTGAGGGAACTGTTGAACTAGTTGAAATGCGATATCTATTTTCTAAGATAACAATTAGACCAAAGATAACAGTTAAATTTAAAGGAGATATAAGAATAGCAGAAAATTTGCTAAAAATTTCCAAAGAGAGCTGCTTTGTTTCAAATTCTGTAAAGGCTAAAGTTACCCTGAAACCAAAAGTTCAATCAATTTCCTAATTATATTTTTTTAATTTCTATTATTCCAAGAATAAATAAATGCTAAAAAGTGATAATACTTTTTTCTCCTTCTTAAGTGTCTATGTCTATCACTTTATTCTTTTAGGCTTTCAAAATCCCTGCAGCTTTCAGTATATCAGGTACCTTTTCTTCCTTGCCAATAGCCATGATATGTACACCGTCACATATCTTTTCATCCTTTATTTTTCTTATTAGACCTCCAGCAATTTCTATTCCCTTTAACAATCCTTCTCCTTTTGGCATTTTAGCTAATTCATCTATTAAATTTTGAGGAACAGAAATACCAGGAATATTTTCATTCATCCATTTTGCCATCCCGGCACCAGTCAATAAGACTATTCCTGCTAATATTTTTATATTCTTATTTATGTTCCTGCTGTAATCTACAAATCTATTTAACTCATCTAGATTATAGACAGCTTGGGTTTGAACAAAATCAATTCCCGCTTTTAGTTTTTTCTCAAATTTAATAAGCTGCGGTTCAATCGGATCTGCTGATGGGGTGGCAGATGCACCAATACAAAAATCAACTCCGCCATCAAGATTGTTTCCAGAGAGATCTTTTCCTGAATTTAAAACACGTGCAAGCTGTATTAATTGAACTGAATCAATATCATAAACAGGCTTAGCTTCTGGGTGATCCCCCATTTTAAGAGAATCCCCTGTGAGGCAGAGAACATTTCCTATACTCCTGGAATATGCAAAAAGTAGATCGGCCTGAATTGATAACCTATTCCTATCACGGCATGTTACCTGAAATATAGGTTCTCCTCCATGCTCTTTTATAAGAAGACATGTTCCCAGAGAAGGATACCTCATCACAGCACTTTGGTTATCTGTAACATTTAATGCATCAACTTTTGTCTTAAGAATTTCTATATTATCAATCATTTTTTGCACATTAGTACCCTTTACCGGGCCAATTTCAGCAGTTATAATAAATTTATCTGACTGCAATATTTTTCTAAACAGTTCAACCATTTAATTCCTCCTATTATTTATCAAAATTTCTAAAACTATCTTAAGATAAACATTATTCAAGAGAAAGGGGCTCCACCTTTAGCTCTCTTGGTCTCTGCATTTTACTCCAATCTTTAGGTTGAATGATTTCCCTCATCTTATCAAGTTCTCCTAATTCTTTTAATCTTTTATATATTAAAACCCATGCACATTCGTTATCAGGATTTACCTCGCACTTCCCGTCTCTTTTTGTTCCACCACATGGCCCATTAAGCAATCCTTTTGCACATTGAGTCATAGGACAGATACCACTTACTTTACCAAGTTCGCATTCTCCACATTGAATACACTTTTCCCTGAATAAGCTGGGGCCACCGCCCATATGCCCCACAGGATTGGTTGCCGGATAAATAGACTTGGTTAAACCAAACTCGTTTTCTAATATATATTCCCGCACTACCTGTAAACCATCACCGCAACAAAGCATGATAATAGCATCGCAATCACTAATTTGCTTTTTATAACTGGCCATACGTTTTTTACTCCAGGGAGCATAGCACGTAAATTCGCCAAATGGTGGTGATATAGCTGCTAATACATCCTTTCCATTTTCAATAAGGATATCTTTCATATCATTAACTTCAGGTTCACCACCAGTATGAAAAACTGTAGCACAACCGCCGCAACCATATATCACTATCCTTTTTTTACCATCAAGATAATCAAGAACCTCCTCAATAGGCTTTTTTACCTGTCCTATCACTTCTACCTCCTTATATTAATTTACTTAGAATAAATAATAAGACTACAGGATTAATCACATTTTTATAAAGTTAGTCAAACTGACAAGTCCCGGTAGGACAAGAACTATCAGATTTGCTACCCTTGCTGGATGACGAACCCAAGCTGAAAGAAGAAAAGGTTTTCTGGATATTTTTACTACCGCACTTCTTACAAATCAACTTCTCATCTTTTCCTCCAATTCTAATAAATAAATCAAACTTCTCCCCACAATCTTTACATATATAACTGAAAATTGGCATATTTTCACCCCCTTTTGCATTTAATCAGCTTCTATTTTTCAAGATTCATATTAAAACTTTTATTATCCTCTTAAATCTCAATTTTTACCCCTGCTCTTATGGAGACAAACGCATCTTCATATACTTCCCTAAAAATCAGCTTCGCATCATATCCTGAGCAATGAGCAGGACCAATTTTTTCTACCCCCATTTCCTCGAGCTCTTCTGCTACAGATCTTATTTCCGGCCTATATTTATCAATCAAGTGGAATCCTCCAAACACGAGGTGAATCTTTCTATTCCCAAAATCTTTTTTGACCTGCGCTGCAATCCTTATGATCCCGGGATGGGCACATCCGGTAATTATTGTAAGCCCTTTATCAGTTTTTATGACCAGAGTCTGCTCGGGCATATACCTTCCTTTATATTCACCGGCAATCTCGCCCGTTACAAATATATTTTCTGCAATCTTTGTGACTTTTCCTGATTCCTTAAGTTCACCTTTCAGTCTTCTTACTTCCTTTTTGAATTCTGGGCTAAAACCCGGGCACGCGTAAACCTTAAGTCCTTCCCTGTTTTTTAAAATCTCCCATAGACCTCCTGTATGGTCCCAGTGATCATGAGATATTACAACTGCCTTTATCCTATCAATATTTACTTTTAAACTTCTCATATTCTCCAGAAGCCAGTGGCCGTTTTCTCCCGTATCAAACAATATCTTTTTGTCAATTAGTATAGACAATCCCCATCCGGTACGCAGGTTTCTATTAATTTTCTCATTGTCAAAAAGAACGACTGCTTCCATTTTTTTATTTCCTCTGCGGTTTCTTTATAATTAAAAGCCAGTGGCACTTTTCATTGTACTCTTCAATAGCATTTACCCTCCTTTATTTTGGTCTAACCTGCTAATTCTCCCTCAAGCACCCTCCATATGTTACTTAATGTTTTCGTTACTTTATTATTTGAATATTCTATTATAGTTTTTCCTTCAACAACCGATCTTACCACAGCCTCACTAAAAACTACCTTGCCAAGGACCTGAATATTTCTATCCTTAGACCATTGCTCTATCTTTTCAGTAATATCACAGTTTAAATCATACTTATTTATTATTACTTTTACAGGAATGTTAAAGTGTTTGGCGACATTGATTACCCTTTCTGCGTCATGCATCCCCGAAAGTGTTGGTTCAATTACCACTACCGCACAATTCACACCGGTAATAGAGGCAATTACCGGACAGCCTATCCCCGGCGATCCATCTATAATAACCCAACTGTAACCTTTTTCTTCAGCAATCTCTTTCGCCTTTTGCCTGACCAGAGAAACCAGTTTTCCCGAATTTTCCTCGGCAATGCCCAATCTGGCATGAACCAATGGTCCGAATCTGGTCTGGGATATAAACCACTCACCTGAAGTGTTTACTTTCATTTCAATAGCATTTTGCGGACAGATAAAACTGCAAAATGCGCATCCCTCACAGGAAATAGGATCTATGGAAAAATCTTCTTTTACCGCTTCAAACCTGCATACTATACTGCAGGCACCGCAGCCTTCACAATATTTCTTGTTTGTAAAAGCTGTGACACCGCTTCTAAAAATATGTGATTTTTTTATTTTGGGATCAAGCAGCAGGTGCAAATCCGCTGCATCCACATCACAGTCAGCAATAACCTTGTCCCTTGCTAAAGCAGCAAATGCACCAGTAATGACTGTTTTCCCTGTACCGCCCTTTCCGCTTATAATAACAATTTCTTTCATTTTAATTACCCTTGATCATATTTTGCCCGCAGCTTTTTTTATCTTCTCAAATAACACCCCGAATTTTTCCTTATATTCCGGCAGTGCCTCTACTATAGGATCACCGCGGGAGTAAATCTCGGCTATTTTTTTGCTAAAAGGTATTCTCATCAGTATGGGAATGTTTTCACCTATACAATATTCATCTGTTTTCTTATTACCCAGACCTGAACGGTTCACTATAACACCAAAAGGAATCCCAAGTTTTCGCACCACTTCCACAGCCAGTGACATGTCATTTAATCCAAATGGTGTGGGTTCTGTTACAAGAATAACAAAATCAGAATCTTTTACGGCAGTAATTACCGGACAGGAAGTCCCCGGAGGCACATCGATGATTACAGTTTTTTTCCGGTTAATATGCTTTTTAACCGCTTTGATAACCGGCGGTGCCATCATCTGTCCTATGTTAAGTTTCCCGTGTATAAATTGAATCCCATCTTTTTTTCCAATCTCTACAACACCTATCTCCCTGTCTTCTTCCTTTATGGCATCATACGGGCAAAAATATGCACAGGAACCGCAGCCATGGCATAATTCAGGAAAGATAAGTACTTTTTTATTGGTTACTGCAATAGCATTATATACACAAACTTCCTTACAGCGTCCGCAGCCATCACATTTTTTTTGGTCCACTCTGGGAACGGGAATATAAACATTATCCTTACGTTCAAAAACCGGTTTTAGGAAAATATGACTATTAGGTTCTTCAACATCACAATCCAGCAGCTGGACGTTATTTAAGGATAAAGCTAAATTAACAGCTACAGTTGTCTTCCCTGTACCGCCTTTGCCGCTGGCAACTGATATTATCAATTCACCACCTGCTTCTGCTTACTGCCGGCCCATCCCAAAATGGGACCCTACATCAGGGCCGGAAGTCTGCCCATATTCACCATTTTTAAACTTTTCTACAGCATCCTTTATACTGCCGGTGGCTCCCGAGTAAATTTTTATGGAAGCTGCATTGAGAACTCTAAACGCATTAGGACCGATGTTCCCTGTTATCACTGATTCTACATTCATATCAGAAATCATCTGCGCAGCCTGGATGCCTGCACCTCCGGATGCCTGGCTGCTCTTATTTATGACATGTTTATAATTGTCATTTTCAGTGTCGTAAATAATAAAATGAGGGCACCTCCCAAACCTGGGATCTACACTAGACTTAAGAGTTGTCCCATCAGAAGAAATTGCAACTTTCATTTTACTGGCCTCCTGCCTTTGCTTAATATTAATTTTAAAAACTATTTAAATTTAATCAGCCTCTTACCACATTTGGGACATCTTATTTTACTTACTTTATATTCCTGGTTACTTTGCTTCAAATCTTCTCTTTTAATAAGGTAATGATAACTACCCCTGAGACACTTTTTCCTGACAATATCCTTATCAGGGATATAATTACCTCCTACAAGTTTTATTGCTTTTCCCTCTACTATTGCAGTGATGATTTTCTTTCTCCCAGATTTTAACAGCCTCTGGAAAGTAGACCTCGATATACACATCTTCCTTGCAGCTTCTGTCTGTTCCAATCCCTGCCTGTCCTTTAGATTTAAAGCCTCAATTTCTTCCAAGGATAAATTCAGTTCATCTAATTTACTAATGGGAATGCCCTGCGGCTTGTAATAAACAAATAGTGGTACTGTATTTACTATCTTGTCCAATATTGGTCTTGCTGTCATCTTTATACCCTATCCCTGACCATCTTAGTACCACATTTTGGACAGACCATTTCATAACAAGGAATCCCGATTTTATGATCAACCTTATTACCGCAGCTCGGACATACACATTTTCCACCGGGGCCCATACTCTGTCCTCCCATTCTACCTCTACCTCCTCCACGCCCTAAACCTCTTCCAGTTCCAGGGCCCTTACCGGCAGGTCCCGTTCCGTCTCCTCTTGGCATGAATAACACTCCTTTCAAGATTATTAAAAATAATTATATATAATTATTCATGATCACACTCTGTTTTTTCTATACCATATCCCTTACCTAAACCCGGTTTACAGATGCTATCCCCACCTTCCAGAGAATTATTTAAAATTTTACTTATAACCTCCTCAATTTTGCCCTCAATACCGAGTATAGTATCAATATTCGCCTGCTTGAAAAGTTCTCTTGCTCTCATTCCCATTCCCCCTGCAACTATACAGCTTACGCCAATCTTACTTAAATACTGCGGTAGATAACCGGGATGATGTCCGGGATTACTAATCGTTTCTTTATTTATCAAATCGTTATCTTCCATTTCCAATATCGTAAATGTAGGGCACCGCCCAAAATGAGGGGATACATACTGTCCATCGGTTGAAATTGCGATTTTCATTATAAAGTCCTTCCTTATAAATTATAAAAAAACATTTAATACTAAAGATAGTATTTTTTAATAGCATTACAAATAGTAATAATTCTTATCTCCATACAATCTTAATTTAATCTTCTCCTGTTCTATAAGGTCTTTTAAACATTTAATAACTTGACTAATATTTACCTGCAATGAATTGCTTATCTCATTTGCACTAACGGGTCTTCTCTTCACCAATTCTACTATTTCCTTTTCCAGCTTGCTATTCTGCAGTTCTTTAAATCTTGACCTCACATATCTTATTATCTCTGCCTTTTTGCCCAAAATATCTTTTATCTCTTTTAATCTTAAACTATCAGGTATTAAAACTTCACCCGGCTCTGAGGGCCTAATCGGCGTATTCAGATGTACTTTATCTATACCCTTACCAATTTTATCTATATAATCAATTACTTTTTTAAACTGCCCTGCCTGTTCAATACTGTCATTTATATTTTTAATCACCATTACTTCTAACCATATCTTTCCATTAAAATTATTTAAAAGTAATTTGAGACCATTTAAAATCTTTTTAAAAGTGATACTAGGAGAAGGTTTATTTATACCTCTAAAACACACCTCATCGGTAGCATCAAGTGACACTTTTATTAAATCCGCATCCTTAATTGATTCTATTACTCCTTTTCTGTAAAGAAGACTTCCATTAGTCAAAACTATAACAGGTATACTGGTCAACTGTTTTATTTTATTTATTAAAATCCCAATATCTGTATTTAAAGTAGGCTCACCCGATCCTGAAAAAGTAATATAATCAATTTTCCTAACGTCTTTTATCACACTTTTCAGACTTTTTAAAAAAACGCCCATATCTATATTAATATATTTCTTTCTTTCAGTGGTTTTATTTGTAGTTTTTCCCAACTGGCAATAAATACAATCGTAGGTACATATTTTAAACGGAATTATATCAATTCCCAATGAATACCCAAATCTCCTGGATAATACCGGGCCATAAATCATACTCATTTATTTTTTACCTTATTTCTATTGGAATTAAGAACTGATTCAATCCTCGATATAACCTTTTCAATTTTTTTAAAGGCAATGGAATTCTTATTCCCATATTTAACAAATGCCTTTCCACTATCGCTTAAATCCACTATTTCTTTATCAATAGGTATATCACCTAAAAAATCTATACCAAGTTCAGCTGCAGCTTTTTCCCCTCCACCTTTATTGAATAAGTTTATTTCTTTACCGCAATAAGGGCATGCAAAGCCACTCATGTTTTCGATTATTCCTATATAAGGTATATTTAGTTTTTTTGCAAACTGTATACTTTTTCTGGAATCAAGCATAGCAACTTCCTGAGGAGTTGTTACTACTATCGCTCCTGATAGATCTTTTATAAGCTGGGCTATACTTAAAGGTTCATCTCCTGTTCCCGGAGGTGAGTCTATGATTAGATAGTCTAATTTACCCCAATTTACATCTCTTAAGAACTGACTGATTATTTTCATCTTTAAAGGCCCTCTCCATATTACCGGAGTATCAGAATTCTCAAGCATTGAAGCAGTGCTTATTACTTCTAAATTGCCGAACAACTTAATCGGATTAATCTTAGAATCTCCGCCACTCGTTAATTTTTCATTATCAATTCCCAACAGCTTAACAACATTTGGCCCATGGATATCCACATCAAGCAGACCAACTTTATAATCCTTAAGTGCAAGGGCACAAGCTAAATTTATTGAAATAGTAGTTTTCCCAACTCCTCCCTTACCACTTATAACCATTAATTTTTTTCTAATAGTTGATATGTTTTTTTCTAATTCAATATCTTCCGGCAACCATTAAACCTTTCCATTAAATTTTTCTCATTATCCTCGCCCTGCATAGACTCCTGAATCATACCAGCTTTCACAAATTACCATCCAGCTATAATGTATGGGTATTAAGGGTAAATAAACAGGGAATCGTTTGTATCTACCCTCAATACCCACATCTTTTCCAATCGCAAAATTTACTCTTTTTTAACTTCTTTTTCTTCTTTTTTTATTTCCTTGATCCTCTTACTTATATCACCCAGCTGCTGCTGCAAGTCTTCTGACTGGCTTTTCAATATTTCTATTTCCTGCTCAGGTTTGATATCAGCTCCATATGGATAACCGTGATACGGATATCTTGCTGCTCCACCCCAGGCGGGTAAACCCATATTATATCTAGACCATCCCGATAGACCTGTAGCATAATACCAGTTTCTATATCCTCTACCTCTGCCAGATCCGCCTCCAAAGGCTCCTCTGACACCTGGGTACTTTCCTCCATAAGAATTGGCATATCCGGGTACAGAGTAACCTGCACAATATCCTGCTGCCCTTCCAGTCATAGGACCCATTCCAGCTGGCCCGGTTCCGTCTCCTCTCGGCATTTTTCCTCCTTTACATAATAGTTCATTAAAACACAAACGATTAAAATCATATATTTTTTAACTCTGTAATCTTTTCTTATATTATAGGCATAAGACCATAACTATTATAATGGTCATATGCCCATAAGTCAAGGATTAATAGCAGCTAGATAAATAAAGCAGGAACAGATTAGAATATAAAGAAGATCTTATGTTTCTATTTAATTCAATCAATAAAATTAGCGGCTTCTTTACCAGCTTTTTATCAAATTTACCTTTCCTGTAAGACTGCCGCTTTTAAGGATTGCCCCTATTTTTTTTCTATCTACTTTAAAATCTGGAGCTATCTCGCTTAAGGGGACAAGTACAAATTTTCTTTCCTTTATTTTTAAATGTGGTACAGTTAAAAAATCAGATTGCAGGGCCATTTTCCCATAATACAATAAATCTATATCTATTATTCTTGGGCCGTATTTTTTATCAGCTTTCCTTCTTCCAAGGTCATACTCTATGCCTTTTAAAAACCCCATGATCTCAAATGGTCCGAGTTTTTCATCAACCCGGCAGTGCACCGCTATATTATAGAAATAATCCTGTTCCTTAAGGTACATGGGTTCTGTCTCATATATGGAAGACACTTCCATTACCTTTATATCTGGGTTGCTTCCAATCATATCAACAGCTTTTCTTAAATTATTTTCCCTTCTGTCCATATTTGAGCCCAGTGATAAGTAAACATCGACTCCGGTTTTTTTAGAATTATCTTTATCCCTTTCTTCCCGTTTCATAACATGTTCCACACCGACTGATCCCAGGTTCTCTTTAATCGGAGGAGCTGTTTTTTCTATTTTCACAGATACTTTCTTTACTAAAGTTGACATTTCCATAATCCTATCAGCTATTGTCCTGGACAGCGTTTCAAGTAGATTAAATCTCTGTTTACTGTTTATATCTTTTATGATTTTTATAACCTCGGAATAGTTCAGAGTATCTTCCAGACTATCATTTTCTAAAAAGATGTCTTTATTTAGTGAAATTTCAATATTAAAACGAAAATTCTGGCCGTCCTTCTTCTCGCTTTCCTTTATACCGTGATAGCCGAATAAATTAAGATTTTTTATCAGTATCTTAAACATATTAAATAATACTAAAAACTATTGCGAATACTTTTTGCAATCCTTACAGCTCTTATGGTTTCCTTTATATCATGTACCCTGAGTATATTTACTCCTCCTATGACCGAGCAAACTGATGCAGCAAGACTCCCTTCCAGCCTCTCTTCTACAGGTAAATCCAGTATATTACCAATAAAAGATTTTCTAGAAGTCCCTATAAGCACAGGATACCCGAGCATTTTAAATTCACGGATCTTATTTAATATCTTTAGATTGTGTTCTGTCGTCTTACCAAATCCGATCCCGGGATCTACAATTATTTTACCTGGTTTTATTCCCGATTTAACTGCTGTATTTGCCCTATTCTCAAGGTAATCATAAATCTCATCTATTACATTTTCATATTCCGGATTTTTCTGCATGTTCTCAGGAGTTCCCTTGATATGCATAATGACCAGTGAAACATTATTTTTTCCAACAACTTCTGCCATACCGGTATCCATCGAAAGGCCGCTGATATCATTTATTATATGTGCTCCGGAAGCTATAGCTCTTCTGGCTACCTCTGATCTGTAAGTATCAGCAGATATTAAAATATTATGATTTTTACTGACATATTCTATTACTGGAATAATTCTTTTAATTTCTTCATCAATATCCACAGGAAGCGAACCCGGCCTGGTCGACATCCCCCCTATATCAATTATATGCGCACCTTCACTGACAATAGACTCGACCCTCTTATATGCTTTTTTCTTTTCAAAATAATACCCGCCGTCATAAAAAGAATCCGGTGTAACATTCAAGATGCCCATTATCAGTACATCTTTATCCAAATTGAATTTTTGCTTACCTATGATAAGCTCTTTTACTTTTTCATTCTCATCCAGCCTGTTTAAATAGGTTTTCAGCTCACCAGATAAATCCTTCAGGCCAAATGGCTGCTGCTTTATCTTGTCAATCATGTTCTTAATACTATTTACCGAACCCTGAATAATAATATCTGTCTTGCCTTTGGTTTCAGTCAGTGAATCCCATGAAGTCACTACATCTCCACCTCTTGCCAGCATCTCCTGCTTTAAGATACCTGCAGCTACAGGACTGACGCTTCTTATTTTCAAAGACAGTGGAAATATTTTACCCACCATTATATGAGATCCGGCATCAGTTGCTCCGATTCTTTTAAACTCTTTTAGACCTTCTTCCGCAGTTTTAATGTTTAATGCCCTGATTTTAAACTTCATATCTTATTTATCTGACCTGATTAATGCCATTGCTTCAGCTCTTGAAGCCGCATTCTCCCTAAACAAACCCCTTACCGCAGAAGTCACAGTTACAGCATTTGGTTTCTTTGCACCTCTCATGCTCATACATAAATGTTCTGCCTCCACAATTACCAGAGTACCCCTGGGATTTATCTTTTTTACTATTGTATCTGCTACTATTGATGTTAATCTCTCCTGAACCTGCAGCCTTTTAGCTACAATATCCAACACTCTTGTAAGCTTGCTCAGACCAATGATTTTTCCGGTCTTATTGGGAATATAAGCTATATGGGCTTTCCCTATAAAAGGTATCAGATGATGTTCGCATACCGAGTAGAAAGGTATATTCTTGATCAATATTATTTCATCGTGGCTTTCATCAAACATAGGTCCAAGTTCCTCCGAGGGGTCGACTCCAATTCCACTGAATATTTCCTTATACATATCAGCTACTCTTTTTGGAGTTCCTTTCAAGCCTTCCCTGTTTATATCTTCTCCAATACCCTGCAGTATCAACTTTACTCCTTTTTCTATCATCTTGCTGTCCACTGGCTTACTCCTGTCTCAAATTAATATTATGTCTAAATCTAATAATAGAACCGCTTTATATAATTTATTTAAAATCTTCTTATTAATTATCTTTATCACTGCCTATTGGTGTGCCTAATCCCCTGATAATGCTAAAGCTGATTAGTAAAATGCTTGACTTATTTTTTGGATATTAAAAAAGCTTCTTTGATAAAAGTTTTGCTATACTTATTGTTTTTTATCAACTGATTTTGTAACTTTCTTTTTTACAGCACTACCTTCTCTACCCGTGGTCCCTGAAACTCCACTTTTTACACTTAGCTGTTCAACCCTCTTACTTTTTTTGCTTTCTACTTTCGATAATACCTTTAGTATTTCCTCCCTGCTGAGAGTTTCCTTTTTCATTAACTCGTCGGCTAAGTCATTCAAAGTTTCTTTGTTCTCTAAAAGTATCTTTCTTGCTCTGTTATAACTATTCATAATTATATTATGAACCTCTTCATCTATAGCAGAAGCTATTTCATCACTGTAATGAGGCCTCGTGCCTATTTCCTTTCCTAAAAATACTTCTTCTTCTTCACCCTTAAAGGTAACCGGACCCAATCTTTCACTCATTCCATACTCTGTGATCATTTTTCTTGTAATCTTTGTGGCTCTATCCAAATCGTTCTGTGCACCTGAGGTTATATCATTAAAGTTCATTTCTTCACTTACCCTACCTCCTAAAAGCTGGGTAATATTATCCAAAAGTTCCCTTTTTGACTTTAGAAACCTGTCTTCTTCGGGTAGGGTAATTACATAACCAAGTGCTCTGCCCCTTGAAATAATGGATATCTTATGGATAGGATCGGTATGGGGAAGAACATATGAAAGTATCGCATGGCCTGATTCATGATAGGCTATTATTCTCTTTTCTTCTTCCGATATGATCCTTGTCTTCTTCTCGGGACCAGCTATGACCCTCTCTACTGCTTCTTCTATTTCAAACATACTTATTTTTTTCTTGTTGTGCCTTGCCGCAAGAAGAGATGCTTCATTGAAAAGATTGGCCAAGTCAGCACCCGTAAACCCAGGAGTCTGCTTGGCTATGGTCTTTAGATTAACGCTTTTATCCAGCGGTTTGCCCCTGGCATGTATTTCCAATATTTTCTCCCTGCCAAGTGAATCAGGCCTATCTACTACGATTTGCCTGTCAAACCTTCCGGGTCTGAGCAGAGCGGGGTCCAGTATATCCGGCCTGTTTGTAGCAGCAATCAATATTACTGTGTTGTCAATATCAAATCCATCCATTTCAACCAGCAGCTGGTTTAGAGTTTGTTCTCTTTCATCATGGCCTCCACCCAATCCAGCTCCTCTGTGCCTTCCAACTGCATCAATCTCATCCATAAATACTATTGACGGCTGGCTTGATTTGGCCTGGTTAAAGAGATCCCTTACTCTGGATGCTCCCACACCCACAAACATTTCAACAAATTCCGAACCGCTGATGCTAAAGAACGGCACACCTGCCTCTCCGGCAACTGCCCTGGCCAGAAGTGTCTTTCCGGTACCAGGAGGCCCGTATAATAGCACACCCTTGGGGATCTTTGCACCCATGGACTTAAATTTACTTGGATTTTCCAGGAACTCCTCAATTTCTCTTAATTCTTCTACAGCTTCATCCACCCCTGCTACATCTTTAAAAGTAACTCTTTTTTTACCTTTGGTCACCATCCTTGCCTTACTCTTTCCAAACTGAAGTACTTTAGAACCTCCGCCCTGAAGCTGATTCATCATAAAGAAAATAAGGCCGAACATTATAATAAAAGGTATGGCACTTACTAAAATCTGCAGCCATACGGACTGCTTCTGATTGTCAACTTTAAAGGGTAAATTATTGTCCAGTAATAACTGTGTTACCTCATAATTTCCTAGGAATGAAACTTTAAATCTGGTCCCATCTGCCAATTCACCCTCTATTGTCTTATCCTCACCTTTGATCAACATCGGTGTTGCAGAATTTACTCTGCCCTCTTCCACTGCTTTAACAAAATCATTCATATTAAGCTCTACAACTTCAGACGCGAGGAAAAGGGGATTCCTGAAAATCAAAAACATAATCACTATAAGCAATATTAATAAAGCTATATTTTTAAATCCTCTGCTTCTAAAACCCTTAAAACCTTTATTGTTTTTCTGATCCAAAACAACTCCTTTAATACTTTTTCTTTCACTACTTCATAGATAATAATATAATTACTATTCATTTTCAATATATCCTACAAAAGGAAAATTCCTGTACTTTTCTGCAAAATCAAGACCATATCCTACCACAAATTTATTAGGAATATCAAATCCTTTATATTTAACCTTATTTTCCGTTTTCCTGGGAACATCTTTATCTAAAAGTGCACAGACTTCCACATTTTTTGGATTCCTTGCCTGCAAATTTTTTATCAGGTAATTTAAAGTCCTGCCAGAATCAATTATATCCTCGATTATTATCACTTCTTTATTTTCTATGCTGAATTCTAAATCCTTGGTTATCCTTACAATACCGGAGCTTACTTTAGAATCTCCGTAACTTGAAACAGCCATAAAATCAAAAGTAACCGGTATTTTTATCTCCCTGCAGATATCAGCTACAAAAATAAAAGAACCTCTCAAAACCGAGACTAAAACAGGATTTTTATCCTCATAATCTTTAGTGATTTCCCGCCCTAATTCTTTTATTTTTTCTTTAAGCTGCTTTTCATCTATGAGGACCTTTATCTTCTTATTATAGTATATCAGGACTTTTTCCCCGTTTATTTCTTTAAGTTTATATAATCCCATTGATTACCCCAGTTCATTAAATCATATATAAATCATTTTTGAAATAACTTCAAATGTAAAACTTCTTTAGTTTCTTTAGTCACTCTTACCCTGTTATCAATCCTATAATTTCCTATCCATATTATTTTTTCACTATCCATAAACACCGGAATCAGCCTCCTTAAATTTACAGGAATTTTACTGTCTATAAAAAAATCCTGGAGTTTTTTCTCTTCCTGCATGCCCAGAGGATAAAATTTATCTCCATCCCTCCAAAATCTTACTTTAAGCGGTGGTTTAATCTTATCATAATCTAAAAAAGCCTCTGAGTCTTCAGCCTGATTAAACTTTATTTTATCCCTGTTTGATTTCAACAATTCAGATGAGAGATCCAGATTAAAATCTTCCAGTTTCATTCTTGTTCCTATTTTTACTTCTTTTCTATTATTTTTCATGCCTGTGTTCCTGGTATCCTTTAGAAAAATCTTAACCTCACCAGGCAGGTTTCCGGCAACAACGGTATTTACAAAATAAATATAACTGCCTATCTTAAATACCCTTAATTTTTTTTCCGGATAAATAACCTTGCTCTCTCCTCCGGCGGTACATATCCTTAAAATATCCTCTACATTTTTAAAATTTATATCCTTAAGAGTACTACCAGTCATTTCTAATGCAGATAATATAATCCTCCTCTGTACTGCCACAGCACATCTTTTTATACTCAAAACAGGGACTTTAATTAAAATAACACTCTTTCCTGATTTATCTTTCGTTATAGAAGCTTCATCTAAAAGTTTATTTGACGAGTACTCTTTTAAGAATTCACTTTCATCTCTCAATATGCTTATAGACCTCAGCACATTAGATTTAAAGGATTCCGTAGAACTTTCCTTTTCTATAAATGGAATTATAATATTCCTTACCCTGTTTCTAAAATATATATTCTCAAGGTTAGTTCTGTCCACACAGTAAGATATTTTATTATTATCCAGATAAGTTATAATATCATCCCTGAAGGTATTAATAAGAGGTCTTATAATTTTTCCGCTGACCGGTTTTATGCCGGAAAGGCCCATTGCGCCTGCACCTCTTATAAGGTGCATTAAAAAGGTCTCAATATTATCATCAGCATTATGTCCGATAGCAATTTTATCTATATCTTTTTTTTCTGAAATTTCCAGCAGTTTTTCAAGTCTCAGCTTCCTTGCACCCTCCTGGAATGAAAGTTTATTTGATTTGCACCACTTCTTTACATCTACTCTCTGCCTAAATAACTCAATGTCCAGTTTCCTATATAATTCCTGCACAAATAATGAATCTCTTGCAGATTCTCCGCCTCTTGTCATATGGTCCATGCAAAAACCGTATAGGGTCAGATCAAATATTGGCCGCATCAGGTAAAATAAATGGGTCAAAAAATTAGAATCCGGCCCGCCGGATACAGAGATTAGTATTTTATCTCCATCTTCTATCATATTAAAAGACTCGATAGTTTTTATGATGCTGATTATAGTTTTATCCTTTGCAAATACGCATTTATATATTTCTTTTTTCATTTTTGATTTAATACTTTAGATTCATAATCAATCACTTCTAACAACAAAATTTATTCTTCTAATATCATTTGCCCTGCCGCTTTTCTCATTAATATCGACCAGTACTGCATTGATCAGATAATCATCTTCCGCTACTATAAACCTCTGCGGCATAAGTTTTAAAAATCTTTCTATTATATTCTCTTTTTTTACTCCTATAACCGAGTCTCTCGGGCCAACCATACCAACATCTGTGATATATGCAGTACCCCCGGGGAGTATTCTCTCATCTGCAGTCTGGACATGAGTATGTGTTCCTATCAACGCACTTACTCTACCATCCAAATACCATCCCATGGCAACTTTCTCTGAGGTGACCTCAGCATGGAAATCCACAATTATTACCGGTGTCTCTTCTTTTATATTCTCCAGGATCTTGTCCATACATCTGAAAGGACAGTCCAGATTTTCTATAAAAACCCTTCCGCAAATATTTATCACAGCGATTTTATTCTCATTTATTTTTCTATCTGATAGAATATAATATCCCCTGCCTGGAGTTCCTGGAGGATAATTTGCAGGTTTTAAAAGCCGGGGCTGTTTGGCTATATAATCATAAATTTCTCTCTTTTTGTAAATATGATTACCTGAAGTCACAACATCTATCCCCATATTAAATAAGGTATCACATATATCCGGTGAAATCCCTATTCCACCGGCTGCATTTTCCCCATTAGCAATGATTATGTCCACATTATTTTCTTTTATGATCGTCTGCAGTTTCCTTTCCAAAATCATTCTTCCCGGCTTTCCAAAAACATCTCCTATAAATAATACTATCAATTTATACCTTCCTGTCTTTGTTTTTTAAAATCTATTTCATAAAGTTTTTAATTTTGCTCATCTCCCTGTTTCCAAAACACTATCTTCCAGCTTCCATCTTCCTCTCTTATAAGAGATACTTTTATATCCATGTACAGTTTCTCTTCTCCGTCATATGAATCAGTTAAATCTATACCTGCTATAGCTGCATTATTATTAATCTCTACATAATTAATATTTATGGAAATAATATCCGTAACATCTGCAAGATCCTGTTTAAAATCTTCCAAATCTCCCCGGGATTTATCTCCGCTGCTTAAATACTCATATGCTTTCTGGTAATTTTTATCTTTAATTAAATCAAAGAATGAATCTAAAACTTCCGTTATCTTTTTAACATCATCTTCTATTGAAAAACCTTCTGTAAAAAAATTCTTTATACTTTTAAAAACAGTACAGGCAGAAAAACTTATACATAAAAACACTATCAGGATTATTATTGAAATCCTGCTAATTAAAGTTTTTTTCTTAGGACTTTTAAAATAAATATTTATCTCCCCGAAACAGTTTTTTAAATCCGGTATAAAACATACACAAATTATAATTTAAAATTGACATTAATAAAAATTCACTGAATATAAAATGATTTATTGAGCCGTCGTTAGTGAAGAGCTGATTTAAAGCGCTATGTTTTTATAGAGCGGGTTGCCCCCTTTGTTGGTGAAGAGCCTATTAATTGGTAGCGGGGATAGGATTTGAACCTATGACCTTCGGGTTATGAGCCCGACGAG
>CAZODQ010000018.1:0-42602 GCA_964578625.1 uncultured Actinomycetota bacterium
TCTCAGACAGGGAAGAGATAAGAAAGTTAAACAAGAAATACAGGAATACAGATAAGGAAACCGATATATTATCGTTTTCATATATTTCAGATAGGGAAAAGACAAGCCTCGGCGTGGGTAATTATACTGTCGGGGAAATAATTATCTGTCCCGAAGTTGCCAGGTCTAACATTCCAGGTGAAGACAAAGACTGGAGCCTGGACCTGGAAATAATGTTTCTTATAATACACGGTATACTGCATGTGTATAATTACGACCATCGGGAAGAGAAAGATAAGATGGATATGGAAAGTATCCAGGACAGTTTGATGTCTGATGTAAGAAGGACTTTTAATTTATAATTTTTCAGCTGCAGATTAATCAAACCGATACTGAATTATTTTATGTTACGATTTATTCAGAGGTAAAGGATTCTTCAAATTGAGTTTGCCGGTTTTCCATCTCTTCCCAGATATATGCTGGGACCATTTTTCTTAGATAATCAGAAACTTTATCAGTTTTTTTGATATCTTCACTTTTCAGTTCCGTGTTGCCTGGTATCTTATACTCACTATCGTTAGCTGCAATTGTGATAGAGCTGTAACTTCCGCCTTCAGCTATTTCATCAGTTGTTTCCCATTGATCCCTAAGTAAATTATTTTCCATGATCAATTGGTAAAGGTCGTCCATTTGATTCCGGGTGGCTTCGAAATCTACCTTCCAGATATCTGGTGCAGGAGGCTCTCCATAACCCGGCTGATATTCAAATACTCCTTTAAGATTTGGGCCTACGGTTATTCTGTAATAATAGTAATACTCTGGTGATATTGTACCTGTATCCCAGTATAGTTTAACAGTTAAATCTTCGGCGGGCTCCTGTGTATTGGTGCATCCGGTAATATTCAATATTATGATTGCCAATAATAATGCAACAGAGAATATGATTTTAGTATTAATAATTTTCATAATAATTATCTTAATTATATATTAATACAATATTATAACAATCATTTACAAAAATTAAAAATTGCAGTTTAATATAAATATAAAAATATTAAAAACCTTAGTCAGGTACTGACAAGTGAAAAATAAAAATATAGTCTATATAATTTTAGCAGCTGTTCTATTGTTACTTTTATTTCAGTTGACTTCGTGCAGCTTGATCCAAAGAATGACTGGGATCCTGGAAGGATTTGAGTTTGGTAAAACCGGATCTACGGAAACTATGTCTTCAACTGAAGTTGCTCCTGCCGATGATCTGGATAATACTCTGTCTGATGATCTGGATGAAAGTGAGGATGAAAAAATTGATGATCATTCCGAGACAGTGGTTGATTCAGAGCCCCTGAATGAGGAATCTTATCCGATCACTCCCGCAGATAAAAAGGGAATGAAAAATAAAGTTGAAACAGAGCATTATATATTTTATTTTAATGGTGTAAATGAAGAATTTTTAGGCATTTATATAAAAATAGCTGAAGATGGGAATGAAGGTTTAAGGACGATTTTTGGAAAAGCTCTGGGTAAAAAAATAGAAATTTTTTTATGCGAAGAACCAGAAGAATTTGAAATAGTATCAGGTGGTATTACTCCTCCTGGTTTTGATGGAAGCGAGCCAATAGGCCAGGTAATAAGTGGGGCTGTATATATGTATAAGGCAGAAGAATTTAAACCCGGTCCCGGCGATGCAGATAAAATCCTAAGCTATAAAATAGCTCTTCTCCATGAGATAGGACATGCATATTATTTTACTCTATATCCAAATGCAGCTAAGAAAAATAATTGGCTGGATGAGGCACTGGCAGATAAATCAATAACAGGCAGCGTTATAGAATCTTACTCGATAAGTAATGATTTTCTAAAAGGGTTTATTGCAAGAGGAGATTTCATACCGCTTTCTGAACTGGAAAGCAAGGGGAAGCGGACCTTTAAGCAGGGTGAGAATGATATATTCTCAGAATATATATCATTTGTAAATTTTATTTCTTTGCAGTTTGGCTTTGATACTCTTGATCTATTTCTTGCAGAATATAATGGATCAAATGATCTTTTGACTTCTCTCGAAACTGCCACGAAACTGGATCCTGACTCTTTTGAAGAGCAATGGATGGATGCAATTCAAAATACCTCTGTACTTAGTGAAAATAACTAAAAATTTCTTTTCTTTCATCCACAGATCATTTCTGAATATAAAGATAGCTATTGACAGATAATGTAAAATTGGTAGTAGATATACCTTTTTTGTTTGAATTTTTAAGTATTAGTTTCTAGTATGAATAATATACTTATACGAGAGATAAACGAATTTGACTGGAAATTAGTAAGCAGGATTGAAAAATTAGAAAAGAGAAGTCTGGGAAGCAAAGCTTCAATAAACCGATGGGTGATACCTGTAATAATAAGGTACGGAAAATTCATTGTAGCCCAGAAAGGAAAAAATTACTCCGGTATCATTGGAGTTTGTGAACTCATAAGAGACTGGGAGCATAAGGATAAAATTTTCCTTTTTGCTTTTTATGTCGACAGGGATTACAGAAAGAAAGGAGTCGGCCGTAAGCTTCTGAGTAAAGCGGTTGATATTTTGAAAGGTGAAAATTTTAAGGAGATAGAGCTTACAGTTGATCCCGATAATGAAAGTGCTGTCAGTCTTTATAAAAAATTTGGTTTTAAGCGGATCGCTTTAAGAGAAAATGAATACGGCAGGGGAGTAAACCGGGATTTGATGAGACTGAAGTTATGATTCAAAAAAAAGGTTTTAAATCAGGTTTTGTCGGTCTGATCGGAAGGACAAATGTAGGAAAATCTACACTGATAAATAAAGCAATGGATAAAAAAGTAGTTATCACCTCAGATAAAGCCCAGACTACAAGGAGCAGGATAAACTGTGTCCTAAATGCCAGAAACTACCAGATAATTTTTATTGACTGTCCGGGATTTTTCAAACCCAGAAATCTGCTAGGAGAGAAATTAAACAGTATAGTTTTAAGTGTTATTACCGATTCCGATGTGATTGCAGTGATGGTAGATGCGGCAGGGGGAATAGGAGCTGGAGATTTTTATATCTTAGACCATATAAAAAATAGACCCCAGCCCAAGTTACTGCTGGTAAATAAAATAGATCTTATTTCAAAACAAAAAATAAAAAAAGAAAAAGAGAAGCTTGGCTGTTATGATTTTTTCGACTGTATATGTGAAATTTCTGCAAAGACAGGCCAGAACGTTGATAAATTTCTAAAAATACTTACAGGGATTCTTCCGGAGGGACCTAAATATTACGACAAGGATACAATTACCGATCAACCGGTAGAGGAAATGATTTCTGAAGTTGTGAGGGAGAAGTTATACAGGAATCTATATAATGAACTTCCCCACAGTATAAATGTCCGGGTAGAAAAATTCTATGAATCCACTACTGGTGACGGAAAAAAACTGATTAATATCAGATGCTGTATTTATACTGAAAGAGCATCACAGAAAGCAATAATAATAGGCAAGTCGGGCGGTATGCTGAAGAAAGCAGGAAAGCAGTCCAGACTGGAGCTTGAAAATATATTTGGCTGCAAGGTCTTTTTAGAATTATGGGTGAAGGTTGAAAAAAACTGGACCAAGAAAAAACTGCTGCTGGATAGATTTGGTTATATGTAAGGAAAATTATTATTTTATTTATAAATTAAGGTAGGGTGATAAAAACGTTAACTAAAGAACAATTGGCCAAGACAATAGACCAGACATTACTTAATCCCGTTGCGACTTCAAAGGACATAGAACAGCTGTGTATCAACGCCAAAAAAAATCATTTTGCGGCGGTTTGTATCAATCCTACTTTTATAGAGCAGGCAAAGAAAATCTTATTTGATACCGATGTAAAGGTCTGTTCTGTTGTAGGTTATCCGCTGGGGGCAAATACTACAGAGACAAAAGTCTTTGAGGCAAGGGATAATGTAAAAAAAGGTGCGGATGAGCTTGATATGGTAATAAATCTGGGAGCTATAAAAAGCGGCAACTATGATTTTATTGAAAGAGAGATAAAAATAATTGTAAATGTGATAAGACGTGAACAGATAGCCGAATATAACAGGCATATTAATATCAAGGTCATAATAGAGACCGCAATTTTAACAAGAGATGAGATCAAAAGAGTATGTTCCATTATAGAGAGGTCAGGTGCAGATTTTGTAAAAACATCTACCGGATTTGGGGTAAAAGGTGTGGAACTTGACGATATCAGGCTTATAAGAGAAGTCGTTACCAGAAATATAGGAGTAAAGGCATCGGGCGGAATAAGGACATTCAGTGATGCCCAGGCACTCATAGATGCCGGAGCAACAAGGCTGGGGACCAGTAGTGGAATAAATATAATTAAAGAGTACAGCGCTATTTTTGATAAATAAAAATGCCATATTATAAGGCCAAGGCTATTATATTAAAATCATATAAACTTGGGGAGTCGGACAAGATCGTCAAAATGTACTCTCATGACGGAGATGTAATAAGTGCGGTAGCAAAAGGAGCAAGGAAGATACGCAGCAAATTCGGGGGAAGGCTTGAACTTTTTAATCTTGTGGACATGGAGCTTTCCAGAGGGAGAAATCTGGATGTTATAAATCAGGTAGAAATAATAAAAAGCTTTAAAAACATTGCTCTGGATTTTTACAAGTTTGTCTTCTGCGAGATAATCAGCAAAATAATTTTAAGAACGCAGGCTTCCGGCGGAGATTCGTCCCCACTTCTTTTTAAATTGATTTATGTCTGTTTTAATGAGATTGACAGTATGGATTCTGAGGACGTTGTATCGCTCAAAAAAACTATGTGTTTTTTTGGGATTAAATTCCTAAAAGTCACAGGTTACATACCTCTGCTTAAAAATTGCAGCAGATGTAATCAAAATTTAGGTGATTTATATTCTTTTAGTAAACATAAAATTTACTTTTCGGTCAAAGACGGAGGAGTTCTCTGTAGGAAATGTGCAGGTTTTACCGGAAATAAAGAAGTACTAAGTGCATCGGACTACAGGTTTTTATATGATCTTTTTAATCTAAAGATTGAGGACTTCAGGGATATTGAAGTGAATCCCAACACACTTAAAAAAATGTACAGGCTGATAGAAAATTATATAGTCTATCACACGGAATGCAATGTGGACAGTTTCAAATATTTCAAGAAAATAGGGCTTTAGCGTTCTTACTGCTGCCCGATATAATTGACTATTAAAATTAATATTATTAAAATAAGAAACTATGAATTTTCAGGACATCATTTTTAATCTGCAGAGATACTGGGCTGATAAAGGCTGTATCATAAAGCAGCCGATGGACCTGGAAAAGGGGGCGGGAACATTCAATCCTGATACTTTTCTGCGATGTTTAGGCCCTGAACCATGGAATGTTGCGTATGTCGAACCCAGCAGAAGGCCCACTGATGGTAGATATGGTGAAAATCCTTTTAGAACCCAGTTCTATTATCAGTTTCAGGTACTGCTGAAGCCATCCCCGGATAATGTGATAGACATTTATCTTGGTTCTCTTAAGAGTCTGGGTATTGATTTAAAATTACATGATATAAGATTTGTAGAAGATGATTGGCAGTCTCCGACTATAGGCGCCGCCGGACTGGGCTGGGAAGTGTGGGCTGATGGAATGGAGGTAACCCAGTTTACGTATTTCCAGCAGATGGGAGGCTTTACGCTCAAGCCTGTTTCAGCAGAAATAACTTACGGTCTTGAACGTATTGCTATGTACCTGCAGGATAAAGATAGTTTCTGGGACCTGAACTGGTCCAGTGGTATTACTTACGGGGATATTCATCTTGAGTCGGAGAAGCAATGGTCGGTCTATAATTTTGAAGTAGCGACTGTGGATATGCTTGTGGATCTGTTTAAAAAATATGAAGAAGAATTTAAAAAAGTTATAAGCAGAGGGCTTATTTTTGTAGGATGCGAATATGTTCTTAAATGCTCACATGTTTTTAATCTCCTTGATGCAAGAGAAGCAATAAGTGTGGCGGAGAGGACTTCATATATTGCAAAAGTAAGGAATCTTGCTAAAGTCTTATGCTCTGCTTATCTTAGGCAGAGAGAAGAGCTGGGGTATCCTCTTTTAAAAAAGAAATAGTAGGAAGATATGAAAAAAAAGTTAATCTTTGAAATCGGAACCGAAGAGCTGCCTTCTTCGTGTATTGATGAAGGAGTAAGAGAGCTTGAAAAGATTCTTGGAAATAAACTGACTGAAAACAGGCTGGAATTTTCGGGCATCAAGACTTACAGCTCGCCAAGAAGGCTGGTTGCTATAGTAGATGGATTGGGTGATATACAGAAATCCGAGGAAAAAACAGTTACCGGCCCTCTCGTAAAAATCGCATTCGATGGAAGCGGTAATCCCACCAGGTCTGCAGAGGGTTTTGCAAAGAGCCTTAGTCTTAAGGTTTCCGAACTTGAGGAAATCAAAGTCGAGGGTAGGGGTATATATTTAGGGAAGAGGATTGTAGAGCGGGGTAAAAAGACAGTGGATATCCTGCCTGAAATACTAAAGGGCATAATATCTGCCATAACCTTCAGAAAACAGATGACATGGGCGGACTATGATATTAAGTTTGCCCGGCCTATCAGATGGATACTGGCGTTATACGGCGAAAGGGTAATAAAATTCAGCCTTGCTAATTTAAATTCTTCAAATATTACATTCGGACACCGGACCATAAGTCCCGGTCCGATTACTATAAAGGATGCCGGTAGCTATTTTAATCTACTTGAATGTAAGGGAATGGTAATAGCAGATGCAGAGAAAAGAAAAAAATTGATATTGGACCAGATCGGAAGACTTGAAGAAAAAGTATGGAAGGGTAAGTACAAGGTAGTCTTAAACGAGGAATTGATCGATGATGTTGTAAATCTGGTTGAGATACCAAATGTTATTGCCGCCAGCTTTCCCGAAGAATTTCTCTATATTCCAAAGGAGCTGTTGATAGAGGCAATACAGTATCACCAGAGATATTTTGCCGTTCTTGACAGCTCTGGCAATGTCAGCACTAAATTTATTGTTGTACAGAATGGAGTAAAGGATAACGGCGGTGTAAGGAAAGGTAATGAAAGGGTGCTTAAGGCCAGATTGAGTGATGCTGTATTCTTCTATGAGGAGGATAAGAAACACGATTTCGATTACTGGATGAATAAGTTAAAGGGTGTTATCTTCTTTTCAGATCTCGGCAGTATATATGATAAAGCTGTAAGGTTAAAAAAGGTAAGCACATATATTGCCGGACTGCTGGGTGATTCTAAAACAGACATTAAAGAAGATATCTCCGGCTATCTGGTCAAGGCAAGCATGCTCTGCAAATGTGATCTTGTCACTAATATGGTTGTAGAATTTCCCGCGCTTCAGGGAGTAGTAGGCAAGGAATATGCAAAAGAGAAGGGTGAGAGCAGTGAAGTTTCAGATGCGGTCTTTGAGCATTATCTGCCCAGGTTTGCCGGCGATGACCTGCCAAAGACAGATACAGGAGCTGTCCTTTCGATTGCTGATAAGATAGATACAATAACAGGAATGTTTATAGCGGGTAGGGTACCATCCGGTTCCGAAGATCCTTTTGCCTTAAGGAGAAAAGCTTCCGGTATTGTACTTTCCGCACTTAAGAAAAAATATGATTTTGAACTTACCGGTATAGTAAAATACAATCTGGATTTGTATACTAAGTCTTTTGGATCAAAGAATATAGATAATCTTAAAGTAACCTCAGATGTAGAAGACTTCATTATTACCAGATACCGCTTTCTGCTGGAGAAAGAAGGAAAGAGAATGGATATTTTAGAATCGATTTTAGGCTCGGGATGTTCTTCTATCGTAGATATTGATTTAAGGTACAGAGCAGCCGAGAAATTTATAGCAGGTAGTGATATAAAGAGACTGGCATTTCCAATGATCAGGTGTAAGAATATAATAGATAATAAAAAAATTGGCAAAGTGGATACCAGCTTGTTTAAAGAAGAATATGAAAAAAAGTTATTTTCACACACCGGCAGGTACGAAATAAGTATCAAAGAGCTGATATCCAAAAAGGACTACAAGTCAGTTCTTGCCGAACTGGCGGAATTCGGAAAGACTGTAGACTTATTTTTTGATAATGTCCTGGTTATGGATGAAGACAGTAAATTAAGAGCTAACAGGATTAATTTGGTCAGGAAAGTAGTTGATCTCTATCTTTTATTTGCAGACTTTTCAAAACTGGTTATAGAGGGTAATAACAGGGTTTAGGGATTTTTTTAGTGAGTTTTACCCTTAATTTTTTTTAATTTTTCTGGTATCATATATCGGTTTGTTTTTATAAATTATAGTTAGGTCATTAATTTATTTTCTGAAAGGGATTGATGGAAATGGTTTCTAAAAAGTATGTTTATTTCTTTGGTGAAGGCCAAAAAGAGATGAAGAATCTTCTGGGTGGAAAAGGTGCCAATCTGTCGGAAATGACTAATATAGGACTTCCTGTGCCCTACGGCTTTACCATAACTACGGAAGTCTGTAATTTGTTTTATGAACTTGGCAAGAAGTATCCCGAAGGCATGGAGAAACAGATTGAAGAGAATTTAAAAAAACTGGAAGAAAAAATGGGAATGGGTTTCGGGGATGAAAAAAATCCGCTTTTAGTTTCTGTCAGATCAGGCGCGGCTATTTCTATGCCCGGTATGATGGATACGGTACTGAATCTCGGCTTAAATGACAAGACTATAAAAGCACTGATAGAGAAAACAAAAAATGAAAGATTTGCCTGGGACTCCTATAGAAGATTTGTTCAGATGTTTGGTAACGTGGTAATGGGAGTGGAACATGATAAGTTTGAAGAAGTGCTCCAGGCTAAAAAAGATAAAAAAAATGTAAAATTTGATACGGAGCTTACTGCCCAGGATTTGAAGGAGCTTGTTGAAGACTATAAGAAAATAATCAAGAAAGCTAAAGGGAGAAGTTTCCCCCAGGATCCCAAGGAGCAGTTAAGTATGTCTATTGATGCAGTGTTTGGTTCCTGGAATAATAAAAGAGCCATATCTTACAGAAATTTACATGATATACCTCATAATATTGGTACTGCTGTAAATGTTCAGGCAATGGTGTTTGGTAATATGGGTAATAATTCAGGAACAGGTGTGGCTTTTACAAGGGACCCTGCAACTGGCGAGGATAAGTTTTATGGTGAATATCTTATGAATGCGCAGGGTGAGGATGTGGTTGCAGGAATAAGGACTCCAAAATATATTTCCGAATTAAAGGAGGAAATGCCCGAGAACTACAAACAGCTAATGGATATACGGAAAAAATTAGAAGACCATTACAGAGATACCCAGGATATTGAATTTACTATTCAGGAAGGTAAGTTGTATATGCTTCAAACCAGAACTGGTAAGAGAACAGCTGCTGCAGCACTTAAAATTGCAGCGGATATGGTTGATCAGGGGTATATAGACAAGAAGACCGCAGTAACCAGAGTAGAGCCGCAGATGCTGGACCAATTACTGCATAAGCAGCTTGACCCAAAAGCAAAACAAAAGGCAGAACTGCTTGCCAAAGGCCTGCCGGCATCACCGGGTGCAGCGCTGGGCAAGGTAGTTTTTGATGCTGATGCGGCTGTTGAGGAAGCCAAGAATGGAAATGTTATTTTAGTAAGGACAGAGACATCTCCCGAAGATATTCAGGGTATGGCAGTTGCCCAGGGAATTTTGACTGCAAGAGGAGGAATGACCTCTCATGCTGCTGTAGTTGCCAGAGGTATGGGTAAGTGCTGCGTAGCCGGTGCAGAGGGTATTAAAGTGTTTGAGAGTAAACAGTACTTTAAAGTGAACGGTAAACAGATAGGCAAAAATGACTGGATCACACTTGACGGCTCAACAGGAGAAGTCTTTTTGGGAAAAATATCGGTTGTGGATCCTATACTGGGAGAAGATTTTAAAAAATTTATGAGCTGGGTCGATGATTATAAAAAAATCGGTGTAAGGACAAATGCTGATACTCCCAATGATTCCAAAGTCGCACTTGATTTTGGAGCAGAAGGTATAGGCCTCTGCAGGACAGAGCATATGTTCTTTGAAGCAGATAGAATAAAAGCGGTAAGAAAAATGATCGTAGCAAATAATAGGACTGAAAGAGAAAAAGCTTTAGCAGAACTTCTACCGATACAGAAAAAAGATTTTATAGAGATATTTAAGGTAATGAATAATCTGCCTGTGACAATAAGACTTCTTGACCCCCCGCTTCATGAATTTTTACCCAATGAAGATGAAGATATAAAAGAAATAGCCAAAGAGCTGGGGCTGAAATTTGATGAGCTCAAGGCAACTATTATTGCCCTTCATGAGGTAAATCCAATGCTGGGGCACAGAGGATGCAGGCTTTCCATTACATATCCCGAGATTCTTGAAATGCAGGTAAGAGCAATATTTGAAGCGACTGTTGAGCTGATAAGAAAAGGATATAAAGTAAAACCTGAGGTAATGATCCCGCTGGTAGGGACTGTAAGGGAAGTAAAAGTCTTAAAGGAGCAGATTATCGAAATTGCAGATGACATGATGAAAAAGGAAAACCTTAAATTTGACTATAAGGTCGGTACTATGATTGAGATTCCAAGAGCCTGTGTTACCGCTGATGAGATTGCAAAAGAAGCCGAGTTTTTCAGCTTTGGGACAAATGACCTGACGCAGATGACCTTTGGATTTTCAAGAGATGATTCTGGAAAGTTTCTTCCCGATTATTTGGAAAAAGGGATTTTAGATAAAGACCCATTTGCCACTCTTGACAGGGACGGTGTAGGCCAGCTGGTTAAAATGGCCGTGGAAAAAGGGAGAAATGCAAGAAAAAATTTAAAGATAGGCATCTGCGGCGAACACGGTGGAGACCCAAGTTCTGTAGAATTCTGCCATATGGTAGGAATGGATTATGTGAGCTGTTCACCTTACAGGGTTCCTATTGCCAGGCTGGCTGCCGCGCACGCTGCCATAGGAGAAAAAGAGTAAAAAAATAAACAAATTTACCAAATATCTGTAAATAACCTCTCTAATAAATAATATATTAGTGGTAAAATAAATACAGCATTTACAAAATCAGGTTGATTTGATTTTTAATCTACTGGGAGTCCTATCAGATATATTACTATTGTCATATAAAAAGAAATGAACAGAAGCTTAAAGACGGGCGAAGTAGAAGAACTGAAATCTAAAGCCGATATCCACAGCGTTATTTCAAGTTATGTAAAGCTAAAAAGAACCGGCAGGAATTATACGGGGCTCTGTCCTTTCCACAAGGAGAAGACTCCTTCATTTACAGTCGATACTTCAAAGCAGCTCTATCACTGCTTTGGGTGTGGAGAAGGCGGGGATGTAATAAGCTTTATTGAAAAGATTGAAAATATGGAATTTATAGAAGCTGTTGAATTTCTGGCAAAAAAGATAGGGTACAGTTTAAAATATACCTACAGCGGTTCCGAACAGCCGTCAAAATTGAAAAACAGGCTGGTAGAATTGAATGAACTTGCCAGGAAGTATTTTAATTTCATACTTTTTAACAGTAAAAAAGGTCTGCCTTCTCTGAATTATTTAAAAAATAGGGGCTTTACAGAAAAAACATTGGTCGAGTTCGATGTGGGATATAGCCTGGATGAGTGGAGTGCGTTTTCAAATTTCGCCCGAAAAAGAGGTTATAAGACGCAGGAAATAATCGGATGCGGGCTGGGTATTGAAAGCAAAAGAGGCACGGAAGAGGTATATGACCGTTTTAGAAATAGAATAATATTTCCTATTGAAGATATAGTCGGCAAGACAATAGGTTTTGGAGGAAGGATCCTTTCGGATTCAGGTAAAACAGCTACCCGGCAGGCAAAATATATAAATACCCCAGAGACTATCCTTTATTCCAAGAGTAGAAATATATACAGGATCTTCCAGGCTAAAAAATATATTGTGGAGAAGGATGAAGCGCTTATAGTCGAAGGGTATACCGATGTAATGGCTTTGCATCAATACGGTATAAAAAATGCAGTTGCAAGCCTGGGTACAGCCCTTACTTCGGAACAGATAAAGGTTCTGGGGCGGTTTACAAAGAATATTATCCTTGTTTTTGACAGCGATGCCGCAGGGATGAGTGCTTCACTTAAAGGTATTGAAAGACTGAGGGAGTATAATGAAAGACTGGACCTGTATTATGAAAATAATTTAAATATCAAAGTATCTGTGCTTGAAGAGGGGTATGATCCTGCTGATTTTATATTTAAGAAAGGGAAGGATATTTTTATAAGTAAGATAGAAGGTTCTACAAGTATTATTGATTTTACCCTTGATGCGATTATAGGAAAATATGATATAAGTGATTTATCCGGTAAACTTAAGGCAAGTGACCATATTACAAGATTCATATCCACTCTTTCATCAAGAATCATACAGGAGGAGTGTATAAAAAGGGTAGCCTATAAATTAAATCTTAAGGAAAGTCTTCTTTTTGAAGAGATGTTAAAAAAGAGACATGATAATGAGAGAAGAGTAGTGTACCAGGATAAAGATTATGATGGTGAAAGGAAAGAGTCTGAAGATAAAAAGATTATTCCTTTAAAAAGAATAGAAGTTGAGGCATTAAAACTGATAATAAACGGGGTGGGTAATCAAATAGACGGTCTTTTAAACCTGGGTCCGGATTATTTTAGGTTTGAGGATACAAAAGAGCTCTACCTGATTGTAAGAGATGAGCTCCAAAGAGCAAAAGCGGATAATAAAAAGGCAAACTTTCCACTTAAAATTACGTCAGGTGCATTAGAGAATGAAGAGGTGAGAAGACTATATAATTTCATTTTGTTCAGCAAGCCGCATTTCAAGGACCAGAATGCAGAACATGTAAGCAGTGAGATTATCAGCAATTTAAAAGGGATCCGCATATCGGAGGAAATTGAGAAAATCAGAAAGAAGATGATAGAATATGAGAATAATAAAAATGCAGGAAGCGGATTAAAAGAAGAGGAATCCGCGGCTGAGTATGACGAGTTATACCGCAGACTCATAGAACTGGAAAAAGAAAAAATAAATTTGAAATTAATTTAGTTTAGAGGTGAATTTGAATATGAAAAGAGGGTCGGAATTTAAGTTAGAAGAAGTAAAAATGCTTATCAATAAAGGTAAGGCTGATGGTCTTCTGACTACTGAAGAAATTACAGAGACTCTTTCAGATATAGAGCTTACCAAGGAGCAGATTGAAAACATCTATGATGTTATTCAGAACCTTGGTATAGAAATTGTAAGTGAAGAGGATGAGGATATTGACAGCAAAAGCACTAGTAAGAAAGGAAGTGAAGGAATTTTTAACAGGAAACTGGATCTTACCATAAAGTCGCCAACAAATGATCCTGTGAGGATGTACCTTAAGGAAATCGGGAAGGTAAGGCTGCTTACTGCTTTTGAAGAAGTACATCTGGCAAAGAAGATAGAAGCAGGTGATATAAAAGCCAAAAGAATGTTGGTCGAGGCTAATTTAAGGCTTGTGGTAAGCATTGCTAAAAAATATGTAGGAAGGGGCATGCTTTTTTTAGACCTGATCCAGGAGGGAAACCTAGGACTTATAAGGGCTGTTGAGAAATTTGATTATAAAAAGGGATATAAATTTTCCACATATGCCACCTGGTGGATAAGGCAGGCTATAACCAGAGCTATAGCCGACCAGGCAAGGACAATAAGAATCCCGGTGCACATGGTAGAGACCATAAACAAGCTAATAAGAATACAAAGGCATCTACTTCAAAAATTTGGAAGGGAACCTACCCCTGAAGAGATAGCAAGAAAGATGAAATTTACTCCCGAGAAAGTAAGGGAGATAATGAAAATATCGCAGGAACCTGTATCTCTTGAGACTCCCATAGGTGAGGAGGAAGACAGCCATCTAGGCGATTTCATAGAGGATTCGGATGTTGAGGCACCTTCAGATGCTGCTTCGTTTACAATGCTTCAGGAGCAGCTTCAGGAAGTTCTAAATACATTGAATGACAGGGAAAGAAAGGTCATCCAGCTTAGGTTCGGCCTGCAGGACGGCCATCCAAGAACACTTGAGGAAGTGGGAAGGGAATTTGGCGTCACAAGGGAAAGAATAAGACAAATAGAATCCAAGACTTTAGGAAAGTTGAGGCACCCTAACAGGAGCGGAGCTCTAAGAGACTTCCTCGAGCATTAATGCTGCTATTAGACCTTGAAATAAACTTCTTATATACTATAATGGCATATCATGCAAATTCAATTCCCCGGTAGCTCAATGGTAGAGCATTCGGCTGTTAACCGAAGGGTTGTAGGTTCGAGTCCTACCCGGGGAGCCAGCATACCCCAATATTGATAACAAAAATTGATTAAAGAAAATGGAAGATCCAATCATAGAATTAGCCAATAGAATTACCAGAGAAATCGAAGAATTCCTGTTAGCCTGCAGGGATAAAGGAGATAGAACCATAGATGATGTTCTCAAGCGCCTTAAAGCTTTGAAAAAGCAGACTTAGGTCCAGGAGCATAGTAGATAATTTCTATCTTTTCTTCATATATCATGATCTTTTCAATGAATTTCTTTAAGAAGCTTCTCTGCTCAAAAACATTGGATCCCACAAACACTTCTTCCATCTCTTTCCGGTAGGACTCTATCATAGACCTGGTAATATAGACAGGCTGTATCCGGGAATTCATTTTCTCATAATGCGCGATTTCATCCTGAATGCTTTCCCTTTGGAATTTAAGTTCCTTAAGACGCTCTGCAATAAGTGATAGATCTATTTGTCCACTTTCTATAGCTTCATACTGTCGTCTGGATCTTACCTGAAGGTCGGAAGCTTTCTTTTTTAGTTCCGTAATCTTTCTACTATAGTCGGTTCTAAGGGATTTTGCGGCTGCATTTATATCATCTACTAGCTTTTTCATATTTGAATCAGAAAATATCAGTTCTTTTACCCTTGAAATAATATCTGTATCAAGTTCATCTGCCCGTAATCTTCTTCCAGGACATACAGATTTACCTTTTTTTGAATAGCTCAGGCAATTATAGTAGGCGTATTTTTTATTCCTACCATATCCGGTAACGCCGTAAGCACTGCCGCACTTACCGCATCTTAAAAGACCTGATAATAGATAGTTACTGGAAGTAACCCTTGCAGGGGTGTTTTTTGGCTGTCTTTCTTTTATCAAGTCTTGGACCCGGTTAAATAGTTCTTCACTTATAATAGGTTCATGAGTATCCTTTATTATCACCCATTCACTTTTTGGCTTAAATTGAGCTCCAATAGTTTTTTTATCTCTCTTATTAAAAACTGTCCAACCGATATAAGTCTCATTTCTTAAAATATTGGCAATGCTAGTTTTACCCCAATGGGAGCCGGAGCGGGGTTTAAGTCCCTTTCTGATCAGTTCCATGACAATATTTTTTAACCCATTACCATTCGCATAAAGATTGAATATGATTTTTACGACCCTGGCCTCATCTTCATTTACCTCATATTTTGTCTTAGGATTACCCCTGTCATCAAAGACCTTTACATTTTTATAGCCATATACGGGGTAACCGCCATTCCTATAACCTTTTCTGGCATTTTCTATCATTCCCCTTAAGGTCTCCTGAGCCAGAACAGCACTGTAAAATTCATCTATTACCTCAATAACTCCTTCCATTAATTGTCCCTGGGGCGTATTATCTATGGGCTCTGATATTGATATTAACTCTATACCTCGTTTTCCAAGCATTGATTTGTATAAGATGCTGTCTTGTCTGTTTCTGGCAAATCTTGAAAGTTTCCATACCAATATGACTTGAAAAGGAGGTATCTGTTTTTTTGTCTCAGAGATCATTTCCAGAAAAGCCGGCCTGTTAACAGACAGGGCGCTTTCACCTTCATCGATATACTCTTTTACAACTTCCATATTATGATCATCAGCATATTTGTGAAGGAGCCTTAGCTGGGAAGGGATACTGTTATTCTTTTCTGCCTGCTGGTCAGATGAGACTCTGGCATAGAGGGCTACCTTCATCTGGAAACCACTTTCCTGGAAATCTCTACCTGAAAATAGTGTATAGAATTATCTCGTTCTGCTTTTAGGTTATTTTCAGTCTCCAGTTTGCCTGCTAAAAGCTCAGCCAGAGTTTTTATATTAGAATTATACCAATTTTTTAGATCCCTGTTTTTATTAATACTTATAATCTCAATAATTTCATCTCTATACATTTTATCCTACCTTGTTTTTTACCATTGACGCGTATATTTAAAAATATATAATGGTTAGTGTATAAAATAATTATATAGGTTAAAAAATTACAATTACAGTTGTAATATTAACAAGTATAATTGTATTTGTCAATGTAAATTTTACATTTTTAGCTGTAAATATTAATTGTTGTAATTAAAAATATATATTTATAGGTGGCAGAAATGATAAGGAACAGATTAAAAATATTATTGGCCGAAAGAAACCTTAATTATACTAAATTAAGTGAAATGACCGGTATTTCTGTCAATGCTTTATCTAAGATGGGAAAAAATGGAGGAACGGGAGCAAAGCAGATTACCTATGAAGTTCTTGAAAAATTATGTGAAGCTCTGGATTGTAACGTAGCTGATATAATCGATTATATACCTGAAGACAAATAATTTTTTCTGATATTTATTTTTAATTTTTAAGTAACCCTAGTTGGATATTAATATTTCTTTTAAAGCTCACCTCGCAAGAAATCCTATTTGATTTAGATATGTGTTTTTACATAAATGCATATATTAATTACAATGGGATACATGCCTACAAATGCTGCCGTCCTAAGCAAAAGCACAAAAGAATACAGAAGAAGAAAACCCCAATATGGTCCATACTACCAGTGTATAGAAGACTATTACGAGGAATTCAAAAGATCATATGATAGAAATTTCAGCCAAAAATATGGATACTTGAGACCACATATAGAAAAAGTCATTTACCAGTATCTTGACTGTGGAATCCTTCATAACGGATTTGCCAGGATAAAGTGTAGAAAATGTAATCACGAATACCTTCTTGCCTTTTCCTGTAAAAGGAGGCACTTCTGCCCCTCTTGTCACGCGAAGCGTGTCATCGAGTTTGGCGAGTGGCTGTGTGGAAGTGTCTTAAAGAAAGCCCCCCACAGGCATTTTGTATTCTCTATACCAAAGATATTAAGGATATATTTTCTCTTTAATAGAAACTTACTAAAAGAACTTTCAAAGATCTCCTGGGAAATCGTAAAGGAATACTATATAAGCACCTGCAGGAAAGAGAAAGGGAATCCGGCGGCAGTGGCAGTCATCCAGACCTTTGGAGACTACCTTGCTTTTAATCCTCATATGCACATACTGGCAGCTGACGGGTGCTTTTCTGATGATGGCTTCTTTTATGCTCCAGCCATAAATATTGATACAGCATCTATTGAGAAACTGTTCATACACAAAATATTTAAGATGCTTCTCTCTAGAGGTCTTATCACACAGAGGGTAATAGATCTGATACTCTCCTGGCGGCACACCGGCTTCAGTATCTACTGCGGAAAGAGGATCAATCCCAAAGAGACAATATCAACAGAGAACCTGGCAAGGTATATTATAAGGGCGTCTTTCTCCCAGGAGCGTATGAAATATATACCGGACAAAGCAAAGGTTAAATATGAGTCCAAATACGGAAAAAAGCTAAAGGAGTTTAGTCCCCTTGAATGGATGTCAGCTCTTGTCTCCCATATACCGGACAGGGGAGGGCAGATGGTCCGCTATTATGGCCATTATAGCAACGCCACAAGAGGCAGGCTAAAAAAAGAAGGGGATGAGCCTCAGTTCCATATCATAGAAGATGATAGTCCAGGAGGCTTAAATAAATCTTGGGCACGGCTAATACAGAAGATATATGAAGTAGACCCCCTTACCTGTCCAAAGTGTGGGGGAGAGATGAGGATTATTGCCTTTATTGAAGATTATAAGATTGTTAAAAAGATACTTGATTATCTGGGTATATATGAAGCTCAAAGAAAGAGGCCTCCTCCTAAGGTAGATACTGCCTCTGATGGGTTTGATGAATATATAAGAGATGATTATATAGACTGCGACCATGTGTGTTAGGATGATTATGGGGTTGCAGGATACTGGCCTGCAATAAAATAGGCCTGGATATTATATTTTATACCTCTTTGTAATATCTATGTATTTGCTGCTTCAATATTGTGACTTCATGTGTTTTTAAATTCGATAATACCCGGTTATGTCTACTTTTGAGTAATCATAGGTTTGTGATCCAGAAGCAAGTTCTTATAAATCGCAAACATATGAGCCCTGCCGGTTTGGGCAGTATAATAAAATGCAAAAAATAATAATTAAAGAACTGGGATATGAAGATGTACCTATTATCGCGCCCGGTGCCCCTGAAGTTGGTAAGTTTTACAGAGAATATGACATGCAGGGGTTAAAGGGGTTAGTCCTGCTTCTAAAAGGTATGTTTGGTATTTTTACAGTCGATTACCTTAATAAAATGCTGCGACAAACAAGGCCTTATGAAAAAGAGAGGGGAAAAACAGATAAAATTTATGAAAAATATATAGAGGAAGTATGCCAATCTGTAGAAAATGATCCCCTATATAGAACACTGGGTAAGATGGCTAACATTTTAAAAAGTGCCAGAAGAGAGTTTGAGTATATTCCAATTAAAAAAGCAGACAAACCCTTAATCGGTATAGTAGGAGAAATATTTGTCAGGAATCACCCTTACAGCAATAATGAAATTATAAGGAGAGTCGAAGCGCAGGGTGGAGAAGTAGAAATTCCTGCATTTGGGGAGTGGCCCTATCATACTACTGCTACAAGAAGAATAGATATTATAACCAAACAGACAGATCTTTATTATAAGATTATTAAATCATTTAGCATAAATGGTAACGGAAAAAAGAATGGCTACGGGAAACTGACTGAACTTACCGGTGATTTTATGAGAGGGATGAGATATTATACTTCAAATAGGATACTTAATAAATTTCTGGAATACTGCCACTACAAACTGGAAAAACCACTAAAAGGCTTCTTGAGGGAAGACAAAGAAGCCGGTATTTATGAAATCTGGGACAATGCCGAACCTTATATAGTTAAATGGTTTGGAGAGGCAGCCCTCAGTATCGGGAAGTCTGTAGACTGGATTGAAAATGGTGCTGATAGAATTATAAATGTACTGCCCTTTACATGTATTCCGGGCAATATTGTTAATGCTGTCTCAAAAAGGATTAGAGAAAAATATAAGATACCCTGGCTGAATATTGCTTTTGATGGACTGGAGCAGGAAACTACTGAAACCCGCCTGGAAGCTTTTATGTATCAGGCAAAACAATATATGAAGAATAAGAAATAGGCCTTCCTTTTTGATTTTAAATTATGGCTAAAGCAGGTTTCACTTTTGATAGCATGAAAATCCAGAAGGGGCAGCATGCTAAAAAACAGAGTGCACCTCCTTTATGAGGCCTATGATAAAATTTAATTTATCAATAACCTAAGTTTAATAAAAAGGAGATGCACATGAAATACATAGGGTTAGATTGTGTGTCCAGATTAGGCTGGTATGTTCAGCAGGAGTCAGCCCTGTCAGGGTAAAAGCCAGAAGCCCTGTAGCTTGAATGACAGAGATAAGGGAAACCAAAATCTCTGAAGCTCATTGACAAAGTCACCTTAAGGGTGATAAGCAAGACACCAGGCCGTAACGAAAGTAAACGCATGGGTGGCCTCGAGACCTATAAAAGTCTGGAAGCCGAGTCCTCAATCTAAGGGCGAAGGCAGCATAGGCAAACAAATACTGGCTGATATGTTTGTCCTATTCCAGCGGGGTGATAGCGGCGGCATGGTGGCAAGGACATATAAAGCAACTGGAGAAGCCCTACCTGTCCCGGGAAGAAATTACCGGAGAAGGAAAGCTATATAACCAGTATCTGCTGGGAAATTAAGCTTAAGGCAGGAGGGTGGCGGATGGGCTCGTAGTAGCTGTGAACCGGGGTAATGCCCGGGGAGCAAAGGGGCCCTATTGCTAACAAATCTTTTTACCAAAGGGAGGCAGGGACGAGATGATAAAAGCGTCCATAAATCTGCAGGAACTAAGGAGAAAGATATACCAAAAAGCGAAGTCTGAGAAAGCATGGAGGTTTTGGGGACTATATGTTCATGTCTGCAAGATGGAAACATTAAGAGAAGCTTACAAACTGGCTAAGTCAAAGGGTGGTGCCCCAGGTATAGATGGGGTCACTTTTGAAGCCATTGAAAAGTCCGGTCTTGATGATTTCTTATCACACATCAGAAATGAACTGGTTTCCGGCACGTACCAGCCCATGGGTAACAGAATAAAAGAGATACCCAAGGGAGGGGGAAAGGTAAGAGTCTTGGGAATCCCTGCTATACGAGACCGCATAGTGCAGGGTGCACTAAGGTTAATAGCCGAGCCAATCTTTGAAACCGACTTTTGCAATGGGTCATATGGCTACCGTCCCAGGAGAAGGGCCCATGAGGCTGTAGTAAGAGTAGCAAAAGCTGTCATAAGTGGCAAAACAAAAGTCATTGATGTTGACCTTGAGTCCTACTTTGACAATGTGGCCCATGATATCCTGCTAAGAAAGGTAGCCCAAAGGATAGATGATGACAGGATAATGAGACTGCTAAAGATGATACTTAAAGCAAGTGGGAAAAGAGGGGTGCCTCAGGGCGGGGTCATCTCACCACTTCTGGCAAATATCTACCTAAATGAGGTAGATAAAATGCTGGAAAAAGCAAAGAGGGTAACCATGCAGGGAAAATATACCAATATTGAATACGCCCGTTTTGCAGATGACCTTGTAATCCTTGTTAATGGTTTCAGTAAGTGGGAATGGCTTCTAGAGGCAGCCTACAAGCGGCTTACTGAGGAACTGGATAAACTGGGGGTAAAGGTAAACAAAGAAAAGACAAAAATAGTAGACCTTACCCGGAAGAAGACCTTTAGCTTTCTTGGTTTTGTCTACAGGAGGTGTAAAACATACAGGGGTAGACAGATAGTCATTATTACACCAAGAACAAAAGCCCGAACAGCCTTACTCAAGAAGCTGAAAGAGATATTTCATAAGTATAGGTCACATCCAGTAAGTCAGGTAATACAACTGATAAATCCCATAATCAGGGGTTGGGTAAATTACTTTAGAATAGGTCATTCCTCTAAATGCTTTGGGTATGTGAAAAGTTGGGTTGAAAAGAAGATAAGAAGGCACCTTATGCGTGCAAGAAAACGCCATGGCTTCGGCTGGGACAGGTGGAGTAGTGCTTGGTTGTATAATATCTTAGGTTTATACAATGATTACGAAATAAGGTATTACCGGGCATAAAAGCGCTGCCAGTCCGATAGGTCAAATAAGCTTTTAGAAGAAGTTAACAAGAAAGCGCAGTGCGGGAAATCCACATGCTGCGTTTGATGTGGCGGGAGCTGGAAACGTACTGAAGATTCAGTGGCGCGCCAGTTCTCGACCCTACTACACAAAAAAAGTATTTTTGCAACAGTTTTAGGAGAAGACGGTAAAATTTTATCAAGGACCAAAATAGGGCCCAACACCAAAGATATCTGCTACTATCTGAAGAGCCTTGGAGAAAGAGATAAACTGTCTGTAGCCATGGAAGCCTCATATAACTGGCCGTATTACTACCGGGCAGTAGAAGAAGCAGCAGATAATATTACCCTGGCCCATCCATTAAAGACTAGGATCATAGGAGAGGCCAAAATAAAGACAGATAAAATTGACTCAAAGGTACTTGCCTACATGTTAAAAGCTGATATGCTGCCTAGAGCATATGTACCCAAAAGGGCTACCCTGGAAAACAAAATGCTTCTAAGGGCAAGGATCTCACTTGTAAGGCTAAGAACACAGATAAAAAATAAAATCCATGCCATAGTGGACAGAAACAGGGACAGCTACAGCGGCCTTGAAAACCTATCCGATATCTTTGGAAAAACCGGAAAGGCCATATTGAGGGATACAAAAATAGATTCTGTAGACTACCAGATCCTTACAGGATACCTTGACCTTATTGAGGAAATAGCCAAAAAGATAAAAGAACTTGAATTCCAGATAGATAGAAAAGCAGTCAGAGACAGTGACATAGACATTCTAAAAACCATTCCCGGCATAGGAACTCTTGTCAAACTTCACTAGCATTGAACCATCACGTCAGTAGCATTGAACCGCCTCCTCAGAATTATATCCCAATTTTAATATTATTGTAAAAAATAAGACCCTCATAAGTTTCATCACCTCCAATTATTTAGGACTGTTTTGTTTTCTAATAGATGGCCCATCCATAAGTATCTGGTATGAAGAATGTGCAAGCCTGTCAAGAGCTGAATTTCCAAGAATAGGATCAGGAAAAAGAGACTGCCATTCCTCAGGAGCCCTTGCTGAAGTAAATATTGATGATTTTGTCTCATAACGCTCAATTATTATCTCGTATAAATCATTTGCCTCCTCACGGCCAAGTGTTCTAATAGCAAAGTCATCTATGACAAGCAAATTATACTTTAAATAATATCTAAGTGTTCTATCATGGCTGCCATCAAGAATTGATAGTTTCAGAGCGTCAAACATTTTATCTGCCCTTAAAGATAAAACAGAATGACCAGCTTTTAGTGCCGCAAATGCAAGATGGCGTGCAAGCATAGTTTTTCCAACTCCAGTTGGACCAAATATAAGAACCGATTGCCTTTTTTCAATAAAAGATAGGCTAAATAGTTTTTTAACAAGCTCCCTGTCATATTGTGATGTTGTATTCCAGTTATAGCTGGCTAGGTTTGCCACACCTGCCTTATTTATTTTAGTATTTAGTGCCCTTGCTTCTCTTCTTTCAAACTCATCTGAAAGCATTAGCTCTAAGAATTCCTCATATGATAATTTTTTTGCTTTGGCATATGAAATACGCTCGGGCAGTGTTGCAAGTATTCCTGAAATTCTTAAATATGTCATTAAATCTTTTAGCTCTTTTGGGATCAGTTCCATTATATTCCTTTCCTTATTTATAGTTTTTAAAATAGGCCCCATCCCTTGCAAATCTTGGTCTCTCTTCAAACAAAGTCGGCACATCATAGCTTGCTGGCAAGTTACTCTCGACCCCGTTTTTTAGCATTCTCTCAATTCTCCTGACATCGTATACCCCATAAGCTTTAGCCTTTATGCATGCAGTTGCGGTGCGCTCACATCCATACTTATCTGCAATCCTAAGAAGCCTCTGGGCGCTTCTAATCCTGTGCCAGGGATAAGTGCCGGACAGTAGAAACTTGATATAGTCTCCAATTTCAGGGTGCCTTTTGGCTCCCTGGCTAACCTGGTAATTTGCGTTCCTTAGCGTGTAAGGGGTGACCTCATCCGGGTAATCAGAATAGTCGGTGGACCTTTTTCCTTCAGGCATTCTTGGATGGGTCTTTATCAACTCATCATTAAAATATATCCTTACCAGGGCGCTGTCACCCCTTACGTCAACAGATTTACCGATATATTTTGTAGGCAGGCTGTAGAGAGACTTTTTAAAGGATATATGATGGTCCGGATGGACAACTGGATTCGCCCAGTATGGGGTATCATATCTGGTACCATCGTAAGGAGATAACCTAACTTTTTCAGCCTCATTAAAAACATCTATCGGTTTTTGCCTTATGGTTCCGTGGATCCTTAGCCCCGCAACGTTCGTGCACCAATCAACTGCACGCTCCTGGCAATCCTCTCTTGATAAAAAATTCTCACCTGCAAAAAAATTACCCTTTAGATAAGCTACGCTGTTTTCAACAATAGCTTTTCCTCTAGGGTGTGCTGGGTTTGTTGGATCAACTACAAATCCTCTAAATTGAGCATATTCTAAGAATGTCTTGTTTATTCTTGGACTATAGCGGTCTGCCTTATCTACAACCGAGCTCATGTTATCAAATATCAAAATCTCTGGAATTCCACCAAAATATTCCCATGCAAGCTCACAGCCCTCAATTACTGCATGTGTATCCTGTTTAAATGTAATAAAAACAAACATATGGCGGCTATAGCAAAGGGTAACAATAAATGCCCAGGCAATTCTTACTCTTTTTGTAGCTTCATCGTATAGCTTTCCCAGCCTTCCAAAATCAGCCTGGGCGTATTTTGCTGGTTCTGTCTCGGGAAGCCTTACTGTAATATTTCTGTCCAGGTGGCTAAAATGGCTTTTTACAAACCTTAAAAACGATGATTCAGATATTACAATTCCGTCCCTTGCAAGAAGCCTTCTTATTTTGGCTTTGTTAATACCTTCTTTTAAATATGCTTCAATTCTATCTTTTACAGGAAGAAGAATGATATCTCTGGGGTAAAGTAGGCTTTTGCTTTTGGTTGTAGTTGTATTTCTGGCAATGGCTGAACACAGGTTATCTGTAATCTGTGAAACCTCGCAATTCCGGGGATCTATTCCAAGGCATATGCATTCCTTAATATATCTATTAATGGTAAGACCATGAACGGATAAATCCCTTCTTATCTTTCTTTTAGATTGTCCCTTTGCAACTCTTAAAAGAATTTCTTTTATTTCAATCATAGAAACCTTTCTGTATGCCATATAGCTTACCCCCAAAAATTAAATTATATGTCTTTTACTTTACTTGTGGTTCAATGCTAGTGAAGTAAACCCACATAAAGCGGTTCATAGGTGGTGACGCACAGGTGGTTCATAGCTAGTGAAGGAAATGACTAAAAGTGGTTCATAGGTGGTGACGGATTACACTCTTACCGCTTTTTTACTAAAAGCAGAGATAGATGATATATCGCGCTTTTCCTCCAAGGAAAAACTCTGCTCATATGCAGGACTCATTCCATCCACCCATGGGAGCGGGGAGAGACTTTATCACGGTAGAATTGTAAAACAGGGAAATAAGTACCTCCGCTGGACTTTAACTGAATCGGCACTTGTATCAATAAGGTACAGCCCATATTTTTGATACCACTACAACAAAGTAAGATCCAGAAAGAATGCAAACTCTGCTGCCATTGCTGTGGTAAGAAGGATGCTAGAAGTTATATATGTGAAATTTTAAACTTAATAAAAACGGTTCACTTTTAACTTCTAAACAACAATCAAAAAAATTTCTATTGACAATAATTGTAAGTCATTATAGTATATAATGACTTAATAAAGGCACTGGAAAAAGTAAGTATATTATAATAATTTAATCAAATGCAAAGAACCGGGAATTTAAAATTAATTCAAGAATTAAATAGATCTATAATTCTTAAAACAATACAAAATTATGGACCGATTTCACGAAGCGAAATAGCTAAAAAGAACAAGATAAGCTCTACCACAGTAACTGCTGCAGTTAAAAAATTAATAAAGCAAAAGCTGGTATATGAGGAAGGAGTAGGAAAATCGACTGGTGGAAGAAAACCGATACTAATAAGATTTTCTTCGGATAGTAAATTTATTATTGCAGTTGCTATTACTAATTCTGCTATAAAGATAGCTGAAGCCAATTTAGAAACAAAAATTAACAGGCAGGAAATTTATCCTGTAAATGAACTAAGAGGGGAACCATTTATTGATTATCTTTTAAAGTCAATTGGTCATTTTTTGAAGATATATTCTAATTCTGATTTAAAAAGATGTATTGGAATTTCTGTCACCTCTCCCGGAATTATAAGCGTGGATAAAGCTGTAATTTATGAAAATACAAAATTAAAATTAAAGAATGTCCCCCTAAAAGAAATAATTCAAAAACGATTCAAACTTAAGGTCTGGTTGGAAAATGATACTAATGCAATTGTATTAGCTGAAAAAAATTTTGGAGCATATAAAAAATTAAAAAATTTAGTCTATATTACAATTAGTGATGGAGTGGGAGCCGGAATTGTAGTGAATGGACATATCTTTCGTGGGCATAGTGGTGGAACAGGCGAGTTTGGTCATACAAGTATAGATAGAAATGGCATTCTCTGTGATTGCGGTAATAGAGGTTGTCTTGAAAATTATATTAACTGGTCCGCTATTTACTCTAAGGTGTTGACTTCTGTAGCAAATGGAAAACACACTATGATGGTTGAATTAACAAAAGGAGATATAAAGCAGATTACCCCATATATTTTTCGCGATGCCCTGGAGAAAAACGATCAACTAGCAAAAGAAATTATGATCGAAACCGCAGCATACCTGGCGACAGGTATTGTTAATCTGGTTAATTTACTAAATCCAGATGTAATAATTTTAGGAGGAAAGCTTGCATATAATAACCATTTTCTTATTTCAGAGGTAAAGAAAATAGTTTTCAAGCAAGCCTTGAATATTTTAACCAATAAGCTGGAAATCTGTTCGATTTCTTTAGGAAAGGATTTCAGGATAATTGCTTCTGTAGTTATTCCTTTAAAGGAGATATTTCATTTTTCTGTTTTTTCTTGATTTGAGGTTAAACAAATATAAAGAAATTTAAAAGTAAAATGTGTTATGAAAAACATTAGTAAATTTCCTTATAAAATTGAACAAGAGGCAGGATCTTAAAAAATGAAAAATAGTTTAATAAAAGAGATAGATAAAGTGAAATATTTTAATATCAATAAAGAGGAGATTTTAAATAATAGATGGATAAATGTTTATGTGGTGGAAAACAAAACAGATATTTATAATGAAATAGCCAGAGTTATGACAGAAAAAATAAAAGAAAATAATAAAAGTAATACTACAACTTCTTTTATACTACCTGTAGGTCCAAAAGGGCAATATCAAAGATTTACAGCAATCTGCAATATGGAGAATATCAGCTGTAAAAACCTAATTACCATTAATATGGACGAATATTTAGATGACAATGATAATTTAATATCAGAAGATAGTCTTTTAAGTTTTAGAGGTTTTATGAAGAAGAATTTATTTGATTTATTGGATGAAGAATTGAAAATTAACCCTGAAAACATATATTTTCCCGATCCTAATAATACAGGAGAAATAGAAAAATTAATAAGTGAAATAGGTGGAGTGGATATTTGCTTTGGCGGAGTAGGAATAAACGGTCATATAGCTTTTAATGAACCAATGGATGAAAAATTGATAACTGTAGATGAGTTTAAGGGTTTGAAAACAAGAGTTCTGGATATTTCCCCGGAGACAATTTTAATAAATAGCATAAAATATGGAGGTCATACTGAATTTATCCCCAAAAGGTGTATTACCCTAGGTATGGCGGAAATCTTTATGTCTAAAGAAATAAGATTTTATCTGGAGCATAACTGGCAATCAGCTGTTTTAAGAAGAGCCATATTTGAAAAACCAACTCCTTCTTTTCCAGCAACGTATCTAAAGGAGCATAAAAATAGTAGTATTACACTATCAAAAAATGTTTTAAGAAGGTATGTGCGCCAATAGCAAACTTCTTTTTGATCAAAATAAATTAGTTTGGCAGCTTTTTTGATAAGTTAAGGCTAGAAAGTGAGATGACAGGTTAATAAAAATATAAGAATGTGTAAATTCAAAATGTATTTATTAAGAAAATTTAATAAATGGGGAAGGAGGTGTATATGACAAAATAAGTGAGATTTGCTCAGGTATGACTTAAGCCCCATTGAAACTAAAGCCCTAAACAAATCTCAGAAAAGATTTTAATAGAAATTGTTGTATAAGTAAAATTATTAAAAGGAGAGTGTATAAGAAATGAAAAAGTCATTATGGTGGTTGTTAGTAGTGCTGCTATCTGTATCTATGATAGCAACTTTTTCACTTGCAGGGTGTAAGGAAGAAGAAGCGGCTCCTGCAGAAGAAGTAGCAGAGGAAGCTCCTGCAGAAGAAGTAGCAGAGGAAGAAGTAGAATTAGGGCCAGAAGTAGAGACAGCGGTGGAATTAGGGGAAATTAAAACTAGAGGACCCGAAGGACAGGTTCCTGTGTGGTATACAGAACTTACACTAACGGAAGAGGAAAAGACAAAAATAGAAGCAGGCAATTATTCAATTGCATATGATCAAGGAGTCGTGGCTCTTTTTGACGACACTATAGGCAAAGCTATTGAACATAGAAGTAATGAATTGGGAATAGAGCCTGCTGCATGGACTATTAACAATTTAGATGCAGGAGTCCAAAGAGAAAACATAGAAACTATATTAGCTATGAACCCGAGTGCAATAGCGGCTCTTTCAGTAGATCCTGTTGTTTCGCGGGAAATATTTAAAGATGCAGCAGATAGAGGTGTTAAACTAGTCTTTTGCAGTAATAAGCCAGCTGATTTTGAATGGAATAAGGATTACCAGGGAGCATTAATAATATTTGATTTTTATGAGTTTGGAGATCTATTAGCAGGTCCCTTAAATAGTGCTCTAGGTGGGGAAGGAAAGATAGGTTATCTATATCATGATGCAGATTTCTTTATTACAAATCAAAGAGATCAAGGATTCAAAGACGCAATTAAGAATTATCCTGGTCTTGAGATAGTTGTTGAAATGGGTTGGAGTGGTTTTTTTGGAGATGTTGAAGACATTATTTCAGCTATGATCACACAACACCCCGAGATTAACGGTATTTATCTTCCGTGGACAGAGGCAGTAATGCCTGCTATAAGTGCGTTACGTGCAGCAGACAGAATGGATGTAAAGATAGTTGCCAACGATATAGGAGAAGATGTTGCTTTGGAAATGATAAAAGGTGATCAAATTGTTGCACTTAATCAATGTATGGCGTGGCAATATGGAGTAACAGCAGTTGATATAGCAGTCTATGCTTTACTCAATAAAGAAATACCTGCTGAATGCATCCTTATTCCTGGAATAGGTATTACTAAAGATAATATTGAAGAAGCATGGCCTTTATTGTTTAACGAAGAACTACCAGAAGTACTAAAAGATGCATTGCAAGGGTAAAAATCTAGAATCATTTTTATATTTTAGAAGCTTCAAAAGAGAAATGGACAGGAAATAAAGTTTTATTTCCTGTCCATCGAATAAAATTTTTATCAGAAAGTATAAAATGGGTGGAAATAATACCGATAACACTATATTAAAAATGGAAAAAATAAATAAATCTTATAGTGGTGTAAAAGTTTTGAAAGATGTTGATTTTTGTCTAAACCATGGGGAAATACATGGATTAGTAGGTAAAAATGGTGCAGGGAAGAGTACTTTAATGAAAATTTTATATGGGGTCGAGAATCGCGATTCTGGTAACATAAAAATATTTGAAAAAGATTTAGGGAATGATAGTAAGGCAAAACAGAAACAAAGAAAACACATAGCCATGATTTTCCAGGAGCTTAGTTTAATACCAACACTAACAATTTCACAAAATATTCTTTTAAATAATGAACCAAAAAAATATGGTTTTTTTATTGATATTAAAAGATGTAATAAGTTATCAAAACAGATTTTAAAGAATCTTAATATTGACCTCGATCCAAATGAAAAAGTAGGAAATATTAGTGTAACTGAAAAACAAGTAGTAGAGATAGCAAAAGCACTGATACAAGAAAAAAAGATACTAGTTATGGACGAACCTACTACTCCTTTTACATCCGATCAAGTAAAAAATTTTTTCAATATAATGAAAAATCTTAAGAAACAGGGAATATCTATAATATATGTATCTCATAATTTAAGAGAAATTTTTGAGATATGTGACCGAGTTACGATAATTAGAGATGGAAGGAAGGTTAGAACTGATGAACTAGAAAGTCTTACTATGGGTCAGTTAATTTCAGGAATAACTGGGCCAGCTAAGACCACTAAAAAAAGATATAAAATAGAATTACTAAAGCAGAACAACACCCCTATATTTAAAGTAGAAAATTTAAATTTGAATGCAAAATTATCTAATATTAATTTTGAGTTATACCCAGGTGAAGTAGTGGGTATAGCAGGATTGACGGGTAGTGGTCGGACAGAATTATTAGAGAGCATGTATGGAATTAATCGTATTGATGGAGGTTCAATATATCTAGATGGAAAAAAAACTTCAGTAAAGACTCCAGCTAAAGCATTAAAGATGGGTATAAGTTTAGTTCCTGATGAAAGACATGTAAAAGGATTGGTATTGGATCATACCATTAGTGATAATATTGTATTACCAATTATAGATAAGTTACGCTATTTATTTTTAATAAATTCTAATAAAGTAGTAGAAATTGTAAAAAAAATGATTAATAAGCTAAATATTGTAACAACTGATATTAATCAAACAGTTATTAATTTATCAGGAGGTAATCAACAAAAAGTAATTCTAGCAAAAAGCTTCGCTATAAATGCAAGAGTACTTTTTATGGACGATCCTACAGTTGGAATTGATGTAGGATCAAAAAAAGAAATAATTGAAATAATATTAGAATATGTTTCAACAGGAGAAAATGCTGTTCTCTTTGTATCTTCAGAACTAGAATTGCTTGAAAAGGTTTGTAATAGAGTATTTATAATGAAAAAAGGTAAAATTGTTGAGGAGATACAAGGTAAAGAAAATATTAAAGAGAGCTCAATTATGTCCCGAATTCAAAAAAAGTGAAAATAATTTAAAAATTTATTAAGAAGACGGAGAAATAAATGGTTGCAGGATTAAAAAACATGGATTTAAAGAAGAAAGCATTTAAAATTTTTCAACAAAACATTGTCTATATAGTATTTTTAATAGTATTCGGTTTTTTTGCAATTATTCTAAGAGACAGATTTCTAAGTTTATATAACTTAATGAATATTGCAAGGCAGACTGCTATGCTATCAATAATGGCAATAGGAATGACATTTGCACTTTCATCTGGAGAAATAGATTTATCAGTAGATTCTATCATTGCTTTAAGTGCAGTAGTAACGGCAATAGCAATTAGGGATTATGGAGTGTTTGTAGGTATAATATTTGGTATAGGTACTGGATTATTGGTTGGTATTTTTAATGGTTTTATTGTGGCAAAAATTAAGATCCCTTCTTTTCTTGTAACTTTAACAACAATGGGTATAGTTGCAGCTTTAGCAAGGTGGGTAACTGATTTAAAACCAATCCCAATAGCTGCTGATAGATATATCTTTTTTTTCGGCGCTGGTAATGTTGCTAATATTCCTACTCTCTTTTATTGGACTATGCTTGTTTTAATAGTTGGATATATTGCTCTAAATAGAATGCCTATCGGGAAGAAAATGTTGGCTACAGGAGGAAATGAAAAAGCAGCATTGTTTTCTGGGATTAACACAAGAAAGATGAAGATGTATGCTCTGATGATATCGGCTACTAGCGCAGCCCTTGCGGGAATGCTTTATGCTGGCCGGTTACATGGAGCACGATATAATTTGGGCGAAGGCTTAGTGTTGTCAGTTATTGCAGCTACTGTTATTGGAGGAACTAGTCTTTTTGGTGGTAGAGGAACAGTTATAGGTGCATTTTTTGGAGCACTTATGATAGGTATGATAAACAATGGTTTAATATTAATGGGATTGTCGATATCTCAACAAATGTTTTTTAGAGGATTAATTTTATTAATTGCAATTTCAATAAATGTTAGAATGCAGGCAAGGAAATTGTGAAGATATTTTTGATATTTTTTTAAACAAAAGAACAAGATTGTGAGGGTTAATAAAATGGAAAATAAAATCGGTGTAGTTAGTAGCACGTATGCATATTACAATACTGAAGAAGCTCTTAATGATTTAGCCGAAACGGAATTTAAATTTATAGAACTAGTAACAGTCCCAGGATTAATAGAGCATATATCTTTGGACCCAAAAAAATCAAGCGAAGTTTTAAACATTTGTAAAAAATACGGAATTGAATTATTTCGTATAGGTGCCTATGGGGTATTAATGAAAGGAGAAAATTCACTAAACAATTTTAAAAAAATTTTGAACATTACAGATTCAATAGGTATAGATTATGTAACTACTGATGTTGGAGAAATTAAAGATAAAACAGATAAAAAGCTCTTTTTAAAAGAAATAAGAATGATAGGTGATTATGCTGGTGAAAAGAATATAAATATTGGTATAGAAATACACGGTGATTGGTGTAAAAATGGTAAAATAGCCGCAGATCTTATAAAAGAAATAAACCATCCAAATGTCAAAATTACTTATGATACTGGTAATACCATATTTTATGGAGACGCTAAACCAGAAGATGACATAAAATATGTTATACCGTATATGGGTCATCTTCATCTAAAAGATAAAAGAGGAGGCCATAAGATTTATGATTTTCCAGCCCTTGGAGAGGGAGATATTGATTTTAATAAGATTTTTAATTTAATAAAAGATTATCATGGTTCAATTAGTATCGAAGTAGAGCTTGATGGGGAAAAACATCCTATAAGTGAAATAAATAATTCTTTAAAGAATTCATATGATTTTTTAAAAAATTATGGATTAGTTTAGAACAAGGGGAGGAAAACGTAATGAAGAGAATAGGGATAATTGGAGCAGGCTTTATTGGTGATATTCATTCTAAAGCATATAAAAGAATAGATAATGCAAAGGTTGTTGCAGTAGTTGACCTAGATGAAGAAAAAGGAGGGAAGCTAGCCAAAGATTTTAATGCAGAGTACTATTCAAACTTTGAGAAATTTTTAGAAGTGGGAAAAGCTGATGTAGTGGATATTTGTACTCCTACTTATACACACAAATATATGATAATAAAAGCTGCTAATGCTAAAAAAGATATATTTTGTGAGAAACCAATTTCTTTAAGCTTGGAAGAAGCTGATGAGGCAATAAAAGCAGTTAAAGAAAATAATGTAAAAGCTATGGTAGGCCATGTATTAAGATTCTGGCCAGAATATGTGAAAGCTAGGGAAATAATTAAGAGTGGAGAATTAGGAAAAATATTAAATATTTTTTGTGAAAGAATAATGGTTTCACCAGATTGGCATTATAAGAATTGGGGATTAAGTGAAGAATTGAGCAAAGGAGGTGGAGCAGCAGTAGAGGCACAAATTCACGATATAGATTATCTTTTATGGGTTTTAGGGATGCCAACACATATAAAATCAGAAGGGCTTTATATACCTAAACTAGGTGGCTGGACACACATGGTTAGTAATTTTAAATTCAACGATACAAAATTTGCATCTGTAGAAGCAGGATGGGCTTTTAAGGGATCATTCCCTTTTACAATGGTTTTAAGAATATTGTGTGAAAAAGGAACAGTTGAATGGGTTTTTAGAGCTGGAAAGAATATCGAAGAGAGGGGACAAAAACCTCCTCTTATCGTTTATAAAGTTGATGGATCAATTTGTAATCCAAAAATAGAGTCAGAAGATCCTTATTTTTTAGAGTTAAAATATTTTATTGACCATTTAGAAGAAAGTAAAAAGATTGATAATAGTACTGTAGAAGATGCTCGAAAGTCCCTAGAAGTAGTGTTGGCAGCTATAAAGTCTGCCAAAGAAAATAAAATTATAGAACTTTAAAATTATAAGTTTAAAAAAAATCAATTTAAGATTTATTTTATGGACAACATAATATTATGTGTAAAACAAGTACCTAAAACTACTAATATTGGGTTAGACCCGGTAAATCATACTATTATAAGGAAGGGGATAACAAATATATTAAATCCATTTGATGAGTATGCTTTAAGAGCTGCGATAGAATGTAAAAATAAATATAATTTAAAAGTTGCAGCTGTGACAATGGGTCCTTTACATGCTAAAGAAGTTTTAAAATACTGTGTTTGCAAAGGTGTTGATGAAGCTTTTTTAATTAATGATCCTAAACTAGCTGGCTCAGATACTCTAGCAACATCAATGGTATTAGCAGAGTTTATTAAAAAAAGCAGATATAAAAATGTTTTTTGTGGACAAGAATCTATTGATAGTAGCACAGCTCATATTGGCCCAAGTATTTCTGAATTATTAAAGTTGCCACAAGTTTCATATGTAAAACAAATTCTTGGTTTAGAAAAGAGTAAATTAACAGTAGAGAGAGAGATAGAATCTGCAGATTTAGTGTTGACGGTTAGGCTACCTGGGGTTTTCTCTTTTGTAAGTTATAACAAAAGAGTAAATGGATTATATAAAAAAAATAAGGGGAAAATAATAGAATTGAATTTAAAAAGTTTGAATATAGAAGAAAAATTTTTAGGATTAAAAGGTTCACCAACCCGGGTTGTTGATATTGAAGAGAATGAAGAGGCACTAAGTTATTTTAAAATAGATAGTAGTTTATCTGCTAGGGAAAGAATAAAAGCTATTATACAAGGTGGGATAGAAAAAAAACAAAATAGAAAATTATATAAAGGGATGTCAAAATTGGCAGTTGAAGAAATAATTAACCTTGTAAAAAATTATAAGTAGAATTTTTTTAAAATGAGCTATGTTTTTATATCAGAAAAAAAGTGCACCAAGTGTGGAAAGTGTGTTGATATTTGTGCTAATAATGCCATCTCTATTCGAAATAATGGAGCAGTTATTGATTTTAAAAATTGCAATCTATGCAAGCTTTGCATAAAAGCATGTGAACTTGGTGCAATTTCAATTAAAGATTATAAAATTAATAATGAAAAGCTAAAAAATTATAAAGATGTATGGGTTTTTATAGAATGTAAGAATAGCAAAATAAATAAGTCTTGTTTACAAATATTGAGCAAAGGTAGGAAAATAGCAGATAAGTTGGGTGAAAAATTGGTTGCTTTAATAATTATAAAAGAATTTCCAAACCGTAACCAAATAATAAAAGAATTATCTAAATATGGTGTAAATGAAGTAAGATTGATTAAATATAAAGACCTAAGCCCTTTTTTAGAAGAAAATATTTCAGCTATAATATCTAAAGAAATTGCTTTAAGTAATCCAAATATTGTTCTGTTTTTAGGAACATATTTAGGTAGAGTTATTGCTCCTAGAATATCAGCAAATATTAAAACAGGATTAACTGCTGATTGTACTGATCTCAAAATTGATAAAGAAAATAATCTAGTACAAGTAAGGCCAACTTTTGGTGGCAAAATATTAGCTAACATTATTTGCCCTAATCATAGACCGCAGATGGCTTCAGTAAGAGCTAACATCTTTGATTGCGAGATTATTAAAGTAAAAAAAGACATTAAGGTTATAGAAAAGGTAGTAGATTATAACTCTATGAAAGGGATTAAAGAAATTGTTAAAATTATTGAAAATAAATCCAAAGAAAAAAATATAGAAGATACCAGTTTTGTTATTTGTGCTGGCAAAGGTATTGGCAAAAAAGAGGGCATAAATTTGCTAAAAAAACTAGCTTGTAAATTGGGGGCTGAACTAGGATGCACGCGTGCCGTGGTAGACGAAGGATGGTTAGATTCATCAAAACAAATTGGACAAACTGGCAAAATTATTAGACCTAATATATATATAGGTTTTGGAGTTTCAGGAGCAATCCAACATCTAATGGGGATGAAAAGGTCTAAAACAATTATAGCAATAAATAAAGATAAACGTGCACCTATTTTTAATATTTCTGATATTGGTATAATTTCAGATTTGTACGATGTAATTCCAGAATTAATTAAAAATTTATAAAAAATAAAAAAAAGGATTTAAGACTTTGTATAAATTTGAATATTTATTTAAACCATTTAGACTTGGTGATGTTGATTTAAAAAATAGAATAGTTTTTCAACCACATTATACTGCCTTGAATTATAAAAACGGAATGCCTTCTGATCAAGAAGCATTTTATTATGAAGAACGTGCTAAAGGTGGTGCTGGGCTGTTAATACTATATTCTGTTGGATGTACTCTTAATGGTACAATGGCTAGCTGCAATATCCATGGGTGGAACCCAAATATTATTCCTGGTTTAAAAAAATATTCTGAATTAGCCCATAAGTATGATTGTAAAATATTTGGGCAAATTTCCCATAGTGGACATGATACTTTGGCCATTCCTCCTAAAATTCTATTAGCTCCAACTCAAATGCCTGAACCGTCTAGTCAATTTAATACTAAGGAAATGGAAGAAGAAGACATAATAGAAGTTATAGAAGGATTCGCAAAAACTGCTTATAATTACAAACAGAGTGGTTTTGATGGAATTGAAATTAAAGTAGCACATGATGGATTATTAAGATCATTTGTTTCTGAGTATTTCAACAGGAGAAAAGATAAATACGGGGGGACTTTTGAAAATAGAATGAGGTTTCCTTTAGAGGTAATAAAAGCAATAAGAGAAGCTATTGGAACAAAGTACCCTTTAGGGATTAGATTGTGCTTAGATGAATTTACATCTTGGGGTTATGGCTTAGATTACGGTATAAAATTAGCAAAAGCTTTTGAAAAGACGGGAATGGTTACTTATATAAACAGTGATGCTGGTACATTTTCAAGTTTCTTTATGGAAATTCCACCTTCAACAATACCAGCAGGTTTTGCCACTTATATGAGTGCAGCATTAAGAAATAGTGTTGATTTGCCAATCATTGGTTTTGGGAGAATTAACGACCCAGTACAAGCAGAAATAATTTTATCTGAAGGTTCTGCTGACCTTATTGGGATGGCAAGGCAATTAATAGCTGACCCAGAGATGCCGATAAAAGCTAAAAACAAAAGGACAGAAGACATAAGGCATTGTATTGGTTGTAACGATGGTTGTATATTTCAAGTAATGCAAAATGAACCAATCAGGTGTATACAGAATCCGGCAGCAGGTAGGGAAAAGAAATTTGGCATAGGAACATTGAAAAAAGCAAAAATAAAGAAAAGGATTGTAGTAGTTGGTGGCGGACCTGCAGGAATGAAAACAAGTGAAGTTGCTGCTTCGAGGGGACATGATGTCATTCTCTTAGAAAAAGCAAATGAGCTTGGGGGTCAACTACTTATAGCGAGTAAATATCCCTATAGAGAAGAATTATTGGAAATTAAATCATATCTTTATAGACGATTAAAAAGAAATAATGTAAAAATAATTTTGAATCACGACGCTAATATAGAAAATATATTAAAGTTTAACCCGGACAAAATAGTAATTGCTACTGGTTCGTATACAAATGATTTAAACATAAAGGGTGCTAATCAAGATAATGTTTATAGTGTTTATGATATTTTAGAAAATGAAAAAGAAATTGGTCAAGATGTAATGATTATTGATAAAAATGGTCATTGGAAGGCAGCAGGGATGGTTGAATTTTTAGCAGAAAAAAATAAAAATGTTAGTGTTGTTACTCCTTTATTATATTTTGGTCAAAATCTTGAGCCAAGCAATCGAGAATTGCTTTATTTGAGGATATCTGAAATGAATGTTAAAGTGACTCCTAGTTATGAAACAATTAGCATTAATAAAAAAAGAGCAAAATTAAAAAATGTATACTCTAATAAAACAATTGAGATGGGTGATTTTGATTCCTTTATTTATGTTACTACCAATTATTCCAATGATATATTGTATCGAAAATTAAAAAATAGATTTAAAGAGCTCTATCGTGTAGGAGATTGTGTAGCACCAAGAATGATTGAGCAAGCAATTTTTGATGGAGAAGAAGTTGGTCGTAACTTATAACTAACTTTCCGTACCTAGTGGAGTGCATCCTTTTGGTTGGGCACATCTGAAAGGAAAGTAAAATAGGCTAGAATAGACAACGTTAGAGAAAAAATATAAAAGATATTTTTTCTTAAATTATTATAGAAAGATGGTGAAGTGTTATGAGTGGAAAATTATTGTCATTGGTTAAACCAAAAATACAACTGCCACTTGATGATAATTTCCGACCTGCAGTTTTATGGGATCGTACTTTTATTGATAATGTCAAGAACTCAGGGGAAAGTGTTCCTCTATCAATTGGTATTGAAAAAAATGATGGTTCTGTATTAGTATATAAAACTCACGTTTTTTCAGACGAGTCTGATTTTGCTTCCTATAATTATCAATATGTTGAACGGTTAGTAAAAACACTCCTATGGATCTATGGCGGATATAAAATAATAATAGGTGGTTCAAAGAAAATTGGTGAATATATCAAGAAAATATATTCTGAGGAACAAAAACGTGCTTTTGACGTTAAATTTATGTCTGGTATATATGAAAAGCCTTTTACGGTAGTGACTATTAATATTGATGAAATCCCTTCCGTTAAAGAAAAATCAATTCCGTTAGGTGGACATCTTGAGGGATGTCGAATCGGATTTGATCTTGGGGCGAGTGATAGAAAAGTTAGTGCGGTTATAGATGGTAAAGTGGTTTTTAGCGAGGAAGTAGTGTGGAATCCCGGACAGCAAGCTGACTCCTCTTACCATTATCATGAGATTATGTCTATGCTTCATAAGGCAGCTGCTTATATGCCCTCGGTTCAGGCCATAGGTGGAAGTTCCGCCGGAATTTATATAAATAACAGAGTAATGGTTGCTTCGATATTCCGCGGGATTCCCAAAGATTTATTTGAAAAAAAAGTCAAAAACATTTTTTTGGATATTCAAAAAGAGTGGAAAATTCCTCTTGAAGTGATAAACGATGGTGAAGTTACAGCGTTGGCTGGTTCTATGTCATTGAAAAAAAATGCAGTGCTGGGTATTGCGCTGGGGTCCAGCGAAGCGGCGGGTTATATAAATAGAAAAGGAAATATCAATATCCAGTTAAACGAACTTGCTTTTGTGCCTGTTGATTTAAATAGTGAAGCATATTTTGATGAATGGTCCGGAGATCGCGGATGCGGAGTCCAGTATTTTTCACAGGTAGCGGCTATAAGACTTGCTAAAAGAGCAGGGATTGTTTTTAATGGTAATCAGACACCCGCAGAGAGATTGAAATCTATTCAGGCATTAATGGCTAAAGAAGATAACCGGGCGATTAGAGTTTTTGAAACAATTGGTTGTTATTTAGGTTATGGTATTGCTTATTATTCCCAATTTTATGAAATAGAAACCGTTTTGATTTTAGGTAGGGTTACATCGGGTGAAGGAGGTCAGATAATCCTGCAAAAAGCAAAGCAAGTTTTAGAAGAAGAATTCCCTGAACTTATAAGTAAAATAACGCTTAATCTTCCTGATGAATCAAGCAGGAGAGTGGGCCAGTCCATTGCTGCAGCTAGCCTGCCTTTGGTAGATGATTGGGGATAATATCATAATAGATTTGTATAAGTATTTAATATTTTAAAAAGAATTAGTAAGGAAACTGATAGAATGGCTAATAAAAATAAGAAGACTGTTATTTCAAATGGTACTATAATTACCCCCTTTCAAATACTTGAAGATAAAGTTATGTCTATCGGGGAAGGAAAAATTATAGCAATAAAAGATGTAAAAGATATGAATATTCCGGTAAAGGCAGAAGTTATTGATGCTGCTGAAAGGTTCGTAGTTCCGGGCTTTATTGATATGCATGTGCACGGTGGCGGTGGATCTGATACTATGGATGGGAATTACGAAGCAGTGAGGCAGATGGCTAAAGCTCATTCCCGTTTTGGTACAACAGCTTTTCTTCCTACAACTATGACTATGAGCAAGGATAAAATTATTGAAAGCCTTAAAAGTGTTAATGAAGCGTTTGTGAAGGGAACCGGAGCTGCTGAAATTTTGGGGGTGCATTTGGAAGGCCCTTATATTAATTCAGAAAGAAAAGGGGCTCAAAAAGAAGAAGATATTAAAAATCCTTCTATTGAAGAGTTTATGGAATTTAACCAGGCTTCCGGTAATTTAATCCGTCTTATAACTATAGCACCTGAAATACCCGGGGCAATGGAACTTATCCGCTGGTTATCTGAACATAAAATCATTGCTTCTGTAGGACATTCCAATGCCACCTATGAGCAAGTACAGGAAAGTATTCGAGCTGGGCTCAACCACGTTACTCATACTTTTAATGCCATGAAAGGATTGAATCACCGTGAGCCAGGAGTAGTAGGTGCAGCTTTATCTTCCCCGGAATTAATGGCACAGATAATTGCTGATGGAATACATGTTCTTCCTGTGGTTATAAAAATTTTAATTCAGATTAAAGGAATAGAAAATGTGGTACTGGTGACAGATGCTATAAGAGCAGCAAGTATGCCGGAAGGGGCCTATGATCTGGGGGGACAAGAGGTTATAGTGGCCAGGGGACAGGCAAGGTTAAAGGATGGAACTCTGGCTGGTAGTATTTTAACTATGGATAAAGCTGTCCGGAACCTGGTTGCTAAAGTGGGAGTTTCGTTACCGGGATCAATTCAAATGGCAAGTTTTAATCCGGCAAAGTGTCTGGGAGTTGAAAATAGAAAAGGTAGTTTAAAGCCAGGCAAAGATGCAGATATAGTTATTTTAAATAAAGAGTTAAAAGTTGATTTAACTATGGTAAAAGGCGAGGTAGTTTATAGGAAAGATTAAGTATAAAGAATGTTATGTTAGCTTAAGCCTTTTATCAAGAGGCAGGCTAAAAAAAGAAGGGGATGAGCCTCAGTTCCATATCATAGAAGATGATAGTCCAGGAGGCTTAAATAAATCTTGGGCACGGCTAATACAGAAGATATATGAAGTAGACCCCCTTACCTGTCCAAAGTGTGGGGGAGAGATGAGGATTATTGCCTTTATTGAAGATTATAAGATTGTTAAAAAGATACTTGATTATCTGGGTATATATGAAGCTCAAAGAAAGAGGCCTCCTCCTAAGGTAGATACTGCCTCTGATGGGTTTGATGAATATATAAGAGATGATTATATAGACTGCGACCATGTGTGTTAGGATGATTATGGGGTTGCAGGATACTGGCCTGCAATAAAATAGGCCTGGATATTATATTTTATACCTCTTTGTAATATCTATGTATTTGCTGCTTCAATATTGTGACTTCATGTGTTTTTAAATTCGATAATACCCGGTTATGTCTACTTTTGAGTAATCATAGGTTTGTGATCCAGAAGCAAGTTCTTATAAATCCATAGGTTCGTGATCCAGAAGAAAGTTCTTATAAATTTTTTTTAGATTTGCTAAAATATACTGGTAAATAATTATTTTCTGGATTTTTTAGATATTGATATATAAAGGTAAAAAATCCTAATATGTGGGAGAATAGATGAAAACAAATTGGGAAAAATTTATTGTAAGCACTCCTGATGTGCTTCGAGGTAAGCCGCGAATAAAAGGGACTAGAATACCGGTTAGTCTTATTCTTGGATATTTAGCCGCAGGCAGCACTATTGAAGAAATCATAGAGGAATTCCCTGATGTCAAGAAAGAACAGATTGCTGCATGTCTGGACTATGCCCGTGATCTATCAGAATTTGAGGTTGCCGTTTCATGAAATTGAGGTTCTTTACAGACCATTGCATTCCCACTTTAATAGTAAGGGCTCTTTCCAACAACGGTCATGAAGTTTTGTGCTTCGAGATTACATCCCTATAGATTCAATAGATTCAATTGTAATTGGTAAAGCACAGGAACTTGATTCTATTTTAGTATCTCTAGATGGAGATTTCTCGGATATAATAACTTATCCTCCCGCAAAGTATAAAGGAATAATTTCTCTTAAAGTAAGGAATCACCCTGAGGACTTCCCATTGATTATAGAAAAATTATTAAATTTTCTTTCAGATCATCCTGATATGAATTACTTCATAGGTAAATTGTTCCAAGTAGAGGTTCATAGAATCAGAATCAGGAAATAGATTTACTATGAAGTTATAAGAAAGATGACATTTCAATTAGGTCACTAATGATTTGTGTACAGTAATAAGATCAGAATAATTGTTTGAAATAGATAAATGGGCAAAAATCAAATAGACCTTGCGGTTCTTGCCGTAAGAGATAACGCGGCTAACTGCAGATTAATTAAAACAGATGAAAAAATAATATTAAGATTGTCCTCATATCAGCTTTTTAAGATAGTACCTGGAGGAATTGCTACTGTTGATATTAAGAAACAATGGGAATTTGGTACTAATACATATATATCCGGCAGTCTTATAAACCACCGCATTGATGTGCATGCTCTGGATCTGATTCCGCTTAAACTGGAAAAATTTGATTATTGGGATCCCCGGAAAACATTTGAAGAAGGACGGGATGAAAATGATGAAATCATTGAAGAGAGTGATGAATATTATAAAGCTATTATTAAGGCAGGTAAAAGACCCTGCTACGAAATGGAGCAAATAGTTCCGGGCGATACAGATCTTAATGCAGATGGTCCTATACTTGATGCAATATATTATAAAAATATTGGAGAGATAGGTATGGGCCAGGATATTTTAATGGATGAGATTATTACTGACTTAAGATGTCTTGATGCTCATGCACATCTGGGAAACTTTTTATTTGATAGTAGACCCGAAAAAGCACTCCTTCATTATGAGGTAGGCATGAAAATAGGGGAGTTATCACTGCCGGAGAATTTTAACGGAGTACTTCTGTGGGCAGATGTTGATAATAGGCCATTTCTTAGATGTATTCATGGATATGGGCTGTGCCTCTGGAAACTTAGACTCTTCAAGGAAGCTGAAAGAGTCTTTGAGCGCATGCTCTGGTTAAATCCGCCAGATAATCAGGGTGTCCGCTTTGTCATTTATCTAGTAAAAGATAAAAAACCATGGAGAGATGACTATTAATTTTTTATACTTTTAGGACCTCCTCAATTTACTGGTAAACTATATCAGGTAATTTTTTTGTTATCAATATTGTCCAGTTCGGGGAGCCAGCAAAACTTTGAATTCAATAATCTGGCTCTTCAGGCTGGCTCTTCACCAACAAACGGGGCAACCCGCTCTCTAACAACACAGTGCCTTAAC
>CAZODQ010000019.1:0-33628 GCA_964578625.1 uncultured Actinomycetota bacterium
ACCTGCTTATGCAGCTTAAGGCATCAGGTGAGATAAATACCATAGATGAGGGAAGAGAGATATCTTTTAGATCAGCAGAAGTCATTAATTATGAACCTAAAGATGTAGACAGATGGAATGAAGAATATAATAAATACCTGAAACCATTATGAATATTAGCATGTTTGGAGATAAAGAAAAAATAGTTTTTTAAATTTTCCCAAGATTTAAAGTTTAGCTTTAACCCAAAAAGTGGTGATTTTAAAAAAATAATATGGGATTTATTAGAATTGTTTTGAAAGGAGGAAATTGTTTAATCTTATTATAATTTTAGGGGCAATTACTTTTGTGTTATTGATTATGACTTTAATATTTCAGATGTTCTTCAGAAAAGGGAGGAAGAAGATCTATTATAAACTACATCAGAATTTTGCTATAATCACAGTTTTTCTGGCGGTTATACATGGGATTATTGCAATACTTTATTTCTTTGATCTTATTTAATAATAACTGTTGATGTAGTCTATAATTTGAATGATTTGTTGATATCAGCTATCTCATCATTGCTTATAGTGACGAGATCACCAATAGTTTTTGAAGATATAATAGCTTTGGCAGTAAATTCAGCGACCTCTAGTCTGTCGAATGCATTAAGAAGACTGTTTCCAGTAACTATAACACAGTCATTTCTTACCATAGCAGCAGGTGTATCCTTTTTAAAAGTATCAGCTACTATTTTAGGCTGCATGAAGCTTGACCCGAAAGGGAGTTTGGGGATCTTTCTTAGAAGTAGATAGCTTTCGGGTACAGTTTTTGAATCAAAATCTTCATTGGTTACTGCAAATGCCATGATGCTGGGTGGGTGTGAGATTATAATCGAATTTATATGTGAATGCTTTTTATAAATGTGCTTATGCAGTAAAACCGAGCGGCTTGGTATCTTTCCTTTTTCCTTTAGCCCCTTTTCAATTCTTACAATATCACAAATGTCTATATATTTTCTATCAATGCTGTAAGGCGTTATGATAAAGGAGTCCTTATTGAGCTTTTGTGAGAAAGTACCCTGGGTGCTGGTAAACAGCTTCTGATCATAAGCTCTATGTATCAAACAGCACATTTCTTTTCTGGAAGATCTTTCCAGGCAGCTAAATTCCTTAGGAGTAAATTCGCCCATGTGTACATGCTGCTTGTTTTTTGATATTTCGATGTCTTTATGTAGAAGCGATACAGGTTTTCCTATTATGTTTGCATCTATCTCCAATCTGGCACAGAAATCAAGAGTCTCAAAAGCCATAAAGGCTTTAAAAAGGTCTGATGCTCCTACTACTATACCGTGGTTTTCAAGAATTACTGTATTGATTCCCTTTTCAAATACTGCTGTGATTTTTTCACCAAGTTCCCTGCTTCCCGGTAATCCATATTCTGCCATGCCTACACCTCCACAGACTAAATGTATATTGGGAATGAGGTGTGTGTCAGGTATTTTTCTTACAATGCTGAAAGCTAATAATGCAGGTGGATGAGCATGCAGTATTGCTCTGACATCGGACCTTTTTTTATATACCAGCTGATGGAGTTGAAACTCACTTGAAGGTTTATAATTACCTACTATAGCCCCATCTTTTTTTATGCATACTATATCTTTAAATGTAAGAGAGCCCTTGTCGACTCCAGCAGGGGTTATCCATATGTTTCCTTCATTGTCTAGTATTGAAAGATTGCCTCCTGTTGTTGTAGTCATTCCATACCCGTAGATTCTTTCCATTATCATTACGATCTGTTCTGCAGGATGGAGAAGTTCGAAATTCATATTTAAAACTTCCTGTCTTATTAAAGTTTATATTTATTTATTATACACTACCAACCAAATCAGCTGTATCTGTTATTTGATTTATATTGGGGCACTGTTAGAAGAGTTTCTCCTACAGTTATTTGAGTCCTATTGTAGCACTGTTTCTTTTACTGTGTTTGCTGTCAAAATCAGTATTTAACAGATTAACTGCTAAAATCACATTATAGCTTCCAGAAGGTTCAAGAATCCTGTCAAATTCATCTCCAGAGTCCAGTGGTATTGTAAATTCAATGGTAGTGATATTGTTTTCCTTTTTTCCAGCGTACTTAGTTATATCAAAACTTCCCCCCAGTTCTTCATCAGAAGAGTGAGAAAAATTGGAAGTGCCATAATCGTCACTGGCCATTACATTTTCATTTTCAAGTGCAAACAAAATGATGTTTGCATCCTTCATAAACCTCTCAGGATCAAATCCTATGGCAGTCCATCCTTCAGTCCGGCTCTCAAGCCCTATATACAAGTCTTTGGAATCATTGTACCAGTATAACGTGATACCAGTAATATTATCGAAATAAGAAAATGGATATTCATTTCTTTCGATATTACCATCTATGGCAATGTTTTCAATTGGAAAATTTTCAAGGTTTATCTCTTCTTGATTACCTGACTGGAATCTGTCTTCTACCTCCTGTCCCTGTCCTTGTGGTATAGAGCAGCTTAAAAGAATTGACGTAGAGAGCAGAGAGAATATAAGCATTATAATTGCTGTAAGGATTGTCTTATTGTTCATCCGGTACTCCTTATCTGTTTGTTTTTAAGAATATATTAGGTTTTACCGAAAAGATTTCATATAGATATATTTGTATTGTATCATATTGCTATATCTGTTATAAATTTTATTAGCATGATGATTTTGGATATAGAATATTGTAAAATTTTATAGTTGATCTGCCGGGTATATAAAAAACATGAAAAGAAAAATAATTTTACTTACCAATGATGACGGAATAGATTCTGAAGGAATTTCTATCCTCTATAACATTTTAAAGAAAGATAAAAGATTTTCATTAAAAGTCATAGCACCGGATAAGGAAAGCAGCGCTGTCGGCCATGCTATTACTATATTCCGTCCTATTTCGGTGAGAAAAATATACAGAGAGGGCGGTTTTTTCGGATATGCAGTTGACGGAACTCCTGCTGATTGTATAAAGATAGCTGTTAAGTCTATTCTTGAAAAAAAACCTGATCTTCTTATATCAGGTATCAACAGAGGAGCAAATTTAGGAGAAAATATTATCTATTCAGGTACAGTCTCAGCTGCCACCGAAGGCACGGCTTATGGTGTAGCCTCTATAGCTGTTTCAGTAGACAACCTGATTGACCCGGATTACAGATATGCGGCAGATTTTACATATAGAATTACCGGCAGGATAATGGAGAATGGAGGATTACCTCGGGGCACTCTTTTAAACATCAATGTTCCCAATGTGCCTGAAAAAGAGATTAAAGGTGTAAAAATAACAATGCAGAGCGATGCCAAGTTTAAGGACAACTTTATAAAGAGAGTCGATCCCAGAGGCAGGGACTACTACTGGATGGATGGCGAATTCATAGGTAATATAAAAGATATAAATTTTGATTATGATGCGATAAAGAGTAATTATATATCCATTACTCCAATTCATTATGATATGACTGATTACGATAAGTTGGATTATTTTAAAAAATGGGAAATTAAAAAATAATATAAAGGGTATTTGGCATGGTAATAAAAAAAAGTCATTATATATCAGATTTAAACATCGGTACTAAGGTGAGCACTATGTTTGTGGTGGCTAAAAAACAGGTTAAAAAAAAGAGAAACGGTGATGAGTATTGTACGGTCAGTTTTCAGGATAAGGAAGGGAATATTGACGGAGTATTATGGACGGAAATATATAATAATACAGAGGATTTTAACGAAGGAGATTTTGTTTCGGTAGAGGGAGAAGTAAAAGAATACAAAAATAGCAGACAGCTTGTAGTAAGTTCTATGAAAAAGATTGAAGATAGGGAAAATTTAGAATATTCAGATTATATAAAGACTACAAATAAGAATGTTGATGAAATGTTTTCCGAACTTATAGAATATACTGTTAGGATTAAAAATCCTTATTTTAAGAAATTGATTGATCTGTTTTTTGGTGATAAAAATTTTGTGGAAGATTTTAAGAACTCAACTGCAGCAGTAAAGTATCACCACGCTTTTAAGGGAGGACTTCTTGAACATACGCTGGCAATGACAAAAATCTGTGACTTGCTTTCCAAAATTTACCATAATTTAAATTACGACCTACTGATAAGTGGAGCTATCCTTCATGATGTTGGTAAGATTAAAGAATATGAGACAGTTGTAAGCACCGAAGTAACAGATGAGGGGAAACTCCTTGGTCATATAACCATTGGTTATGGAATGGTTTTAGAAAAAATAAAACAAATAAAAGATTTCCCGGATGATTTAAAAAACAGACTTCTTCATATAATACTCAGCCATCATGGATATAAAGAATTTGGTTCTCCTAAAAGGCCGAAGATACTGGAGGCTTTTGTGGTCTTTCATGTAGATTATTTAGATGCAGATATAGGCGGATACAATATCATACTGGAAGGGAATAAAAGTGGTGCTGACTGGTCGGATTATGCAAAAAATTTTGAGGGTTCAGTATTTTTAAAGGAACTTGAATCGAATGAAGATGAAAATAATATGCATATAAGAGAAACACCGGATGAGAGGCCTGATAATGAGGGTAATGAAGCCAGGGATGAAAACAAGCAAAATGGATTATTTTAATTATAACGGAGTTTGACTACAGACAGGAAATATGGATATTTCAAAATACAGGAAGGATGCTGAATCATTTTTATCCAAAATAGATAAGGAATATTACCTTCATTTCTCAGGGCAGAAGGATAGTTTTAACCTCAGTCCTATCTACGACCAGCACGGATATTTGTTTGACAGGGATAATATTGACTATATTAAAAATGTAAAAGATAAAGGTACCGGAGAGGAGAAGAAAAAATCTGCATATCTTCTGAGATTCTGCGCTGAAGGCTATATAGAAAAGCAGGTGAAAGAACTGATAGATAAGATTGCAGAAGAGGAAGCACGGACAGAAATTGACATAGAAGGCAGGAAGGTGCCTTTTAGATATTCAGAGATAATGCTCGCAAATGAACCGGATAGAGTTAAAAGAAGAGCGATTGAAAATAAGAGAAATGAAAAAGTAGCTGAATCTTTTAATGATATCCTGCATACATACTGGGACACTCTTCATAGCCAGGCAAAAGTTTTGGGGTTCTCGAGCTATGGGGAACTTTTTTCATATTTAAAACAGCAGGATTTTATTGATCTTAAAATTAAGATGGAAGGGCTTTTAGATAATACTCAGGATCTATATGAAAGACATTTCGGCAAATTATTGGAACAGGAACTGGAGGTATCACTAAAAGATTCAGTAAGAAGCGATTTTGCATTTGTGAAGAGGGCAAAAAAATATGACAGGTTCTTTAAAAAAAATATCCTTGTCCCGGTATTCAGGAATACACTTGCAGGAATGGGCATAGACTTATACAGGTATGAAAACATCCACCTGGATACAGAGGAAAGAGAAAACAAATCACCAAGAGCATTCTGCTCTGCTCCTGAAGTACCGGGAGAGATATATCTGGTAGTAATGCCTAGAGGTGGTCAGGATGATTTTGAAACTATATTTCATGAAGGAGGTCACTCACTTCACTTCGGAAGCACAAGTCCAAAACTTGATTTTGAATACAGGTGTCTTGGTGATAATACGGTAACGGAAGGATATGCTTTTTGCCTGGAGCATTTTATGCAGAACAGTCAGTGGCTGGGTGATTTTCTTAATATGAGTCCTGATGAGGCCTGTGAATTTGTATATTTCTCAAGCCTGATAAAACTCTGGTTTTGCAGAAGATATGCCGGAAAGCTGAAATATGAATTAATTCTTCATGACGGCAGCCCTATAAAGGGTAAAGATTCAATTTACAGGCAAATTTTATCTTCTGTAAACTTAATGGAATATCCGGAGGAGAGTTATTTGAAAGATGTGGATGAAGGTTTTTACTGCACCAATTATATAAGGGCGTGGATTTTTCAGTCACAACTTGAGGAATATATATACAGAAAGTTTGGCCGCGGGTGGTATAAGAAGAAGGCAGCAGGCTCTTTTTTGAAGGAACTCTGGTACTATGGGCAGAAATATTCCGCAGAAGAAATCATGTCGCAGCTGGGATTTGATAAGATGAATATCGACTGCCTGATAAATTCACTCACTGATATAATTAAAAGTTTTAGAAATGTCTGATACTATGTTCTTATTTATAGGCAAAATTGTATAGAAAGGATAAAAATTGGATTTAAAACAAAAGATAAGAAATATTCCGGATTTCCCTAAAAAAGGAATAGTGTTCAGGGATATTACAACCCTTCTGCAGGACGGAGAGGCATTCAGATATGCAGTGGATAGGATGCTTGATTACTGCCGGGGGAAAAAGATCGATGCAATATTGGGTGCTGAAGCAAGAGGTTTTATATTTGGGGCGGTTATGGCTTATAAGCTGGGTGTCGGCTTTATTCCGGTAAGAAAACCAGGGAAACTTCCGTATAAGACACGCCAGGTATCATACGATCTCGAGTATGGGAAAAATATTATGCAGATACATATTGACGCTGTAAAAAAGGGTGATAAGATTTTGATAGTGGATGATCTTGTAGCTACCGGAGGTACGGCTAAGGCAAAAGCAGAGCTTGTTGAAAAAATGGGTGGAGAAGTTGTCGGATTATGTTTTTTAATCGAGCTGGAGTTTTTAAATCCAAGGAAAGTTTTAAAAGGTTATGATGTTTTTTCGCTGATAAAATATGAGTCAGAATAAAAAAGTAGTGTATGGAGAGGTGATTGTATATGGCCAAAAAAGAAAAAAAGGAAAAGAGCAGGAAGGGTAACGGAGAAGATAAAGAATTAAAAGATAAATTTGCAGGAGAGAGTCTTGGTGGAAAAAAAGAAGAGACTAAAAAAAACGAAGAAGAAATGATAAAGGAACTGCAGGAGGAGATCAATAAATTAACCACCAAAGACATTATAACTCAGATGATGATGTCTCTTTCAAGCCTTGCTTATAAAAAAATGGGACTGCCGATTGGGATAAATGATAAATATAAGGACAAACAGCAGGCAAAACTTGCCGTGGATAGTTTTGATGCACTGTTAAAGGTTGTAATTGATGAGGTAAGTGCGGAGGAGAGAGAAAACCTAAAGGCTTCTTTATCAAACCTGCAGATAAATTTTGTGAAGGCATTTCCAGAGTAATCAGGTACTTTAAAACGCATTATTTATTTCAATTACCGGTCTTTATAGTCTTTCTAATATAATTTTTAGCTTCTTTTATTGCAATTTTTACTGCCTCTTCAGCAGTTTCAGCTCTTAATATAAATGGGGTATTTTCACTGTAATACGGCTGTGCTTCCCACGTTTTAAGACCAATTATGGGTTTATTATATGTTAATGAATAGCCAATTTCAGAAAGAGTCCCGAAACTTCCGTCAATAGCGATTACGGCATGTGATGAAAGTATGATTGGCATATTTCTGGCATAACCTATTCCGGTGGGGATTTTTATATCAACGTATTTGTTTGCTTCGCTTTCATCCTGGGACGGCAGTATTCCAATAGTAAGCCCACCTTCTTTTTTAGCTCCCTTACAGGATGCTTCCATAACGCCTGTCAGGCCGCCGCAGATAAGCACTGCACCGTTTCTGGCTATCTCTCTGCCCACCTTATAGGCAAGGTTGTAAATATCGCTGTCAACCTTGCTGCCGCCAATGACTGAGATTTTTATAATATTACCATTTTTTTTGTATTCGATCATTTCAACTCCTTAGGAGACAGTATTATATTATCGGTCTTATATTATATATTAATTACTACGTCTGCCGGCATTCCGGGTTTTAAATGAAGATCGGGATTTTCAAGACTTATGGTTATTTTATATACTGTTGTTACTCTCTCCTGTTTGGTCTGAATATTTTTGGGAGTGAATTCTGCTCTGTCAGAGATTTTACTTACCAGGCCTGTGAATTCCGAACCGGGATATGAGTCTACGGTTAATATTACTTCCTGATTTAGGAAGATTTTCCCATATTTATCTTCGGGAATATAAATGTCACAGGTTACATTATGCAGGTCACCTATTTCATAAATCGGTGTACCCGGAAGAAGGTATTCGCCTTCTTCCGAAAGTTTATTTAAAATAATGCCCTCAATAGGTGAAATAATATCAAGTTCGGCAATCTGCTGTTTATATAGTTCCAATTGGGCTTCGGCAATGGTTAAATTATCTTCGGCAATTTTTACCTGAGTATCATTTTCTTTTACCTGATTCAGTTTCAGCAGAGCCATATTATATTGATTTATTGCTTCCTGCAGCTGTACCAGTACGGATTTCTTTTGGGAGGGACCCGCGTAGCTAATAGAATCAGAAGTCGTAGAGCTTTGTGAATCAGAGGTTGTTTCCTGCTGCAGCGTGGATTCAGTGGTGGATGTATAGTCAGGCCCGTGTTCTAAATCTGTTGCGGATGTAGAATAAGTCGTGGACAGTGATTCAGTTGTAGATGTGGAAGAACTGTCAGAATCTGATTTAGTGATGGTTATAGGTTCATCATAATAAATAAAATGATGGTAGGTAGACATATAATCTTTTACTATTTTTGATTGTTCCACGGTTTCTTCTGCTGTTTTCACACCCTGTCTGTACTGGATTTCGGCAGCTTCTATCTGCGTTCTTGCTGCCTCAATATCTGTATTGGTTATTTGTATTTGTTTTTTAAGCAGACTGTCATCCATTCTGGCAACTGTTTCGTCGGTATAAACGTAGTCTCCTTCATCATATTCAGCTTCAATGAGCTTTGCATTGACAGAGGCATTTAAAGTCACGGTATTAACTTCAATTGTTCCCGATGCCTCTATGGTATCTGACTGTTTACTGATTTTATCTGCAATATAGTCATAAATAAAATACGATATTACTGATATCGCAATTACCAGCAGTATTGCCGGTAGGATTTTTTTCTTCATTTTCCCGTACTCCTTTAAATCATATTGAATTTTTAGGAACTTTTAAAAATATTATATATAATTATATATAATCTCCTGTTAAATGATAACTATGTTTAGATATTTTTTATGATATCATTCAAGTCTCTTTCTAAATCTGAATATGGATATGGTAAGAATGATAATGCCAATGATTCCCAGTGCAAGCATCTGGGGCCAGAGGATATCAAGGCTGGTTCCTTTTAAGAAAATCCCGGTAATAATCACAAAAAAGTATCTAAGGGGATTTAAGTAAGTCATATACTGGATTATTACGGGCATGTTTTCGATAGGAAACATAAAACCTGATAAAAGAATTGCAGGCATCATAAAGAAAAAGGTGGTCATCATTGCCTGCTGCTGTGTTTTTGATATGGTGGATATAAACAATCCTACTCCCAGGGTTGTAAACAGGTAAAGGATCATACCTAAAAATAATATAAGTAGATTTCCCCGTAAAGGGATCTTAAACCAGCTGTAAGAGACAGATATGACAAGCAAGACATCTATAAAACCAATTATTGCAAAAGGCAAAGTTTTACCTGCTATAAGCTCAATTGGCTTTATGGGAGTAACTATTATCTGCTCTATGGTACCTGCTTCCTTTTCTTTTACTATTGACATTGATGTAAGCATAATTGTGGATATCAGAAGAATAAAAGCAACTACTGCAGGGACGTTTGAAAGCCTGCTTTTTAACGTTGGATTATACCAGAATCTGATTTCGTTGGAAAAGAAGTCGATATTTGTGTTGATGTGTTCCTGCTTTGATAATTCAAAATGTTTTATTCTTTCAATAAGTATGGACTTGGAGTAGTCTGCGCTGATCTGGTTTATATAACCGAGTGTGATAGCTGCAGAATTTGAGTCTGAACCGTCTATTAATGCCTGAACTTTAGCTTCATTTCCTTTTTTTATATCTTTTCCGAAACCAGGATTTATCTTTAAAGCGACCTGTGCGTCTCCTCTTTCAAGCAAATTGGTAATTTCCTTTTCTGAATCTACATAGTAGTTTAAATTAAAATTGCCGCTGTTTTCAAAATGTGATATAAAATCCCTGCTCTCGTAAGTTTTATCGAGATCATATATTGCAGTAGAAATGTTTTCTATATCTACGGTTATGGCATATCCGAAAAGTATCAGTTGGATGATCGGAGCTATAAATACCAGTATCAACATCCTTTTGTCTCTGCTTATCTGTATAAATTCTTTAATTATTAGTTCCTTGATCCTTGAAAACATTTTTATTGGGCTAATTTTTTAATAAATCTTAAATTGGCTACAATAAATACAATTATTGCAAATACGGCAAGATAAAGTACTTCCATCGAAAGAATTATAAATCCTGAACCTTTTAGGAATATTCCTCTTAATATGGTAATAAAATATTTTGCGGGTACCAGGTATGATATATATTGTATGATTTTAGGCATACTGGATATAGGAAATACCAGACCTGAAAGTATATAAGATGGAAGGAATGAGACAAGCATAGCCATTTGATATGATAAAACCTGCGATTTTGCAATTATAGATATCGTTATACCCAGACTTAGTGCTCCAATCAGGAACAAGCTGGAAAGTGCGAAAAGCAGGATTATGCTGCCCTCCATAGGTATTCCAAAGAGGAGTCTTCCAGAGATTACTATAATAGCCAGATCAAGTATGCCTATTATAAAATAGGGGATAATTTTTCCCAGAATCAATTCCTGTGTTTTTATAGGCGAGACGATCAGCTGCTCCATAGTACCATTTTCCCATTCTTTTGATATAACCTGTGAGGTAAGCAGGGATGAGATCATCATCATTATTAGGGCTATTATTCCTGGAATTATAAAATTTTTACTTTCGAGTTCCGGATTAAACCAGATTCTGATATCAGTATCCAGCGGAGTCCCCGCCTCTCCTATTATATTTTTATCAGCAATTATGTTGGAAGAAAACGACTGTGTTATACCTTCTATATATCCGTTGGCTATAGAAGCTTTGTTGGAGGAAGAGCCATCTATTATAGTCTGGACCTGGACATTTTCTCCTGCAATTAAGTTTTTACTGAAATCGGGAGGGATGACTATTGCTACCAGGCTCTTTCCAGAGATGATATTTTCTTCCAGCTCATCATAGTCATAAACATAATCATTTATGGTAAAGTAACCTGACTGGCTGAAGCTGCTGATAAATTCCCTGCTGTATTTACTGTCGTCGTAATTCAAGATGGTTGTGGGAATGTCTCTAACATCAAGAGAAAGAGCATAACCAAATAAAACTAGAAGAATAATGGGAATCATGAAGGAGAGTATAAGAGAACGGCGGTCTCTTCTTATATGTATAAATTCTTTTTTGGTTATGGCAATAATTCTTTTTATGCTCATATTCTTTTATTCTTCCAGATTGATTAGTTTCAAATCCGTTGTTTTTTCATAATCTTCAATCAATGCAATAAAGATATCTTCCAGCGTGGGTGATTTTATATTAAATTTGGCTCCAAATATTTTTTTCAGGTTATGCGGATTATCAAGTGCTATGATGCTTCCATTGTAAATTAAAGCAATCCTATCACAGTATTCAGCTTCATTTATATAATGAGTAGTTACAAATATCGTCTTTCCTTTGTCCGATAAATTGTTGATCTGCTCCCAGAAATTATTTCTTGATATGGGATCTACACCGCTTGTCGGCTCGTCCAGAAAAATAATCGGCGGGTTGTGCAGAATAGCGCATCCAAGAGCAAGTCTTTGTTTGAATCCTACCGGAAGGGAAGCGGTAATGCTTTTTCTTATATGTGAAAGATTTGCAAGCTTCAAGATTTCTTTTTTTCTCCTGTCTCTAATTTCCTTTTTGACTTTATATATGCCTGAATAAAAATTTATATTTTCTTCTACCGTAAGGTCATAGTAGAGGGAAAATTTTTGAGACATATAACCTATATTCTGTTTTATTCTTTCACTTTGTCTATATACGTCAAAACCATTTACGGCGGCATATCCGGAAGTGGGGATAAGAAGCCCGCAGAGCATCCTTATCGTTGTTGATTTTCCTGCTCCGTTTGGCCCCAGAAAACCAAATATTTCACCTTTTTTTACATTAAATGTTATTTCGTCGACAGCGGTAAAGTTATCGAAATTTTTCTTTAAATTTTTAACTTCTATTATATTTTCCATTTAAAAATTTTAATTTACGTATTTTCAGGATTATCTTACAAGATAAACAAAGACATCTTCCATGTTGGGATTGATTTCGCTAAAGGTTGTTATTTTAATATTATTTTTTTCAAGTGTCATTTCAAGCTGCTTCCGGCCAAACTCTTTTTCTGCGTTTATATGCAGTATTTCACCATAAGTATTTATTCCTATGACCTTCCCGATACTTTTTAAGATTTCAAATGTACTTTTATAGTTTGAAGTTGTAAGTTCAATTACCCTTCCGTTATGCTTTTTTTTAAAATCATCCGGTGTTCCCGAGTAGAGAAGATTTCCTTTGTTAATAAGCCCGATAATGTCACATTTTTCAGCTTCGTCCATGTATGGGGTGGATATAAATATAAACACTCCTTCATCTTTTAATTCCTTTAATATATTCCAGAATTCTCTTTTTGAGAGCGGGTCCACGCCGTTGGTAGGTTCATCAAGAAACAATATTTTTGGCTTATGTATCAGGGAGCAGGCGAGACCAAGTTTTTGTTTCATTCCTCCGGATAATTTTTCTGCAAGCCTGTTTTTAAATGGTGACAGATGGGAAAATTCAAGTAACCTGTTTATAGTCTTAAGCCTTTCTTTTTTAGGTACGAGATATAAATCGGCGTAAAAGTTCAGGTTTTCTATTACAGTCAGATCTCCATAAAGACTAAATTTCTGCGGCATATAACCAATTTTTAGCCTGATTTCCTCCGGATATTTTTTAACACTTCTGTTTTCGATCAGTATATCTCCGTCTGTGGGATCCAAAATTCCGCACATCAACCTGATGAGTGTGGTTTTTCCTGCGCCATCAGGTCCGATAAGGCCAAAAATACCGGTTTTTTCAATGTTTAAATCGAGGTTATTTAATGCAGTCAGGCCATTAAATTTTTTAGTAAGATTTATGGATTCGATCATTTCGGATAATTTTCTTTTTTAACATCTGGAATCTTATTAAATAAAATAATAAGTCAGGAATACCCGGTGGGATTGACAGAAATCATTAAAAGCGGCCTCTTTTCTTTCATTTAATATTGAAGTTTAACAAGCCGGCAGAGGAAAGTCAAATATCATCCATACGATAATTAGCTATTTGACAATTTGATTTTTAATAGATATACTCATATACATAAAAATACAATACAAATATAGCAAAAGGTCAAAAATATGGTAGAAAGAAAACAGGACTATTTCAGGGTTCCTATAACCATGCCTTCACGCATGGTTTCGTACCTGGAAAATCTTGGTATTGAATGCAAGAAATCCGGCGGTCATAAAATAGCCAATACAATGATTGTCAGATGTGCAATCAGACTTTTAATGGATATGAACCTTGATATTTCAGGTGTGAAATCCGAGGAAGAACTTGAAAGCAGGATAAAAGAAGCTGCAAAAAAATATTAGCAGGTGATGACCATATTAGCTTCTGTCGTAAACTGTGGTAATGTTTATATTCTGCATGTTTATTATTGCTGCAGAATAAGTATGCATTTATATAAATTAATATATAGTGCTGCCAATTAATCATTTATTTTAAACTCTAATTCTTTATAATATTGAATAGAACGTTTAAATTTTAAGTCTTCCCTTATTTTTATTTGAAGGTTTATAGAATTGGGGTTTGTTTGATATGCATGAAATAAAAAAAGACCTTTTGATTATAGGTGCCGGCCCGGGTGGATTAGGAGCGGCGTTGTATGCAGTAAGGGCAGGAATAGATTTTGAAATTGTAGAGAAAAATACAGCGGGCGGACAGATCATAAATACAGGAATGATCGAAAATTATCCCGGCTTTAAAGAAGATTTATCTGGTTATGAATTTATACAGAATTTGATTGAACACTGCAGGAAGTTTGATATTGAGGTAAAGGAATATTTTCCCATAAGTTCTATCAAACCGGCAAACATCAAAGAAAAAAGTGTACCTTATAGTTTTAAATGCATTAGCGATGATAATCTTATATGGACAAATTCAATAATAATAGCTACTGGTGTAAATTCCAACAGCCTGAATGTCGATGGGGAGAGTGGACTTATTGGAAAAGGAATTTCTTTTTGTGCCACCTGTGACGGAGCTTTATACAGGGACAAAGAAGTCGCTGTTGTGGGAGGTGGAGATACAGCTATTGATGAGGCCATTTTTCTGACAAAATTTGTAAAAAAGGTATATGTGATTCATAGAAGAGACAAGCTGCGGGCAGTAAAAATCTTGCAGGAAAGAGCGTTTGAAAATAAAAAAATAGAATTTCTGTGGGATTCTGTGGTGGAGAAATTCATAGGCAGGGATAGACTTGAAGGAGTTTTATTAAGGAATAAGAAAGAAAATAGAACATTTAGACTTACAATTGATGGAGTTTTTGAATATATAGGTTGGAAACCGAATTCCGAACTGGTAAAGGACCTGGTGGAAATTGACGATAATGGTTTTATAATCACTAATTCCAAAATGGAGACATCACTGCCCGGAATATTTGCGGTTGGTGATGTCAGGAATACACCTCTCCGGCAGGTAATAACTGCAGTTGCAGATGGGGCGGTAGCTGCAATGTATGCTTGTAAATTTTTGGAATGTTTAAGGAAAACCTAAAATGGAAATAGTCAAGAGAAATTCTTCAGGTGAAAAAGTCACAGACCTGCAGAGAAGGTTAAAACTATTAGGCTATGATATCGGGACAAAGGATGTCGATGGATTTTTTGGTCTTGATACCGAAAATGCAGTCAGAAAATTTCAGCAGGACAGGGGACTTTTAGTAACCGGTATTATAGATCAGGAAACATGGCAGGAATTGGTTGATGCAGGGTATAAAATTGGTGAAAGGATGTTATATCTGAAGTACCCGCCTTTCAGAGGTGATGATGTAAGAACTATCCAATTATGGTTAAAGACACTTGGCTTTTATCCCTATAATGAAAATGGTATATTTTGTGAAAGGACTCACAGGGCTCTGATAGAATTTCAAAATAATATGAGTATTGCCGATGATGGAATAGTCGGAGAAGAGACATTACAACATCTTAGAAGTTTAAAAAGGATTATAGTATCTAAAGAAACTTCTAATTTCCCCATAAATAAAAGTATAGAAGAAAAGCTGTGTGATAATAAGATCATACTTGATTATAGCGAAAATTTAGAGGATACGGCGAGTAGTGAGAAATATCTAAATGAAAAAATATACATATGCAGGAGTATAGTAAATTTCTGCAGGGATATGTTATTAAAGAAAGGCATTGAAATACTGCTGTCCAGCAGTAAAAATGAAAGACGCAATCTTTTTTTGTATGACAGGATTGAATATGCAAACAGAAGTGAGGCGAGTCTTTTAGTTAGTGTGGATCTGAATTATTCTGAAGATAAAGATGCCAACGGCTGCAGCTGCTTCTATTTTAAAGGCCTTAAGTCGTATTCATTACCAGGGTACAGGATTGCAAATATAATGCAGGACAAAATTATCGGTAATTTAAAAGTTTTGGACTGCAGAGTTCATGGTTCAAATTATGCAATTCTTAAAGCGACAACCATGACTTCAGTATTGGTAGAACCTGCTTTTATTTCAAATTATAAAGAAAGGGAAAGAATAAAGAAGACAGGTTATCAGATGAAAATAAGTGAAAGCATGGTAGAAGCTATTTTGGAATATTTGAATGAATAAAAATATAATAAATAAATAGTAGTATGTATGTAATATATGATGATTTTTATTTAAAACACTACAGCGGGCCTTCTCATCCTGAAAATGAAAACAGGCTTATTGCTATAAAAAATGCATTAAACAGGTGGAAATTTAGAAATAAAATAGTTGTTCAAAAACCCGCTCCTGCAACTGACGGTCAGATCGAGATGGTACATGATAAAAATTATATTGAACAGATTATGAATCTTTCCAGAAAAGGGAGTATTTCTTATCTTGATGCTGATACTGCGGTGACAGAACATACTTATGAGTGCGCGCTTCTGGCTGCGGGAGGATGCTTTAAAGGACTGGATCTCATTTTTAACAGTAAAGCTGAATTTAACAGTTTTTTTGCTGTTATACGCCCGCCGGGTCATCATGCTTTCAGAGATATGGGGAGCGGGTTTTGTATTTTTAATAACATAGCCCTGAGCGCAAGATATGCCCAGGAAAAATTGGGTATCAAAAAAATAGTCATATTAGATTTTGATGCCCATCACGGTAATGGAACACAGGGGATCTTTTATGATGACTGCAGTGTTTTCTACATATCTTTTCACCAGTTCCCCCACTATCCTGGAACAGGATATTATACCGAGACAGGAAGCGGCAGGGGAAAAGGTTTTAATATGAACTTTCCATTCAGATCCCAAACAGATGAAACAGATTACCTGACTGCTATGATGGATATAATCATCCCTGTCGTGGATAGATTTAATCCAGAGCTGTTTTTAGTAAGTGCGGGATATGATTCACACCTGCTGGATCTTTTATCCTCTCTTAACCTTGTTGAAGAATCGTATTATAAGATAATGAGTATTATTTCATATCTAAGCCGCAAACACTGTAAGGGTAAAATCGGGATAGTATTGGAGGGAGGTTATGAATATAATGCCACTGCAAGAAGCGTTCTTGAGACTATAAGAGGATGTTTTGGTAAAGAAGATATCTTGAAAGCTGGTGATACCAGCAAGCTTAAAAGTAAATTAGGAATAAACAGTGATTTTAAAAACCGGAAAGTAAGGAATGCAGAAGTTTTGGAAAGCATTAAAGAAATTTTTAAAGTATAAAAAAATTGATGATGATATTATAATAGATGTCTGAAAATGTTGTATTGCGGGAGATTTTTAATTATAAAACGATATTGTTAAAAGGTTGTTTAAAAGAAGTTTTTACAGAACACTTTTTTTAATTTTAATTTTTACAGTAATGCTGGCAGGCTGCAGGGGTTATGATGGCAAGCTGGATTTAGATTATTTTTTAAAAACCGAACCGGAGAAAGCTGTTTTAGATTTTTTCTATTCTCTTAATAACAAAGATCCGGATTTTATATATACTAATTTACTTCCAAATAGCGATAAAAATAATATAAGCAGGGATAAATACGTAAGTGAGTTTAAAAAGATACTTTCAGATATAGAGAGCATAGATGTCAAAAAAACGGTATATCTTGGGTATGAGAATGATATGAGTAAGGTAGTAGCCGAATTTGAAGTAACCTATAAAAATGGAGAGGTAAAGCAGTATAAGAAATATATGTACCTGACTGAAGAAGAAAATAAGTGGAAAATAATATTTGAAAAAACTTTTATATGATAATTAAATGTTTTTTGTAAATAATTTATAATATTTGGTATAATATTTATTTAAGATTATGATAAAGAACTTAAAAACAATTTTAATTTTGTTATTTTGTATGATGATCATCATACTGTATGCATCTGCCTGCTTTCCCAGCGCAAGTGATAGTGGTCTGATAATAACGAATAAAAGCGATCAGGCAGAAAATGTTGATGAAGCTGAAAATACTATTAATGACATGCTCTCAGGGTTTAGAAACAAATTGGTAACCGCACCTGTAGTTTTATCTCATGTATCGGGTGAAGAGATATACGGTAGTGGTGATAAGGAATTAGTCTTCATAAAAGGGCTCGCTGATAAGGGGAATACTATAGAAATCTCTGTGAATGGATTATTGCAGCAGGAGGTAATGGTTGATGATAGCGGTAATTTTGAGACCCTTAGCGGAGTGGAAATAACAAAAGGAGAAAATACAATAGAACTGGTTTCAGTAAGTCCTTCCGGAAATGAAAGCAACCCTACAGTATTCAACTTATTTTTAATAGTACCTCAAGAAGTCGAATATTTTCTATACAAGGATTCTACCAGCTTAGAAGAGATACAGGATATTTATTATTCTATAGAAAGTAATCCTTCGGTATATATACAGGGGAGCCATCTCTCAAATTCCCAGGTTTATATTCAGGTGAATGACAAGGTTGTGGGTGAAGTTACATGTACTGAGGATGGCTTTTTCGAATTAGAAGGAGTTCCATTAAAGTCAGGCAATAATGAAGTTGCTGTCTGGGCTGAAACAGAAAACGGATTAATGAGTGCACCGGTATTTAGAGATATAATGGTTTATAAAGATTTGATAACTCCAAATCCTTCTGATCTTACAGGATACCAGCAGGGCAGTGCTAATTATCTAAGCTGGACCCAGAGTGTTAATGTTAACTTTAGTTCATATAAACTGATCAGGTTAGAAGATCCCTGTGTCAACGCCGATCTTGCCAGTGATGATGTTATTGCTACTTTTACTAATATAGGTACCGTTTCTTATGTGGATGAAGACATAGAAGAAGGTAGATCTTACTTTTATTCTTTATGGACTCTGGATAAAGCAGGGCGTGTAGTGTCAAGTAATACTTTAGCAATTCCTTCGCCTGATTATACTGTCGCTATTGAAAAGGTTCCTCCTTTCAGCGATATTTCCAAAAGCAGGAGGGAATGGTTTTACCAGTATTATGAAATAACTAACCTCGGAAATGTTACACTTGACATCCAACCTATGATGGTCTGGATAAAACTGGATCCTAACCCTGATCCTGATATGGAAATCGCTCCTTTATGGGAAGTTCATATATGGAACCCTGAAGAAGCTGATACATATTATTATTCAAATGAGGATGTTTATGAGACCTATATTTCAGACTGGGCAAATACCGGGGGCACTACTGAAACTGAGACGACAACTTCGTTCAGCGCCGATGGCCTGACCAAGACTGTTACTGAAAAGGTGACCACCAAAGTAACAGAGGAAAGTGAAGTCAATCTGAAAAGAATAATGACAACGACCGAAGAAACTACTATAACTGAGACTGACCTTACTACTGGTACTGATACTGTGACTGAAACTAGTGACTCCAGCACGGCAATTGTAGAACCTGAACAAATAGGTTCACCTATAGAAGGCCTGCAACCTGGTGAAAAGAAAAAAATAGCAATTAAAATACAGAATGTCTCGGCTCCCTGGAATTCAGAGATTACAGTTCATTTCCATTTTGTCCCTGTGGATTGTGATGGACAATTCTTTATCGATGAAATAGTTTCTACAGGCGATATTACTGTCAAAAGCGTAGGTAGAAATTATCGATAAGAATTAAACTTTTAAAAAATCTCCTTCCTTTATATAATATATTAAATTTTTCTAATATGTATTTTCTGTGAAAGTGATGTGTCTAAGAATATGACTAAAAAGCAAAAAGATGATTATAAAGATTCTAACCATATGGCCGGAAGTGGTGGGAATGGACAGGATATAGAAGAAATGACTGAATATAAAAAGCAGGAAAAAGAAGTACCGGAAGGTACTTTGAAAAAGGACATAAAAGAAAGACTTGAAACTGAAGAACTTGGAGAGGAAATAGAACTTTTAAGAAAAGAACTGGAAGCTTATAAAAAGATCGAAGGAGATTATATAGACAGGATTAAGAGGTTGCAGGCAGATTATGATAATTATAGAAAGAGAAACCTAAAAGAACATCTGGAACATATAAAAAGAGCGAATAAGGATTTAATAGAAAAACTCCTTCCCATAATCGACAATTTTGAAATGGCCATTGATGCAGGTAAAAAGTTAAAAAAAGAAGATGATGAGTTTTTAAAAGGCGTGGAGATGATTTATTCGAAGCTGATTGAACTGCTGAAAAAAGAAAATGTAAAGGTAATCGATCCGATAGGTGAGGAGTTTAATCCTGAGGTCTGTGAAGCAGCTGCCACGGAAGCAGTAGAGGATGTCGATGAAGGAAATATACTGGAAGTCATTAAAAAAGGTTATATGATAGATGATTTTTTAATAAGACCAGCAGTTGTAAAAGTATGTAAGAAAAAATGAGAGGAGTATAAATATTATGGGTAAAAAGATTGCTTTAGGGTGTGTGATCGGATTTGTAGCGGTGATAATCATCGTTGGTCTGATTTTAGTTGCCTATGTCATAGATTCAAGAAATAACATGGTAACTAAAGAGACTGAAGTAAGTGAAGCCTGGGCACAGGTGCAGAATGTTTACCAGAGGAGGCTTGATCTGGTTCCAAATTTAGCTGAGAGCGCCAAAGCTTATATGCAGCTGGAAAAAGATATATTCGAGGCTATAGCGAGTGCCAGGGCAGGTATACAGGAAGCAAAAACGCTGTCTGAAATCGATAGTGCCAATCAGGAGATAGATTCTATTATCGGTGATATTAAAGTCACTGTTGAGGATACACCTGAACTTAAGGCAAGCGAGACCGTAAGGGACCTTATGACCCAGCTCGAGGGAACAGAGAACAGGATTGCAGTAGAGAGAGGCAGGTTTAATGAAGCAGTCAAGGATTATAATGTTTATATAAAGATATTCCCGAAAAATATAATTGCCGGCTGGTTTGGATTTGAGGAAAAAGAATTCTTTGAGGCTCAGGAAGGAGCAGATGTGGCTCCGGATTTGGACCTTGAGCTTGATTAAACAATGAGACCAATTTTATATAAATTAAAAAAAAGAATCATTTTATCTTTAGTATTTTTTTTAATTTGCTTCTTTTCCTTCCCGGGTCTTCTTTACCCCGATGATGTAGATTTTCCGGCATATACGGGATATATAAATGATTATGTCGGCCTGCTGGACAGCAATTCAAAAGATAATCTGGAGACTCTGGCTGCAAGAATTGAAAGAGATACCGGCAGTGAAATAGCGGTAGTGATAGTTGATAGTCTTCAGGGGATCACAGTAGAAGAATACGCTGTAGAACTTTTTGAAGAGTGGGGGATAGGAAAAAAGGAAGAGGATAATGGTATTCTTATATTGATCTGTACTGAAGGCGAACCCGGGGAAAGGCCTTTAAGGATCGAGGTGGGATACGGCCTGGAAGGAGTAATAACGGATCTTGAGGCAGGCAATATTATTAATGAAATAATTGTTCCTAACTTTTCACGCGGAGATTTTTATACGGGCCTTTATAATGCGATAATTACAATAGCAGACCAGATATATATGGAAGAAGGCCTTGAACCCTTAAGCTCCGGCGGGGGCGGAGGTGTTGCATCAGTCACTGAAAATCCTGTTTCATCATTGACCGGTTTCCTTTCAGGGTTCCCTACGACATGCATGTGCTGTTTTCCTATTCCACTTATAATAATCATTATAATAGTGCTGGTAAACTTTTTTAGAAGAAGATGCCCAAGCTGCAGAAAGTTCAGCCTGAAGATAAAATCTACCATACTGAAAGCTGCTACTTATACTGCTGCAGGTAAAAAGCTGGTAGAAAGGGTCTGCTCGAACTGCGGATACAGTGATAAAAAGGAAGTCACTATCCCAAGAAAAAGCAGGACATCATACTGGGCCGGCGGAAGCAGTGGAGGAGGAATCTCTTCAGGAGGAGGATTCGGCGGTTTCGGCGGCGGTTCCTCCGGAGGCGGCGGAGCCAGCGGGGGTTGGTAATGAATTTTAATATTAGACAGGATCTGATTTAAATGAAAATTGCAATATCAGGCAAGGGAGGAGTAGGCAAGACTACTCTGGCAGCATGCCTTTCAAAATATTATGCTGATAAAAAGTATAAAGTAATTGCCGTTGATGCTGATCCTGATGCAAATCTGGCTTCGGCTCTGGGAATAGAATACGATGAAGCATTAAAGATAACACCACTTATAGAGATGAAAAACTTGATTGAAGAGAGGACCGGGGCCAAGCCGGGAGGGTATGGAGCATTCTTTAAGTTAAATCCCAGAGTAGATGATATTCCTGAAAAGTTCGGGATAGATGTCGGCGGGGTAAGACTGCTGGTCGCAGGAACGATAAAAGCCGGAGGCAGCGGGTGTTATTGCCCTGAAAACGTTCTCCTCAAGAATCTTTTCAGACACCTTATTATAAATCAAGAAGAGATAGTCATTCTGGATATGGAAGCAGGTATAGAACACCTGGGCAGGGGTACCTGTGAAAATATGGATGCGCTGATCATTGTAACAGAGCCCGGGCTTAGAAGTGTTCAGACTGCAAAGGCGATCAGGAAAATGTCAAATGATCTGGGGATAAAAGAAATTTATGTGATAATAAATAAAATAAGAAATGATGAAGAAAGAAAACTCATATCTGCCAGCCTAGATGATTTTACAATACTTGGAGAACTTCCCTACAGCGATAAGGTAAGAGAGTCGGATATCAGATATTCTTCTCCCTGCGATGCAGATGAAAAATTTAAAGAATCAATTCAGAAAATCGCTTCCGTATTAAGCAAATATATTAAGAAAACTTAGGGTTTGCCGTAAAATACATTTTTAAAAATAATAAGTGGTGAGTTTTTGTATAAGATTATAAAGAAAGAAAGCCTGGTAGAGAATATAGACAGGTTCTACATTAAAGCCACTCTTATAGCCAGAAAGGCAAAGGCCGGCCAGTTTGTAGTAATCAGGATAAATGAAAAAGGAGAAAGAATACCACTGACTATTGCGGATTACGACCGGGATAAGGGGATAATAAGCCTAGTATCTATGAGGGTAGGAAAAACTACAGCGCTGCTTTCCAATTTAAAACAGGGTGACAGCATAAGAGATATTGTCGGCCCGCTCGGCAATGCTTCTGAGATTGAAAACTTCGGAAAGGTCATCTGTGTAGGCGGTGGAGTAGGTATAGCCCCTATTTTTCCTATAGCCAGGGAATTAAAAAAGGCCGGTAATTATATAATATCCATTATTGGCGCAAGAAGTAAGGATCTCCTTATCTTAAAAAAAGATATGGAGCAAACATCTGATGAACTATATATCTGCAGCGATGATGGTTCTATTGGATATCATGGATTTGTATCGGGGTTTTTAAAACAGTATTTAGAAGAGAATATGAGTGGTAAGGCGGGTAGAAAAGTGACGATTGCAAGAGTGATTGCAATAGGGCCGGCTCTCATGATGGCAAGTGTTGCTGAAGTTACCAGGCCTTTTAAAATAAAGACTATAGTATCTCTTAATTCCATAATGGTGGATGGAACCGGAATGTGCGGATCGTGCAGGGTAGAAATAGGAGGCAGAACTAAATTCGTCTGCGTAGACGGGCCGGAATTTGATGCCCACAGCGTAAATTTTGATCTCCTGCTTTCAAGGCAGAAAATTTACTGTAATCATGAAGAAGAGTGTATGGATATTTACAATCAGCAGTGCAGACTGCCTGAAAAGTAATATAGTTATTTAGAGAAAATGACTGAAAAAGAGAAAACCAAAAAAAATAAGATAAAAAAGATACCGCGCGTAGCCATGCCCGAACAGGATCCCAAAGAGCGGAGTAAAAATTTTAATGAAGTTAATTTAGGATATACTGAAGATGATGCCCTTCGGGAGGCCTCCAGATGTATTCAATGCAGGAAACCAAAGTGTATAGAAGGGTGCCCTGCAGGAATTGATATAAAAAGCTTTATAGGACTAATACAGGAAAAGAAGTTTGATGAAGCTCTGGAAAAAATAAGGGAATGTAATAGTCTTCCGGCTGTATGCGGAAGGGTGTGCCCTCAGGAAGACCAGTGTGAAAAAACATGTATTCTGGGCATTAAAGATGAACCTGTCGCTATCGGAAGACTGGAACGATATGTAGCAGATCGTGAGCTAAAGAGAATAGCTGAAGGTATACAGAAATGTGCCTGGTCGGAGGTTACTAAAAAATGTACCAGGGAAAAAGTGGCAGTAATAGGATCAGGTCCGGCCGGTCTTACCTGTGGAGCTGAACTGGCAAGACTGGGATACCAGGTTACTATTTTTGAAGCTCTACACGAGCCCGGGGGAGTTTTAGTTTATGGTATTCCTGAATTCAGGCTCCCAAAAGAAATAGTAAAAAAAGACATAGAATATTTAAAGCATCTGGGAGTCAAGATCGAAGTAAATATGGTGATAGGAAAAGTCCTGACTATAGATGAGTTGTTTAATGAAGGATTTAAGGCAGTGTTTATATCTACGGGAGCAGGCCTTCCTTATTTTATGAATATTCCCGGAGAGAATCTAAACGGGGTATATTCGGCCAATGAATATCTTACAAGATCAAACCTGATGAAAGCTTACAAGTTTCCGGAATGCGACACGCCTATTATCAGGGGAGATAGGGTAGCGGTAATCGGAGGGGGTAATGTAGCATTGGATTCGGCCAGGACAGCTAAAAGACTGGGTGCAGAACATGTGTACCTGATATATAGAAGAAGCGAGCAGGAAATGCCGGCAAGAAATGAAGAAATAAATCATACCCAAGAAGAGGGAATTGAGTTTAATCTGCTGACCAATCCCGTAGAAATAATAGGTAAGGACGGCTGGGTAAATAAGATAAGATGTATCAGAATGAAACTTGGTGAGCCTGATGATTCCGGCAGAAGAAGACCGATACCCATAAAAGGTTCGGAGTTCAATATAAAGGTGGATGTGGTAATAATGGCAATAGGCCAGGGTCCTAATCCGGTACTTACTTCCACAATCCCGAAGCTGGAACTTAACAAATGGGGGAATATTAAAGCTGACCTTGAAACGGGGAAAACAAATGTAAGGGGTGTCTTTGCAGGCGGTGATATAGTTACAGGCGCTGCTACAGTGATATTGGCCATAGGTGCTGGTAAAAAAGCAGCTTCAGCGGTTGATAAATATATTAGGACTGGCGTCTGGTAATAACTGAAAGTACATAAAGTAAGTAATTTAAAATTTTTTTATTCAATTATCCCGATTAATACTGTATTTTTTCGAATATATATTATAATTTTAATATTAAACCAATAACTTGTATTAATGGAGGTAAAGATGAATATCAAAGGAATATTATCAAAATTATTAATCTTCCTGCTGTCCGGTTTTTTAGTAGTCGGGGTAGTTTTTACAGGCTGTAAATCTGAGGCAGCAATGGGAGCAGCAGAAGGAGCTGAGTTTTCAAGAGAAGCTGAGGAAGCACCTGTAATGGAAGCTACGGCGGATTCAGCCGAGGCGGTAGGATTTGAAGAAGAAGCGAAAGTTGCAAACGATACTGATATACAGTACAGTGATACCTTACTTCCCGGTGATAGAATGGTGATCAAGACCGCCAATATAGAGCTTGAAGTCAAAGAAGGAGAATTTGAAGATGTTCTATTTAAAATAAATGATCTGGCTGAACAGAACGGCGGTTTTATATCAAACACTTACAGCTATTCTGACTCTGAAGGCAATCTTACCAGTGGAAGCATTACTATAAGAATACCTCATAACAAATATAATTCTGCCATAGACAAAATCAAGGATATGGGTGAAGTTAAAAGTATTTCAGTCACCGGGCAGGATATAACTCAGGAGTATGTAGATCTTGAAAGCAGATTGAGAAATTACGAAGCCCAGCAGGACATTCTTCTGGATCTAATGGCACAGTCTAAAAAAGTCAGTGACAGCTTGGAAGTACAGAATGAGTTAAGTAATGTCCAGGAGCAGATTGAGATAATCAAGGGTAGAATGAATTATCTGGATGATATGGTATCCTTTTCAACTATCGAAGTCTCTCTTTATGAACCTGAACCTATAAAAACTACTTCTGACTGGGGTTTTGTTGAGGCATTAAAGAGGGGATTAAGAGGGGCAGTCACTGTTTTTAACTATATAATAATTGTTTTGATTGTCACTGCTCCGGTATGGATTTTGGTAGGAATAATATTGATCATAGTTTGGCAGTCCATAAGGGCAAGGAATAGAAGAAGGGCTAAAAAGGAGAAGAGATAGTATGAAAGACTCTGATGTTTTTGGCTATTCCCTGATTCTATTCGGGCTTGGAATCATTGTCGGAATTTTTATTGCACCGCGTAAGGGTGAAGAGACCCGAAAGATATTGAGGGAACATATGAAAGAATATTGCGGTGAGACCTGTGAATTTATTACTAAAAAAGCAGTACAGGTAGGAAAGAAAGCACAGGAATATATTGATGAACTAAAAAAGGGTATGAAAGAGTCTGAATAATATTTATTATAGATATTATCTGGTAATTTGTCTACTTCAGCTGTGGCCAGCCTTTGTTATCCTTGCCAATATGCAGTACTCCAAAGAGAATAAGTACTAACAGGAGACTACTAATAACACTAATAAGTATAGGGACAGTTCCTCTACTGAAGTATACAAGATTTATGGCAAGTATGACACTGCTGTTTACACAGAATCCCCAGAACCCCCACTTCTTCCACATAAAGAGTGTAATTGCACATACTATGTTGAATATTACAATTATAATAAGAAAATAAAATACCCAGATAGGAGTGTTTAGCAGCATTTGGATTTGAAGTATTTGGCTTTGAGACATCTGGCTTCGAATTGTCTGATCCTGGAGTGTCTGGACAAACACCCTGCTTCCAAGCATATACATCAAGTACGATACGGCTATAATTGAGTTCATTATAATTATAAATACAAGCCATGCCGTCAAACAACCATGCCGATTCTTTATTTCAGACATTATCCTCTCCTATCTTAATATAGTTATAAAATTAAAACTGTTACATTACTCGTATCTCAGTGCATCTATGGGATTAAGTCTTGCAGCCCGCATTGCCGGATAAATCCCAAAGAACAGACCTATTATGGTAGAGAAACTGATTGCAATGACTATAGGCAGCCATGTTATGGAAGTATCCAAAACGGTGAAATTGTTTAAGATTACAGAGATAAGTACTGCGAACAGGATACCAAAGATACCGCCTGTAATACTCAGTACTATGCTTTCTACAAGGAATTGTACCAGTATATCCCTATTTTTGGCTCCTATGGCTTTACGGATACCGATCTCTCTGGTCCTTTCGGTGACTGATACCATCATTATGTTCATTATCCCTATACCGCCTACGAGAAGTGAAATACCTGCTATACCTGCTATTACTACTGTGAAAATACCGGTGATAGTATTTACGATATCGAGTATCTGGGTCTGATTCTGTACACTGAAATCTTCTGTTTCCCCGGGCCTGATATTCCTGTAGCGCCTAAGTATTGACTTTATTTCTTCTGAGGCAGCATCTATATCTTCTTCACTGATACTTTGTGCTAAAATCATGTTATATGAATCCATCCCATATAATTTATTCTGCGCAGTCGTGACCGGTATGCTTATAAAATCATCCTGGTCGTTACCGAACGAGTCAGTACCCCTTTCCTCGAGTGTACCTATTACCTTAAAATTTTGGCCATCGATTTTAATTATTCTATCTATGGGATTAATATTGCCAAATAGTTTTGTTACAACTGTTTGCCCTATAACTGCAACATTTAAAGAATTTGAGACGTCGCTTTTGCTGTAAAATTTGCCTTTCTCTACTTCCATGTTATAGAGTTCACGGCCGTTTTCCGTTGAGGCATATACTGTGGACTGGGTACTCTTATTCATATATAAGATAATAGATGTGCTGAAGACTACTGGGGCTGCCCTAGTAATTAAAGTTGCCCCTCTTTCTATAACCGTCAGGTCACCTTCCTTTAACTTGGACTGCTGTGCACCCATTGCAATTTGCTGTCCAAAGCCTTCTTCTTCTTCAGGATTACCCGGGGTTATTATGATCAGATTTGAACCAATGTCCTGAACAGTTTTGATTACGGACTGCTGTGCACCCATACCTATGGAAAGCATGGCAACCACCGCACCGACTCCTATTATTATTCCCAGCATAGTCAAAAAAGACCTCATTTTATTTAAAAACAGAGCCTGAAAGGCAACTTTTATATTTTCCAGAAATCTCTTCATAATTTTAAATATTCGGTCTTATCTTTATCGGATTGACGAAGTTGTAATGACATCTCCTTCTTCAAGGCCTGATTTTATCTCAATATAGTCGTAATTGGATGTTCCGGTTGTTACTTCCGTTTTTATAGTCTCTTCATTCTGGGTAAGGACATCTACATATGATATACCGTCTTCTTCATAGACGTACTGTATGGGGACATATAGGATATCTTCTGAACTGGAAGTAGTTATGGTAAGGCTGGCTGACATACCGTATAAAATCTCAGGACCGTTTACTGGTTCAAGCTCTATGATGATTTCGAATGAAACTACTCCACCGACATTGCTGGAAATCGGAGATATTTTGATTATCTTACCATTGAATTTTTGTTCATAGTAAGCATCCAGAGTTGTTTCTACATCCTGCCCGATTTCTAAATTGACCACGTCGGTCTCATTTACTTCTGCCTTTACTACGAAGTCATTACTTATTATAGAAATTACAGGTACTCCCAGGCTGGCATATTCTCCATTCTTGTAACTGGAAGAGAGAATTATTCCATCGTAAGGAGCATAGATCGTACTATCATCCAGATCCATTTTTGCAAGTTCCAGGCTGATCTCTGAAAGCTGCAGTTGTGTTTCTGCCTGATCGATATTTTTTCTGGTTATTGCTATCTGCGACTCTGCACCCTGTGTACTGCTTAAATTAGTCCAGCTGGTAGAGGATTGGTTTAAAAGTGATTGATCATAAGCACTCTGTGCGGAATTAACTGAAGATTGATTTTGTTCTTTGGTAGTCTCATAAGTTCCTTCTGTTGAATCCACGCTGGCACTTTGTTGAGCTTTTACGGCTTCATAATTCACTTCAGCATTATTAGCATTAGCTTCAAACTGCTTAAGCTGAGTATCAGTATAAGTACCATCTGCTATAGCCTGCGCCAGTATTTTTTCTGCTTCATCCCAGGCGGTCTTAGCGCTTTCTATCAGCCAGTTGGATATATTTCTTGAATGTTCCAGGGCAGTATATGCACTTTCCACAGAATCCTTTGCCAGTTCGTTTGCATTTCCCAGTGCCTTATATGCAGATTGGGTAGCTTCCTCTGAAAGATCGGTGTTTATTTCAGCCAGCTGTACTGCTATATGATTGGCATCCAGTGCCTGCTGGTAGTTTAACTTGGCAAGTTCCAGGGAATCTTTAGATATATTTAGGTTTTCTTCTGCCTGGGAGACAAGTAGTTCCTGCCTGCTGTCATCAATTTTAAAAAGCATGCTGCCTTTGTTGAATGTATCTCCTTTATCCAGTGTGTATATGACTTTACCTGAAGTGGAAAGGGAGTAGTTATACTCCTGCATGCTGTCGATATATCCACTGGCAGAGACTGTCTGCACTATGTCACCTCTTGCAACTTCAAAGGTTTCAGTATTCATTATACTTTCTCCAAGTGTCTTACAGGCTGAAAGGTTAAGTGAGGCTATTATGACTGCAGTAATAACGAGGGCTGAACATATTATTTTTTTGATTATCCCGATTTTCATTTTGTCCTTACTTTTCAATTTATAATTTAAAATATATATAAAACAGGACTTTACAGACTAAATGATATTTAAACAGATTTTTTATGTATTTCAAATATATTTTCAATTAATTTAAAATTTTAATTAATACTAATATAATGTTTTATACGAACTATATTATGTTATAATACCTTAGAAAATTTACTTAGCAATAGGAATTTAAATATTCGGTTATTAAATTATAGGAGAGGGAGAATATCCATGAGTGATTGGACTGAAATTACACAAATTTTTGCCAGAGAGATACTGGATTCAAGAGGAAATCCGACAGTGGAAGTCGAGACTATGCTTGACTGTGGAGCAGTCGGAAGGGCTGCAGTACCTTCCGGAGCATCTACCGGCGCATTTGAAGCCGTGGAACTAAGGGATAATGATAAAAAAAGATATATGGGGAAAGGTGTCCAGAAAGCAGTAGAAAACGTAAATTCCTTTATTGCGCCGGAGATTGAGGGTATGGATGCTATCTATCAGCAGGAAATAGACCGTGCTATGATTGATCTGGATGGGACAAAAAACAAATCTAAAATGGGAGCAAACGCCATATTAGGCGTCTCTCTTTCTGTGGCAAAAGCAGCCGCAGCAGCACTTGACCTGCCTCTTTATAAATATTTAGGTGGAGTCAATGCCCATATTCTTCCATCACCGATGATGAATATTTTAAATGGCGGCAAGCATGCAGATAATAGTGTCGATTTGCAGGAGTTTATGGTAATGCCGCTAGGTGCATCTAATTTCAGCGAAGCTTTAAGGATGGGAGTGGAAGTATTCCATAATCTAAAGGCGGTATTGAAAAAAGAAGGGTTGAGTACAACAGTGGGTGATGAAGGCGGCTTTGCACCTGACCTGAAGACCAATGAGGATGCTATTAAGTATATAATGAAAGCCATAGAAAAAGCCGGGTTTAAACCGGGTAAAGATATCTATATTGCAATTGATCCTGCTGCTACTGAATTTTATAAGAATGGTAAATATGACTTAAAGGGTGAGGGTAAGGTTTTGACTTCATCAGAAATGGTTGAGTATTACAGTAAACTTGTCGAAAAGTATCCCATAATTTCAATAGAAGACGGAATGGCTGAAGAAGACTGGAAAGGATGGAAGAAACTCACGGAAAAAATCGGTAGTAAGATCCAGATTGTAGGAGATGACCTTTTTGTTACCAATACCGAAAGGCTCAAAAAAGGAATAAAGCTGGGAGTGACTAATTCTATTTTAATCAAGGTAAACCAGATAGGGACTCTTTCAGAGACTCTGGATGCAATTGAAATGGCAAGGAATGCAGGCTATACGACTATTATATCCCACAGGTCAGGGGAAACCGAAGATACCACTATTGCCGATATTGTAGTAGGAGTAAATGCCGGCCAGATAAAAACAGGAGCTCCCTCAAGAACGGATAGAGTCTGCAAATACAATCAGCTCCTGAGGATAGAAGAAGAACTGGGCAGTGAAGCAAAATATCTGGGGCCGGATGTATTTTATAATTTGAAATAGTAGAGGACTTAAATAATCCTTTACCCCAATTTACCACATATAGTATTCTGCTATAATTGAGTTCACATAATAAAGAATCTACTATAATAATTTGCACTAAAAATTTAGCGATGTTTTTAATAAGTAAAATTGATATAATAAAAAATACTATTTGAAAGTATATGTAAACTATAATGAATAGTAATATTAACAAGGAGGAATAAATCATGGCTCTTCCAAGTTCTGGTCAATGGAAGAATGCAATTAAACAAATTTCAAAAGATGAAAAAATTATTTCTAAAGTTAAAAGGGATCCAGTTGAAGGACTAAAAGAAGCACTAAAGGAAGCACAAAAAAAATTTTTAGGAGCAGAAGGAAATATCTTGAATTTGATTAAATATTATAGTGTTAATCTAAGAAGAAAAAACTTAATAATAATTAGTATCCCTTCTATCCTTATATTAGCTTCACTACTTAGTGTAATAACACTTTATTTCTTAAAATTAAGATCTGATATATCTGATTCTACATATTTTGGTTTTATATACATCTTGATTGCATTTATAATAATTCTTTTAGTGTGTATGGCCATTATTTTTATTCAAAATAATAAGAATAAAAGAGTTATAAGAGAATCTTTAAAAGATATGATTTCATATTTAGTAAAAGGCAGTAAGGATATTGAAGTTGTAGAAAATTTAATTTATTCAACCCCGAATCTGCTAATGATATACCCCGATCAGAAATTAATAGATTTATTAAAAGAATTAGGAGAGGAATTAAAGAAATCATACGATAAAGGTAAAGAAAATTAATATAAACACAATTTAAATAAGAAATTATTATACAAGACATATAAAATTACAAATAATATAAATATTTTTTTTCCAATTTTATAAATTCAATTTTCAAAGTGGGATTATAACAAATATTAAAGAAATAAAGAAAGGAGATATACGTGTTATGGCCAGAGAAAAATACTGCATTTGTTGTGATACACGGAACTGGGGCACATAAGCCTTTTTGGATATTGGATTTATTTGTTCGTAATTTTTGGAAGTACTTAGAAAGTGGTAATAATACTTTAGAAGTAAAATGGAAACATGGATTATTACCTCATAAGGAGAATGAATGGACAGAAAGCTATATATCGCTAATAAGGAAAAATAAGCCTAGATTAGACTTTTATGAGTATTACTGGGATATTTATATGTCTGGTACTAGTGGAATTACTATATATGATTTAGGAAATTTACTCAAAGTAGCTTCTGACGGGGCTAAGAGTTTCTATAAAGAGAATCGTAAGCTAGCGAATAGATATGAAATAGACGGTATACCACTTTTTAAAGCTGGGGAATTCATAACTGGTGGGTACCTTAGAATCCTTCGTTATTTTAATTTTATTGTGAAGATTCTTTCATCTTTATCAATCAATAGTCGAGTAATTAAATTCCTTACTTCTGAGACTCTAAGATACTTTGTTAATATTATGGCAGATTTTATAATCTATTTAAATCCTGATGTCAGATCTGATTATTATATGGTTAGGAAGAGAATATTAGAAGGTGCTGTAGAAGAAATAAAAACATTAATAGGCAATAAAGAGTATGAACAAATAATTATCGTTGCATACTCTCTAGGAAGTGCTATTGCGTATGATGCATTGAATTTTATTAACAGACAATGTAAGCCAATTGAAGGTATAGAAAAAATAAGAGGATTGGTAACACTTGGGTCACCATTAGATAAAGTAGCTTTCTTTTTTCATGAACATCCAGAGAGTAAAGAATTCGTACGTGGTCAATTATTAGAACAATACCATGGATTTAATAAAAAAGAATATGATAAATGGCAAGGATACCCAACTATTGATCGTTTCAAAGAATGTCTTAAACATGGTGGTTTCAAATGGCTTAATTTTTGGCACAAGGTAGATATGGTTAGCGGGAAACTTGATTGGTATGATTTTGATGAAGTAAAAAACAGGAATATACGCTGCAACTATTACGCCAGATCTTCTTTTGAAGCTCATACTCACTACTGGAAGTGGCCTGCGATGTATAAAGAAATTACAAAAACTTTTTTTAATTAGGTAAGGAGTTTTATTTCTTAATTAATATAGGTAATTGTGTGCAATTACTGTAGTTTGAAAATTTAGTTTTTATTTGTTTTAAGCTGATTATTTTAAATTAAGTTCTTTGAATTATTATTTATCAATTGGAACACATATGGGTATAACAGGTTTCTCAGTACCTGGTTCGGCACTGGAACGGCCAAATAATCTTACACATATATAAATATACCAGGCTCTAAACCAAAAGGTACCATCCTCTCTACATATTTTTTTTAATACCTGGTCTGCACACTTTCTATAATATGCACGCTTTTTGTAGTCTTTGCCTATTTTTGTTGTTCGCATCAGCTTATAAAGAGCATCATGAACCAATGCACCTCTCATTATATTTAAAGTATCTATTGATAATCCACTAGGCCCATCGCTAAAAAAACCCTTTTTAATTGTGGGTATCCCATTTTTATTTAGTTTAAGGAATTTGGTTTCCACCTCTTCTCCTTTAATGCCGGTATATTTGTAATCATACGTATTTATCACTTGATATTTGTAGCGGGGATACAATTTTATATAACATAACTTTTTCTGATTCATAAGCCCCCCTTTGTTAAACCGGCTGCTGTCTTTTTAGCTCTTTTTAATAAAGATTGTTTTAATTTTATCATTTTAGCTCTGAGGAAGAATAGAAATCGTATCTCCTTTACAGGCTACCTGCCAGGATTTATATTTTCTTAACTCAC
>CAZODQ010000020.1:0-27811 GCA_964578625.1 uncultured Actinomycetota bacterium
AGTTAAGGCACTGTGTTGTTAGAGAGCGGGTTGCCCCGTTTGTTGGTGAAGAGCCAAATTTTTATAGCAATGAATTATAATAATTAAATAAATTATTCATTGCTTCTTCAAATTTAGTTTCCATTATTTTATTATTGTTGAAATCGTCTTTTTTACAATAATCAATTTGTTGTTCTTTATAGTTACACATCTGCTCAAAAATATTTACTAAATTATTTCTTTCATCACTAAAACTGCTGGGGTAATTTATATTTTTTAATTGATTTAGAAGTTCATATAATTTAGTCAAAAAGGTCTCCTCTAGAGCAACTTCTTCGGGATCGTTAAATATCCATGGGTTTTTATGATAAGTATTCATATGATTAATAGCTAAATTATATTCGTTCAGTATGTTTGATACGTTATTTAAGAAAATATTTTCTGATGTTGTATTATTATTTCCTTTATTTGTATTTTGATTATTATTCTTTGAGATTTCATAATCATATTTATTCTCTAAATTTTCGTAGTCATTATATAATGTATTGTATCTATAATCTAAGTTTTTAAAATCTGAGTTTAATGTTTCAAATTTATCATTTAGATTTGTATTTTCCCATTTCAAATTAGATATTAATTTTTCATTATCTTTAATTTTATTTATATTAATTGAAAGAAAAACAGATAAAATGATTATTGCAATTGCGGAAAATGATATAAATATACTCAATAAAATAATAATAATAAAATTTTTCTTACTGTTTGTTTTTGACTGTTTTATTTTATTTATTTGATTATGTTTCTGTTTGTGGGTAGAGACATTTTGATTAGTCAAATAATCTATCTTCTCTCCACAAAAAATACAAAATTCTGAATCATCTGGTATCTGTTTATTACAGTTAGGACAATTCATTAAAAAAGTTTTTTATAAATTTTTATTTTGTTTTTTTCCACACTTTTTACAAAAAATAGCTTCATCTGGTATTTTTTCACCGCAAAAGTAACAATATTTGTAGTTTTTTTGTTTTTCATCTTGTGGTACAAGGTAGTTATTTTTTTTAATTTGTGAACTATATAAAAATCCAGGATAATTTAAGTATGTTTTTACATCGTTATCTTTTAATCTTGACCAGAAAATGAGAAGTAAAATTAATCCGATTGGAATAATTCCAATCCAGAAAGAAAATAAAATTAGTACTGCTCTATTTACTGGTATGGCGTAACTTCTTTTCGTGTTAAAACCAATTAAACCAATAGTGGATAAAGCAATAAAACCTCCAAAAAAAATTAAATAGATAAAGAAGACACCTAAACCTGAATCTACTCCATAATAGTAAGCTTCATCAAAAGAAGAAAATATTCCTGAAAGTAATATCAGCGAATAAAGTATAATGCTTAGTATTGCGATTACTCTCAATCCAACTATTTTCTTTCTTCCTATTTCCTCGTCACTATTCATTCTAAAGTCTCTTAAAACGAAAATTAAATTATATCTTCTTTATTTTTTTACCACATTTATTGCAAAATAAGGCATAACTTGGTAATTCTTTACCGCAAAAATTACAAAATATTTTTTGTTTATTTTTAAGATCTTCATTCTTAATATCATTGTTAAATTTCTCATCCTCGGGAAGTAGTTCTGATTGATTCTTTTCATTATTATCTTTATTATTGTTAGTTATGTTTAATCTTGAGTAGAATCTTTCAGCAGCATAATATTTAGGATGTCTACCTAGAATTTTTCCCGCAATTCCATCTACTATTATAATACCGGGTAAACCGATTATAGATCCTATAAAAATATGATAACTTAATGCATATGCTCCAATCCACCAGGGCTTTACAATAATAAAATAAATAAGTGTGCCGATACTCCATATCCACAAGACTATTGAATGTCCAATTGTATAATAGATAAATTTATAAGAGGAGACTATTAAATATTTTAAAATTGCAAAACTAAAATCAATAATAGCAGCAATAATTATTAATTTAACTATATCAAAGAAATATACACCTATAAGGGTGAATATAGTAGCGGCAGTACTTGGAAAGTGATACCACATTTCTATTTCTTGTGGTAAATCTTTAGATCTTCCTAAGTAAAAGCCACCTATTTTCATATCTAATTATGTGTTTTTTATAAAAAACTAGAGGTTAGTATAATTTTTATATCTTTACTTTAATATATTATAATAATATTAAATAAAAATAAACTTGTAAAAACTACTCCTGTATATGATATTACAAGAGAATTTATCTAATAAAGTTATTTGACTTATCGTAATTTGGCAGCTGACTATATTTTCTCAGATGTGCAGATACTATCAATTCCAAGTACTCCAAGGCTTAAAATCTGTAGTTGAATTAACTTTAAACTTTTAAGCCAATGATTAGGTAAGGAAGTAAATTGTTTTAGAAAAGAAACATTCTGGGGCTTATAGATATACCAACATTAACCTTTAAATAATATAACTCTATACCCTTACTTACAACCTATCAATAGCTCTTGCCATCTGTGAACTATTAAAGTTAATATAGATTTTTGTGGTATCCAGGCTTGCATGACCAAGTAGCTTCTGGACCTTAAATAGATCAACCCCAGCTTCAACCAGGTGCGTTGCAAAACTGTGTCTAAAGGTATGAGCAGAATAACCTTTCCTCTTAAGTCCGGACAATGTAAGACACATTTTTAAAAGGCATACAAAGCTACTATTACACAATCTCCTGCCTTGCTCACCAATTATAAGGGCCTCTGTTTTTAAGGGAAGCCTCTCATCTAAATATTTATCAAGTAATCTGGTAACTTCCTTGTGAAGAGGAATTAACCTATCCTTTCCTCCCTTACCACGTCTTATAATTAGAGTACTTTTGGATAGATTAATATCAGTCCAGTTTAGGTTAAGCAGTTCACTTTTCCTTATACCGGTATAGTAGAGCAGGGAAATAACCAGTTTATCTCTTGTGTTATTTTTTCTGCATCTTAATGGTGCAAAGTCTACAGATCTGATTATTAAATCCACTTCATACTTGGACATAACTGATGGGATCCTGCATACCTTTTTAGGAACCCTGATTTTTCTGGTTGGATTTTTGGTTATTACATCTTCTTCTTCAAGATAATTAAAAAAGCTTTTTACTATAGCAATTATTTTTGATATTGAACTCTGGCATAAGCCTCTATTTTCTTTAGCATAATAGAAATATTGCCTTACAGTTCTTGTACTAATTAAGTTTAAGTCTAAAATTTTTATAGAAGATAAATAATCAAAGAATTTTCTAGTTTCCTTATTATAGCCATAAATAGTTGAAGGGGAAGCCATTTTTTCAATTTTCATATAGCTAAGGAAGCTATCGATATAATCTCTCATATCTGTCTTTTACCATTTTTGCAACGCAAACTAAGAAATTATATCCTATCAAGAATAGTGCCCGGCTTACAGGCTAACTCCACAAATTCCAAGCCGAATAAAAAGGCTGAATATACTGGAACTTCTTAAGTTTGCTTCTTGGTTTTGTGATTGAAAACCAGGCTAAATTATACATTTTCATTATATCGTGTATTGGGTTTTTATAAATAATTTTATAGAATTAGTACAATAGTTTTCCTATGAGTAATTGAAAGATTGTCTTATATGATTTAAGAAATTTCAAAAATAATTTTCGCTGATTTCATTAATATCTAAAATTTGTAAATATTCAGACAACCTTTCTAAATAAGCTCTGTATTTATAAATTGTAATATTGATAGCATCTCTTTCAGTTTGAAGATAATTTAAGAAATAATTAATGATTTTTTCTATATAAAGATTATATTTTGTTAATTATGCAAGAGGATAGTAGTATAATGTAGTAGAATCAAGTTTTGATTCGAAAATTTATTAATTTAATGAAGATAAAAACTGCAGCGCACAACTGGGATTGTGTAACTGATTGGCGGACTGATCCCGTTCCAACTCTGCTGGCTAGCACCAGTAAATATCCTGGGGGAAAGTATGGAGCTAAATCATGAAGATTGCTATGCTTTCGCCTATCGCATGGCGCACTCCACCCAAACAATATGGTCCCTGGGAAAATATCGTCTCTCTGCTAACTGAAGGTCTATTGGGCCACGATATTGATGTGACTTTGTTCGCGACAGCAGATTCAAAAACCAGGGGACAATTGGTGAGTGTATGTCCTAAGGGGTATGAGGAAGATCCGGAGATTCTACCCAAAGTATGGGAATGCTTACATATATCCGAGGTCTTTGAGCGGGGAGAGCAGTTTGACCTTATTCACAATCATTTCGATTATCTTCCATTGACATATTCTGGTATGACCACAACACCAATAGTAACTACGATTCACGGGTTTTCATCTCCTAAAATCCTTCCGGTTTATAAAAAGTATAACAAGAAGACTTTTTATGTGGCTATTAGTGAGGCGGATAAATGCCCGGAACTTGAGTATATTGCTACCATTAATCATGGCATCGACCTGCATCGATTCACTTTTCGACCTGATCACGGAAAATATTTACTTTTTTTTGGCCGCATACATCCTGAAAAAGGTACAAGAGAATGCATCGAAGTTGCCAGACAAACTGGCATGAAGTTAATTATAGCAGGTATCATTCAGGATCAGGGCTACTTTGATTTGCAAGTTAAGCCTCATCTGGGTGACGACCGGATCATGTATATAGGTAGTGTTGGTCCGGAAAAACGTGATGAACTTTTAGGTGGTGCATATGCCCTATTACATCCCATAAACTTCGACGAGCCTTTCGGGCTTTCTGTAGTGGAGGCCATGGCTTGTGGGACACCTGTGATTGCTTTTAACCGGGGCAGTATGCGGGAAATCATTGCTAATGGTATCACAGGTTTTCTTGTGCATAATTTGGATGAGATGGCTGAAGCAGTTATAAAAACTAAGCAACTAGACAGGTCACAATGCCGCAAATTGGTCAAGAAGCGGTTCAGTGTAGACCGTATGGTGCAAGATTACATAGAAGTTTATGAAAAGATTATTAGATAGAAAAGGAGTGAGGATCGAAAGCTAGGAGGGCTATTATGACAGGAATTAATGAACCAATTATAAAACGTTATGAGAAGAATCCCATCTTGACTAAGTATGATGTTCCTTATCCAGTGGAGACAGTGCACAATGCTGGTGTGGTAAAGCATAATAGTAAATATATCATGTTATTTAGATCCCACCTCCGCAACGGTCGTTCGATAATCGGTCTTGCAGAAAGCGATGATGGGCTAAGTTTTAAAGTCAGGCCGGAACCATTTATAACTCCAGCGAATGTGGAGCCATTTGCCTCCTATGAGGAATATGGTGTGGAAGATCCCCGTATCTGTGACATGGGCGGTGAATACCTTATTACCTACAGTGCGTACTCTAGACATGGCGTGCGTGTGGCACTGGCAAAAACTAATGACTTTACACGCATTGAACGTGTTTCTTTGATTACGCAGGCAGACTGTCGTAATGTGGTTCTTTTTCCTGAAAAGATTAATAACCTTTATGTTCGACTGGACCGCCCCCACTCGGGAATATCTCCCTGGTCTATCTGGATATCATACTCTCCAGACCTGATTCATTGGGGAGATTCCAAAATTTTAATCAAACCCTTGGTTTACCACTGGGACGAAATGAAGGTGGGACCGGGAGCTACACCAGTTAAAACGAGTAAGGGTTGGCTAAACATTTATCATGGTGTTTTTAAGACCATGGATGGGGCTGTCTATCGACTCGGTGTGGCGCTACATGATCTTAAGGATCCTTCTAAGGTAATAGGTGTAGCTGATGATTGGATACTTCAGCCGGAGAATCCCTGGGAAGTCATTGGCTATGTTCATAACGTTGTTTTCTGCTGTGGGGCAGTAGCAGAAGATGACGGAACTATAAAGATTTATTGGGGTGGAGCAGATTCAGTCATGTGTGTTGGGACAGCATTAATCGCAGATCTTGTTGGTTTGTGTCTTTCAAATTCTCGCTTATCATAAAAAACTAGTCATTTGGCACACTACCTTTCTACCATACATGACCTAGGGCACAATTGATAAAAATAATTTCAGAAATATGAAAGGCACAGTAATGATTTTGGAAACATTTATTAAAACTTTTACAGTTTTAAGTTACACAGCCTCAAACAAATATTTTTAGTATTTTTAGTATATACTCCGGCTTACAGGCTAACTCCGATGTAAAAAAATTAAGAAGTCTTATTGAGGTGACAATTAACTTAAGAATATAGATCAGCTATACTGCCTAAAAAACTATATACATCATCTACATCTTTCAAGTAATACTTAGTCTGCAACTCTTCAAGCCCTTCTTTACCTACTTTTATATTTACTCCCTGCCTGTTGGATTCAAAGAGGTACTTATCTGTCATATCATCGCCTATGCATATGCTTAAGGAAGGTTTAAGGCTGGAGTATTTTCCTTTAATGATTTTAATGGAACTTCCTTTATTTATGTTTTTGGGCTTGACTTCTACCACCTTTTTCATCTTAAGGTAATCCAGAGGTTTATCTTTTAGGAAATCATCTATGAGATTTATAAATTCAGGTATACGGGATAATTCTTTTTCACCGCATTTTCTGTAGTGCAGTGCAATGGATACTTTTTTATCTTCAATGAGGATGCAGGGAATGCTGCCTGTAACTTTTATTAGTTTTGATTTTAAATCTTTAATTAGGGGTACTACTTTTTTGGCTTCATTAGATAATGTTATACTACAGCCTTTGTATTTGACCTCTGCCCCGTGGACTCCGATCCAGTTTAATTTCCGGGTGTCCATGTCTTTAAAGAATTCAAGCAGGTTACCTATAGTGCGGCCTGAAACAATGGTAATGATTAGATTGTCATTTAAAGATAGTTTTAAAATAAGATCTTTTAATCTTTTGGGAGGTAAGGCCTGGCCGGGAGTATCCTTGAATTCTACTAAAGTACCGTCATAGTCCAGGAAAAGAAATATATATTTGTACGCTTTTATTTTACGTAAAGCTTCTTTTAGGTTGTGCTTTATATATTCCATATGCCTGGGTTTCTAACAGGCTTCCCTGCAGTAATTTAGAAAATTGTTTGCCCATTTGAATACGTTGTTCTCCTTAACGATTTTTCTTAATTTTAAAATCATCATTTTTTTTGTGTTCCAGTGGAGATTGAGTGCTATGTTTATACTGTCTGCCACCTCTTCTATGTCATATGGGTTTACGAGGATAGCATATTTGCCCATTTCATCGGCAGCTCCTGCAAATTTACTTAAGATAAGCGCTCCATTACCTTCGATTTTACAGCTGACGTATTCTTTGGCAATAAGGTTCATACCATCCCTTAGAGGAGTTACCAGGCATATATCTGCGGCTTTGTACAGTGTAATAAGTTTTTGCTGTGGAATGGCCTTATATATATAATGTATAGGCGACCACAGTTCATCAGAAAACCTGCCGTTTATTCTGCCTACAAGCTCATCTATTTCTCTTTTTAGAGAAATATATTCTTTAATCTTGGTCCTGCTTGGAACTGAGATTTGAAGAAAGATCAACTTTTTTCTGTATTTTGGGTATTTCTCAAAAAATCTCTCGATAGAAAGAATTCTTTCTTTTATACCCTTGGTATAATCAAGCCTTTCCACACTTATAATTAATTTAGAACTGCTGTCAATTATTTTATTATCTAAAAACCTGTCTGCGCTTTTTCTTGTTGCCAGTTTATTGAATCTCTCAAAGTCTATGCTTATAGGGAAGTTCTTTACTCTGGTAGTTCTGTTTTTATGAGAGACAATACATTTTTTAAAATCTACCCTGGCACCAAGCAGTTCTTTACAGCAGGTTAAAAAATTTATTCTGTCTCCTCTGGTCTGGAAACCCAGAAGATTGCATCCTAAGAGACCTTTTAATATCTGTCTGTTCCAGGGGAGTACTCTGAATATTTCAAAGTTAGGAAATGGGATATGTAAAAAAAACATGACTCTTAGTTCCGGTCTGGCCTGTTTTAGCATATCGGGAAGCAGGGTAAGGTGATAATCATGGACCCAGATCAACTCGTTTCCGGTAAATTCTTCCAGTATATTGCTGCAGAATTTCCTGTTAACGGAATTATAGGCGTTCCAGTAATCAAGACTAAAATAGCTCTGGAAAATAAATCCGTGGAAGAGGGGCCATATCGACCTGTTTGAAAATCCGTGATAATAGTCTCTGATCTCTTTCTTGGTCAGATTAACGCATTTTACAGAATAGCTGGTGCTGCTGCACTTATCTGAAATACAGACTTTTTGGTTGCTTGGGATACTTTCAACAGTCTGGCCGTTCCAGCCTATCCATAGACCGCCGTTTTTAAATAGGATCGGGTCGAGAGCAGTGACCAGGCCGCTTACGCTTTTCCTGTATTTGATCTCTCCATCGGTTACGGATAAATCGCAGGGTATTCTGTTGGAGGTTATTATAAGTTTTTCTGAGACTATTGACATAGTAATCTTTAGTTTTTTTATAAACTACTAATAATATTATAAATGCTAATATCTATATTACAAATTATATAACCTAGGAGTTGTTGAAATATGAAAATTTTACTTTTAAAATAAATGATTTGTGATACTGTATAAATTTGAATTAAAATATTAATATTTATGTAATGAAAAAAGCAAGGGAAAAATTTAAGTTTTACGACTATACTCTGCTTATAAGTCCAACCGGCCAGAAGGCCAGTAATTTAAAGGAATTTCTAAACATAATAGAACAGGCGGAAGACAGGGTAATATTTCATCACCTTTATCAATCCCATGTCAAATATGATCAGAAGATAGGGGAATTTCCCAGTGATTTTGCAAATTGGGTGGCTTATGAGCTTGAAGATTCAGCCTTGGCTGAAAAACTTGCAAACTTTGATCCTTATGATTATAAGACTGTAAATAAGGCGAGAGAAGTATTGATAGAAATAATAGAGGAGCACATATGGGATCTGCCTACGATTCCGTGGGCAAGATCGGGTTCCGAGTTTTATTTTTCAAATGCAACAACAATAGTTCTTCCGCTGGGCATAGAAGCAGCAGATCTGAATGAATTCAGAAATGCACTTGATAATATCCCGGATAGTTCCCTTTATTTCCACTTCTATGAGTCAAGAAAAATAAAAAAAGAAAAAAAATATGATGATTTCTCTCAATGGATAGAAGATAATTTCCAAAAAGAAGAACTAGTGAAAAAGATAAGGGAAATTGATTTTTATTTCTTCAGTGTCGGAGAGACCAGACAGAAATTGATAGATATTTTAGACAGCGATTTAAAAAAGGTTTAAGATGAGCACTCTTAAGGATTACGAAAACATTATTGGTAAGAAGGATATAAAGCAGATCAAGTCACTTGCCAGCCTGAGTAAAAATAAAAGGGTCATAATGGTAAGCTCTACAAAGGACGGCGGGGGAGTGGCAGAGATGCTTAATAGATTGGTGCCGCTTATAAACGAGCTCGGGATCAGCTGTGAGTGGAAAGTAATAAGCGGTAATAATGGATTTTTTAATATAACCAAAAGTATCCATAATGCACTGCAGGGTAAAAGGATTGATTTTTCGGAGGAGGATCTAACAAAATATGTTGAAGTAAATAAAGAGAATGCCAAAAGTTTAGAGCTGGATGCAGATATTGTAATCATTCATGATCCCCAGCCTCTTCCGCTGATTGATTTCTATGCAAAAAAGAAGGCCAAATGGATATGGAGATGTCATGTTGATATATCAAAACCCGAACTTGCTTTATGGAAATTCCTTGTAAAGTATTTGATGAAATACGATGCAAGTATATTTTCAATAGCAAAATTTTCAAAAAAACTTCCCCATCCGCAGTATCTTATTGCGCCATCAATAGATCCTTTAAGCGATAAAAACAGAGAGATTGAAAGAAGTACAATAAATGATGTTTTAAATAAATTTAACATAAAAAAAGATAAACCTATCATACTTCAAGTTTCAAGATTTGACAGGTTCAAGGATCCTGTTGGAGTAATAAAAGCATATAGACTGGTTAAAAAAGAAATAAACTGCAGACTTATCCTTGCAGGTGGTCTGGCAAGTGATGACCCGGAAGGAGGAGTAGTGCTGGAAGAAGTAAAAAAGGAAGCAGGAGATGATCCGGATATCAATATCCTCCATTTGAAGCCAAAAAGTGATATTGAAATAAATGCTCTACAGAGAGCTGCAGATGTGGTGATCCAGAAATCATTGAAAGAAGGATTTGGCCTGACGGTCACTGAGGCTATGTGGAAGGCAAAACCTGTAATAGGAGGGGAAGTCGGCGGGATTACCATACAGCTTTATAACCACAGGACCGGCTTTCTGGTAAATTCAATTGAAGGAGCGGCATACAGGATAAGGTATCTGCTGAACAGGCCTTTAGTTTCAAGGAAGATAGGAGATCATGCAAGGGATTTTGTATCCCATAGCTATTTGATTACAAGACATCTCAGGAATTACCTGGCACTTTTTTATATAATGGATAATCCAGATAAAGATATTATATATATTAAATAAAAGTTAAAATACTTTTAATTGGACAGATTACATATTTCTAATGATCATAAAAAAACACCATTCCTGGGAACTTGATTATAAGCAGGCAGTAAAACTTCAGAAAGATCTGGTAAAAAAATTGGTACTAGAGGATTGCTTTGAGAAAGTCAGCAAGATTGCCGGTGTAGATGTAAAATATATAAAGCAGTATAGTATGCTGACTGCAGCGGTCTTGATATTCTCGTATCCGGAAATGGACTTGATGGAGGCAAATACAAGCAGCTTAGAATCAAATTACCCTTATATTCCCGGGCTGCTTGTTTTCAGGGAAGGTCCTGTTATAGAAGAGTGTTTTAAGAATGTTACAAACATTCCGGATCTTATTTTTTTTGACGGCCATGGCTACAGCCATCCAAGAAGGCTGGGCCTGGCTTCTCATATGGGACTGCTGTTGGATCTGCCGTCAATAGGTTGTGCTAAGAGCAACCTCTGCGGTGAATATGCTGAACCGAATGAAACTGAAGGCAGTTTTAGTTTTGTTTTACATAATAATGAAGTTATTGGAGCTGCTGTAAGGACCAGGGAAAATACAAAGCCGGTCTTTTTATCTGCAGGCCATAAAATAAGCCTTAAGAAAGCTGTAAAATTTGCACTTCAGGTAAGCAGGTTCAGGATTCCCGAACCGATAAGGCTTGCACATAATTATTTGAATAAACACTTGACTGGAGTGGATTGTAATATATCATATATTTAGTCTGTCTTTATAATTTCTATTTTTAATTAATTTTTAAAGGTGTTATTGATTGTTGAATATATAAAGGAGGTGTTAATTGCCCAAGGATAAAAAGGATAAAAGGCCGGTGGAGAGCTTTAGCGAAATGGTAAAGGAATTCGGCGAGACCATAAGTAAGATTTTCAATGACCCCGAACTTAAGAAAAAATCAAGGGAGTTTGCCAGGAGTGCCGAGAATTCCGCAAGAGCTTTTGGAAAAAGGTTTAAGGATGAAGAAGTAAAAGAAAAATTTAAGGATTTTAAAAAGGCTGCCAGTGGTTTTGGAAAGAGTATGTCCGATTACTTTAAAAGCGATGAAGAGAGTGAAGAGGAAAACGAAGAAGAGAGTGATTGGGAAAAAAAAATAGACGAAAAAATGACCAGATTCAGTAGGAGAGCTGAGAAAGCAGGGAAGAGATTTGAAAAAAAGATGAAAAAAGTAGGAGAAGAGGTCGACGGTTACTTCAAGGACACCAGAGGCGGGAGGATAATCGGCTACAGCTTTGGTATAATGTGGAGTGTTGTATTTTTTGTACTCTTTAATTTTTACAGTCAATACATAGCTTATTATCATTATGACGGCACATGGCAGAGGTATCCTCTTCTTACTGAAGCTTTTAGCCAATGGCTACCGGTTGTCTCAACGGCATTGGTAGCGGCCATGATCGGAAACATTTTGCTGCTAATTTACGATGGGAATTTCTTCAGGCAAATTGTACGTATTGTTCTTAATTTATTTCGAATAGCTGCTGTTATTTCACTGCTTACTATATTTCCATTTGATTTTACAGTATTCCCAAGGGATCTGACCGGAATCCTTAATCCGATTGTAATTGTGGTTCTGTTATTGATTATCATAGGGACGGCAATCGATACCATAGTCAAAACAGTAAGATTGGTTTTTTTCATTGGAAGAAGCTACTAAAAAGGCTTCGGATAGTGTTTTTTTATATTATTTTTTGAATTTTTCCTATGGAATCTGTAATTGCATGGCTGACCGAAGATAGTGATCCCTATATTAAATATCTGACCCAGAAAAATATTCTGGGTAAGAGAGTGGGTAATAAACCTTCACCTAAAATCATTGACAGTATTGCGGATTCCAAACCGGCATCTGCTATTCTTAACTTACAGCACAAGGGGGGCTGGTGGGGTGTAAATACTTATTCGTTAAATCCGTTATATAAAAACACTTTCTGGCAGCTTTACTTTCTATCAATACTTGGTGTTACAAGAAGAACCAGCAGGGTCGGTAAAGGTGTAGAGCTTATTACAAGCCATATGCAGAAGGAAAGCGGTTCTTTTTTGTCGGATTTGAAATATACCGGTAATCTACTCTGTATGGAGGGTATCTCACTGGAAATGCTTATGCGTCTTGGATACGGGAATGAAGATTTTACAAAGAAGGCTGTAAATTTTATAAATGACCTGGTATATAGGGAGTCTTTCAGGTGCAAACACAGACAGAACCTAAAATGTCCCTGGGGTGCTGTAAAAATCCTTAAAGCATACAATCTTATACCGGACAAATATGTAAATAAAGAAATAGATTCTACTAAAAGGAAGGCTCTGGATTTTCTTGTGAAGTATGAGATTGTAAAGGCAAACTATCCTAGAAAGAAAAAAAGAAGCAATCACTGGTTCATGTTTGGCTACCCGAGAAGTTACCAGAGCGATATTCTAGAACTGGTCTCTGCAATCGTTGATGCGGGATGCGACAAACACAGCCAGAATGTAAAAAAAGCGCTTAATTATATTATATCCAAAAGGCTTCCCGATGGGACATGGGAAATGGAATATTCACTTAACGGCAGAATGCTTGTAGATATTGAAAAAAAGAACAAACCCAGTAAGTGGATAACCTACTTTGCCTTAAAGTCTCTCTATGACAGCAAATACCTGGATAAGGGCAAATGAATAGCAAGACAACAGTAAGTATTGCAAGATGCAGAAGCTACGATAAGAAAGATCTAAGGAAAGCCATCAGTGATTGTGTCAGTCTGCTGGGTGGTTTTAGTAAATTTTTAAATCCCGGTAGTAGAATCGTAATAAAACCCAACTTCCTTTTGGCTGCTGCACCTGAAAAAGCTGTTACCACTCATCCGTTGTTTATAGAAGCGGTTATAGAGAGTATTACTGCTGTTACCGGAAACAGTAAAAATATTTTAATCGCTGACAGTTTTGGCCCCGGAGTTCCTTATAACAAAGCCGGCATGAAAAGAGTCTATGAAGCTACAGGTGTTTCGGATGTAGCAAAAAGAACTGGATGCAGACTGAACTATTCTACTGAGTATGAGAGCCTGTCATACAGGCAGGGGCGGGTCATAAAAAAAATAGAGATAATAAAGCCGGTAATCGAGGCTGATGTTATAATCAATCTTCCTAAATTTAAGACACATAATCTTACGGTTATTACAGGGGCAGTAAAGAATATGTATGGTGTTGTGCCCGGTTTTACAAAGGTAGGATATCATCTGAGGTTTTCTGAGATTAAAAAGTTCTGCGGTATGCTTCTGGATATAGCGACATTTACCGGACCTGCTTTAAATATTATGGACGGGATTACCGGGATAGAGGGCGAGGGGCCTGGCAGGAGCGGGACTCCCAGAAAGGTGGGCTTGATTCTTGCAAGTGATGATCCTATCTCAATGGATATAGTTATGAGCAGGATAATGAATATTGACCGTAAGCTGGTCACCTTTTTTGAGATCCTGGATGAATGGAAAGATGAATCTTACAGGGAGGAAAATATCGAGATACTGGGAGAAAAATTATCGGATATTATAATAGATGATTTTAAGCTTCCTAAAAGTATCGGCCAGAAAAAGCTGCTTGAAAACGCTTTTATAAACACTTATATTATGCCTTTTGTCAGGGGTCTATTGAATCCATATCCTTATATTAATTCCGGTAAATGTGATTTATGTATGGTCTGCCGGAATATCTGTCCTCAAAATGCTATTTCGCACAGCGCCGGTAAAATGAAATTTAATTACAGGAACTGCATCAGATGTTTCTGCTGCAGTGAGATGTGCCCCGAAGGAGCTATTGATACAAAGTATTCTTTTCTGGGGAATCTAATATTTAAAAGGCTGGAACTTGCCGGAAGATCGGTCAAGGAAGAATAAAAAATACGGAAGTAATAGGTAAAAAATATCAGACATCGAGAAGGAATTGTTTGATTTTTGTTATAATATTTTCATCTTTTAGTATCTTGCTGGAATGTATGGCATTTAACCAGTAGATTTTTGGCCTGCCCAGCTCTTCCCATAACTTCTGTGTTGATTTTTTGGGAAAATAAAAGTCGAATTTGGAATTTATCATCAGGACCTTTTCGGGGTTGATTTTGTGGGCGAAAGCCAGGGGGTCACACAGAAAACACATTTTAGCTGTTGCTTTTTTTAAATCTGGGAGACTTTTTAAGTCCATTTCAATTTTTTTATTTTTTAATTTTTTAAATTCACTCAGGAATTTTGGGAAACTACTATAGGACTTCCTGCACTCTTCTCTGATATTTTTTCCTTTATGAGTACAGTCTCCCTTCAGGATTAACTTTAAAAGACCATTCCAGTGGATTTCTTCCCAGTTACCTCCTCCTAGTAAAAAGACGCCCTTGCTTATACGATCATCATTGACCATTGTGATAAGTGAAACCATACTTCCGAGGCTGACTCCGCAGATATAGAAGTTTTCCGGGGACATGATAGTTTGGATAACATCCACCAGTCTCTTAATGTCGACCACGCACTGGTGAAAAAATTTCAGCGTATCAACATCATCATAATATATCATTCTCTGTCCGCTTTTTTCATCATCCGGAGTCCTGTTCAGGTGGAAAGGCATATTGATAAAGGCACATGACAGAGTGGTACTCGTGATTTTATTGGCAAAGCTGTAGTAATTGTCTATGCTTTTCTTTTTGCTTGAAAATCCGTGGACGAGTATAAGGATATTATGGCCTGGTGTTTTTTTAAAATTTACATTTTCGTTTAAAAACAACCTGACATAAACATTGTCGTTTATATCTATTCCTGTTCTGTATGGTGAATCGTAAGTCAGGCTGTAGTTTTTAACCGGACTGACGTTTTGTTTTAATTCTTTTAGAATGTAATCAGGTTTTTTATAATTGTAGTTATATAAATCCATAAACTGTTTAATTTATTGAAGATTAAAATAGATTATTTTTAATCAACTTTTAAATATTATCAGAAAATTTTTTTTATTAAAAATATATTAAAAATAATTTTTATAATATGTATAATAAAGAAAGTACATAGTATAGTTTTTAATTTAACATAGAGGAGGATCTAATGGGTAATAATGACTCGGGTGCCGCAAAAGGCATGTTTATAGGATTTACTCTCGGATTTGTAGCTGGAGCACTTACGGCATTATTTCTGACTACAAAAACTGGTGAAGAGTTAAGGACGGATATAAAAAGAATAGCTATAGATATAGCGAATAAGGTAGAGGATAAAGCAAAAAGGATCAGGAATATTACCAAAGAGAAGTATAATGAAGTTTTAAATAGTGTTATTTCAAGCTACAAGAAGGTAAAAGACCTTACTGATAAAGAAGTAGAATTCATAAAGAGAGTAATAACAGAGCAAAAAGATATAAACAAATAATTATTTAAGGCATTTAAAATAAGGTTTTATATAAAATTTCCCTTTTACTGTTTTGCCGGAGCAAAACAGTTCAGGATCATATCAGGTAGTGGTATTTATTATCTTTTCTGAAGTTTTCCTGTGTGTTTACGTAGTTAATATCATAATGTATAATAATATTAATATATATTAATATTATTAATTAATGCAATATGTTTTTAAATGTTAATTATATGTCATTGTTAACGTATGGTAAGAAGGATAGTAAAATGGCAGTAGTCAAGGAAACATATCCGGTCTTGGGGATTACCTGTGCGTCGTGTGTAAAAAAAATAGAAACGGTACTTAATAAGACCAGTGGAGTTATCAGTGCCGCTGTAAATTTTGCAACAGAAAAAGTGACCATTGAATATGACAGGGATAAAATAGACCTGGATGAATTACAGAAGACAATCAAAAAAATAGGCTATGAGCTTATAGTCTAGAGTAACCTTAAGGCTTGTATATTGACATATAAAAGGAAGTAATGGATCGGGAGATTAAACTCACCTTAGAGGAGAGGAAGGAACTTGCAGAAAGAAGGATACAGAAAAAGCTTCTTCAAAAGCTGATTGTAGGAGCTTTTCTAGCAGTTGTAATATTGCTTTCTTCAATTAATTTAATTCCGGGGCTTTCCGCACTTTCGGATAAAATCAGGTATATTATAATTTTTGTTCTGGCCTGTCCCGTTCAAATATGGGTTGGTTCCCAATTCTATAGCGGTCTTGTAGTGGTTTTCAAATACAGGACTGCGGATATGAACACGCTTGTAGCGGTGGGGACACTATCTGCTTTTATTTACAGTACTTTTGTGACTTTCTTTATAGACTTTTTAAAAAGTGCCAAAATAGAACCTCATATATACTTTGATACAGCGGCAATGATAATCGTTCTGATACTCCTGGGGAGATTTTTTGAAGCAAAAGCAAAGGGCAGGGCTTCGAATGCAATAAGGAATCTTATAAAACTTAGGTCAAAGACTGCAACGGCAATAGTAAACGGCAGAGAAAAGGAAATTGATGTAGATGAAGTCAAGGTCGGAGATATCATACTTGTAAAGCCCGGAGAGAAAATTCCTGTTGACGGTATTATAACAGAGGGCGGTTCTGCCGTGGATGAATCAATGGTCACTGGAGAATCAATACCTGTCGATAAGGAAAAAGGTGATAAAGTAATAGGAGCTACTATTAATAGTTCAGGAGCATTTAAATTTAAGGCTACCAAAGTCGGTAAAGATACGGTTTTAAGTCAGATCATAAGACTTGTTGAAGAAGCTCAGGGATCTAAGGCTCCGATTCAGAGACTTGCAGATATTGTAGCCAGTTATTTTGTACCCACGGTTATAGGAGTAGCGGTAATCACTTTTATTGTCTGGTCTATATGGGGGCCAGAGCCTTCCATAACTTTTGCCCTGGTTAATTTCATATCAGTATTAATAATAGCCTGCCCCTGTGCTTTGGGACTCGCAACTCCAACAGCAATGGTTGTGGGCACTGGTAAGGGAGCAGAAAATGGGATATTGATAAAAGATGCCGCCAGTCTGGAGCTTGCTTATAAGTTAAATACTGTGGTATTTGACAAGACTGGCACCCTTACCAGAGGGGAACCAGTAGTAACAGATATCATATTAAAAGAAAACGGTACTGTTAGGTCGGAGGAAGAACTGCTCAAGATCTCTGCAAGTTCTGAACTTCACTCCGAACATCCGATAGGAAAGGCAATGGTCAGGAAAGCCAAAGAAAAGAAACTTAGATTGACAGAACCAAAAAATTTTAAGTCTATTGTCGGAAAAGGAATTTATGCTGAGATCAATAAAAGACAGGTATTGAAGGGAAATCAATCCTTGATGATCGAATACAACATACCCCTGGGTGATCTGGGAAAAAAAGCACAGGAGATTTCCAATAAAGGAAAGACTCCTGTATTTGTTGCTGTGGACCGCAAAGCTGAGGGAATAATAGCAGTTGCAGACGGCCTGAAAGAGGATTCAAAGAAATATATTGACAGATTGAAGGACCTGGGACTGGAAGTGATAATGATCACCGGGGATAATAGAAATACAGCAGCTGCGGTAGCCGGCAAATTAGGTATCCCGAGAGTATTATCAGAAGTGCTTCCTGAGAACAAAGCCGATGAGATAAAAAGGATCCAATCAGAGGGTAAAGTGGTTGCAATGGTCGGAGATGGCATTAATGATGCTCCTGCCCTTGTCCAGGCTGATGTAGGTATAGCTATTGGGTCAGGTACTGATATAGCTATCCAATCAAGCTCTATTACTTTAATAAGGGGTGATATCAGGGGAGTCTTAGATTCTATACTGCTTTCAAAGAATACAATAAAGGTCATAAGGCAAAATCTTTTCTGGGCGTTTTTTTACAATACAATATTAATTCCTCTTGCTGCAGGAGTCCTGTATCCTGCGTTCGGGATTCTGATCAATCCCATATATGCTGCAGCGGCCATGGCATTAAGCAGTATTACTGTAGTTAGTAATTCACTTAGACTGAGAAGATTATCATTAAGCGGATAATAGGGTGCTATTATAAAAAAGAAAAATAAAATCATAATAATAGGTGCAATTTCGGCAGGTACTTCTGCTGCTGCGAAGATAAGAAGAAAAAGCGAAGATGCGGAGATAGTGATTTATGAAAGGGACAGGTATATATCTTATGGGACCTGCGGCCTCCCGTATTTTGTATCTGGAAAAATCAAAAATATTGAAAGACTGATTATCAATACCAAAGATTTTTTTGAAAAAAGATTTAATTTAAAAGTCAATATTCTCCACGAAGTCACAAAAATAGAACCCGAAAAGGGAATAGTGCATATAAGAGATCTAAAGACGGGAAGGCAGTTTGAAGATAATTTTGACAATCTTATAATTACCACGGGGTCTATTCCCGTAAAATTAAAATTCAATGAAAAGCTTCTTAAAAACGCTTTTGCCCTAAAGACTATTGATGATGCTGTCAGTCTAAAAAAATACATAGATGAACTGGAACCACGGAGCGGTAAAAAGGCTGTATCTATCATAGGCGGCGGTTTTATAGGTCTCGAGCTTCTTGAGGCATTTCTGGAAAGGGATTATAAGGTAAATATTATTGAAAAGACATCGCAGATACTTCCTATGTTTGATAGTGAGATAGTCGAATACCTAGATAATTACCTGGTAGAAAAGGGATTAAGTATATATAAAGAAGATGAAGTAACAGATTTTATGATGGACAGCGGCGGAAATGCTAAATCTTTAAAAACTTTAAATGGCAGGGTCATAAAGCAGGATATGGTAATTTTTGGGATAGGCACAAAACCCAATGTAAAACTGGCCCGGGATTGCGGCATAAAAATAGGAAAGTCGGGTGCAATAGCAGTAGATGAATTTATGAGGACAAATTTTAAAAATATTTACGCAGCCGGGGATTGCTGTGAGTGTAAAAACCTGCTGAGCGGAGAAAAACGCCCTTATAACCTGGCTTCTATTGCAAGCAGGCAGGGAAGGACTGCCGGATATAATGCTGCCGGAGGTAATATGAAGTTTCCCGGGAGCACAGTCTCATCTATAATAAAGGTACTGGATGTCGCGGTCGCAAAGACCGGTTTAAGTTATAAAGAAGCTATAGAAATGGGTATAAATGCGGATTTTATAGAGACTCATTTTGGATCGCATTCCGGATACTACCCAGGTTCCGAAATGATGCATATGATGACTATTTTTAACAAGTCCAGCGGCAGGGTACTTGGCTTCCAGGCCATAGGAAAAAGCGGGGTGGATAAGAAAGTAGATGTAGTTTCAACAGCCATAAGAGGTAATCTAAAAATACAGGAGCTTGCTAATCTCGACCTTGGATACCAGCCTGCATATGGTTCTGTCAAGGATCCCATAAATATGCTGGGAATGATAACCGAGAATATGGCCAGTGGTGAGCTGGAATTTATTCATATAAAAGGACTAATAGAAAAACAGAAAAACAAGAAAGATATGACCATCCTGGATGTCAGAACTAAAAGAGAATATGAAAAAGGGCATATCGAGGGATCCTTATTGATATATATCAATGAATTGAGAGAAAATCTTGATAGACTTGATAAAGACAGGCAGATAATAATATATTGTGAAACTGATTACAGGGCTTATCTGGGATTGAGGATACTTAAAAATGCCGGGTTTAAGAATGTAAAACTCCTGAACGGCTCTTACCTCAGCTGGGAAAGAAAGATTTAGCATCAGAAGTTTTTTAGTCTATAGGTAGTTACTTTTACAAATTGTATGATTATAAGTCCGCTGATAAGGAAAAACAGCGTACTAAGCAGTGCTATTCTCTGGCTTTTGGTAAAATAGGATATTACCCCGAAAGCGATAGGCCCTATTATTGCAGACATCTTGCCGCTCATGGAGTAAAAGCCAAAAAATTCAGCTTCATTATCCAGAGGTATGAGGAAAGTCATGAGACTTCTGCTCGCTATCAAGGTCGATCCCGTACAAATAGCGGCTAATATATAACCTGTGTAAAACACTGCTTTTATGTTAAAAAAAGTAACCATCAGTATTATCAAGACCCATAGACTCAAAGTTAAGGTAATGGTCACTTTTGGGCCTATCCTGTCTGTCAGCCAGCCGAAAAAGATCGAACTTATAATAGTGGGTATATGTCCCAGTATAAAAAGAATTGTTATTTCGAGCAGCCCGAGATTCAGAGTATTTTTTGCATATATGGCTACATAGAGAGCCAAAATGGAGAAAGCATTGCTGAAGAGAAAATACGCGATTAAAAATTTTGTAAGATTTTTATGCTTTTTTATATTCTTTAGAGTACGCGCCAGTTTTCTGAATCCGTATGAGATATAGGAGGTTTTGATTTTTATGGTTTTTACAGCTGGAGAATCCTTAAGCAGTATAAAGGACGGAATTGAAAAAATCAGAAAGAACAGGCAGGTAATAATAAAGGTAATTTTAATATTTGAAAGATTTGAAGGCTCAAGCCCTCCTCTTACCAGGGGATAGATAAGAATCAAGATCAAAAAACCTCCTAAGTATCCGATTGAAAAGCCAAAACCGGATATCATCCCTGTGTTTTTTTTAGAGGATAGCTGAGGCAGAAATGCGTTATAAAACATCATTGAAGTCTGATAAAAGACATTGGCTATTATAAAAAGGATTACAGCCTGGGCGACCATTCCGCTTTTTAGAAAATACAGCAGTAAACTGAAAAAGATACATGCTACAGTAAGAGCGGTCAAAAATTTATTTTTAGATCTTGAAGTATCTGCGATTGCTCCTAATACGGGCGCCAGAAAGGATGTGATTATCATGGAAACACCGCCGGCGATCCCCCACATGAGATCCCCAAAATTCTGAGGATAAACTCCTGGAGTGACTATTACATTGGTAAAATATATCGGAAAGATTATGGTGATTACCACCACTGCAAATGAGGTATTGGCAAGGTCATAAAGAGCCCATGAAATAACAGGAGCTTTAAAAAGTGTTCTAATGTTTTCTTTCAAAACTTTTTTTGCATCTATTTTTTTTTATAAAAAGCTTAGACTTATTATCTTAAAATAGCCGTAATTTTGCTATAGAAATTATTAATTTTATGAATTAATAATATAAAAATTATTCCAGGGAATATAGGCCGTAACAGGTCTTTTTAAATAGTTGCAAATAAGTTAGCTGGGTAATATCATTATATTCAAAGGTAATTTGAGAATTTAAGGAACTTAAGTGAAAGTTTCAAATCTAACTTGGAAGATTGGCGGGGAAGCCGGTTATGGAATAATGTCCACAGGGGCTATTTTTTCAAAGATCTTTACCAAGAAAGGATATTTTGTCATTGACAATAACGAGTATCCTTCCCTTATAAGAGGCGGACATAATAATTATACGGTACGCGTAAGTTCAAATCAGATTTTTTCTATTAATAAGGACATCAATATTTTAGTAGCTCTAAATGAGGATACTGTCAGTCTTCATCAGGAAGAGGTGACATATGGCGGATATATCATTTATGATGAAAATGTTTGTGATATTAAAGATATAAAGAGGGCAAGAAAAGATATCAATTATGTAATGGTGCCCTTCTCTAAAATAATTTCAGAACTGGGAGCTCCAAAAGTAATGATCAATAATATTTCACTGGGAGCTTCGGTCGCCCTGTTGAATTATGATCTGGAAGTACTGAAAAGTGCGATAAAGGATATTTTTAGCAGGAAAGGACCCGAGATTGTTGATTTAAATATAAGATCGTCTGAGCTGGGATATAAATATATAAAAGAAAAATTAAAAATAACATCTTATGAACTGGAAATAGTGAACCCGGTGGGTAAAATGCTTCTTACGGGTAATGATGCAGTCTTTTTAGGAGCAGTAAGAGCAGGATGTAAATTTTATGCAGCTTATCCCATGACTCCTTCTTCATCGATACTTCACTCATTTGCCTCAGCAGAAGGAGATTATAATATTGTGACCAAGCATGCTGAAGATGAAATAGCAGTAATAAATATGGCAGTAGGTGCTTCTTTTGCAGGTGTAAGGTCAATGGTAGCGACATCCGGGGGCGGATTTTCGCTTATGAATGAAGGGATAAGCAGTGCTGCAATGACTGAAACCCCTGTAGTTATTGTATTATGTCAAAGGCCTGCCCCTGCTACCGGTTTGCCTACATGGACTGAGCAGGGAGATATGTTATTTGCAGTTCATGCATCTCACGGTGAGTTTTTGAGGGTTGTAATAGCGCCTGGCGATCCTGAGGAGTGCTTTTATCTTACGGGAAAGGCATTTAATCTTGCAGATAAATACCAGATTCCGGTCATTATAATGCTGGATAAATATTTATCCGAGAGCCATTTTTCATATGAAAAATTTGATTTTAAAAAAATATCTGTTGATAGAGGAAAGTTGATAGTCACAAACAAAGGTATAAGCGGTGAATATAAGAGGTATTCCAATACTGAAGACGGTGTTTCCCCAAGAGTGATAGCCGGATTAGAAAAAGGGGTTCATATAGCCAATAGTGATGAACATGATGAAAAAGGGTATTCTGAAGAAAGCGCTTATAATAGAAAAACAATGGTAGATAAGAGGTTCAGAAAAATAAAGAAGTTAATTGAAGAGATCCCTCCTCCAAGAATTTACGGTCCTACGGATGCAGAGATCACTATCTGGAGCTGGGGTTCCTGTAAAGGGCCTATTCTTGAGGCCATGGGGATATTAAATCAAAAAGAGAAGAAGGTAAATCTGGTTCACTTCACCTTTCTTTATCCATTCGATAGTGAATCTATTGAAGGGATTATTGAAGAAAGCAATAAAAATGTAGTGGTCGAGAATAATAAAACATCACAGCTGTCAAAAATAATAATGATGAATACCGGCCATAGAATAAAAAATAAGATATTAAAATACAGCGGGAGACAATTTCTTCCTGGAGAGATAATAAGCGGTATTGAGAAAATAGAGTAAAGATCTTAATTTTTGCTATAATACAGGGTCCTGCTGAGTAGTGAAGGGATATAAGTAAGATTAAAAATAAGTCTTCAAAAGAGAAATATATTTTAAAACCTGGTGATTTTAACACTGAAAGAAAGCCTACATGGTGTCTTGGCTGTGGAAATTACGGGATATGGAATTCGCTAAAGAAAACATTTGTAAAGCTTTGTCTTATGCCTCATGAAATACTGGTAGTCTACGGCATCGGTTGTTCGGGCAATGGTTCTAATTTTATAAGAACATATGCATTTCATGCTTTGCATGGGAGAGCACTTCCGGTGGCTACTGGGGCAAAACTGGCAAATCATAAGTTGAATGTAATAATAATGGGTGGAGATGGAGACGGTGCTGGTATTGGTGGAAATCACTTTATACACACCTGCAGAAGAAATATCAATATGACTTATCTAATGCATAATAATAAAGTTTACGGCCTTACTACCGGGCAGACTTCTCCAACAAGCGATAAGGGCTTTAAGACCAAATCAACACCATACGGAGTACTGGAAGAGCCTATCAATCCTGTCATGCTGGCTCTGGCAGCAGGAGCAACTTATGTAGCAAGAGGTTTCTCAGGGAATACCCGACATTTGATGGAAATAATAAGAAAAGCAATAAAACATGAAGGATTTTCCTTTGTAGATATACTGCAGCCATGTGTGACTTTTAACAAACAGAATACGTATGATTTTTATAGGGAGAGAATATACGACCTGGATGAGATAAAAGATTATGATAAGAGCAGTCTGAATGAGGCAATGAAAAAAGCAATAGAAGAAGAGAAGATACCTGTGGGGATTTTTTACCAGGTAAAGAAACCGGTCTATGAGAGTGGGCTGAAACAGATAGAGAGGAAACCGCTGGTAGATCACATAATAACAGATGTGGATATTAATAAACTTTTAAATAACTATTACTGATATATTGTTATCTTTTATTGGAATAGAACTTATCAATGAATAATAATCATAAAGGAGAATTAAAAGATTTTAAAATAGTAGCCATATACGGCAGTCCAAGAAGGAAAGGAAATACCGGTTTACTGCTGGATAAGCTTATGGAGGGTGCAGCAGAGTCCGGCAGCCTGCCTAAAAAGGATGTGATAATCAAGAAGATAGTGGTCAGTGATTTAAATATATCTCCGTGCAAGGGATGCCGTAATTGCTCCATAACGGGGGAGTGTATTGTAGATGACGATATGCAGCAGGTATATAAAGAGTTAATAGAAGCGGATTTTTTAGCTGTGGCATCTCCTGTTTTTTTTACTACTGTATCCGGCTATTTAAAAGCTTTAATTGATAGATGCCAGAGATTTTGGTCTCTGAAATACGAACATAAAAAAAGAATAATAACTAAAAAGAGGAAAGGAATCTTCATAAGCACTGCCGGTTCCGGTTTTAATGATATTTTTAACTGTCCCAGGAAAGTAATCCGTTCTTTCTTCGATGTGCTGTATGTTGATTATTTATGTGATTTTGTGTTTAATAATGTGGACAGTCAGGGTGATATAGTAAAAAATGAGGAAGCAATGGAAGACCTGTATAGATTTGGGAAAGATAAAATTTTTATAAATTAATAGGGGAGTGGAGTTTTAATGAAAAAAAACTCACTAACAACTATAGTTATTTTAGCGATTGTTAGCATTTTTTTACTTACAGGGTGCTTTTTGTTGCCTGTCAGCAGCGGCGACAGCAGCAGTAGTAGTAACGACAGCAGTATAGGCAGTAGCGACAGCAGCAGTGATTTTACACTGAAGGATATTGGCGGTAACGAGGTATCGTTATCGGACTTTACCGGAAAGATCGTAGTACTGAATTTCTGGGCTACTTGGTGTCCTCCGTGCAGGGAAGAAATTCCTGATTTTATTGATGTATATAATAAGTATAAGGGTAAAGATATTCAATTTTTAGGAATATCGAATGAGGATATTAATACTTTAAGAGATTTTATTTCAGAATACGGCATAAACTACACTATTTTAGTCGATAATGCAGGAGTTATGAGCAAGTGGGGCATAAATGCGATTCCTACTACTTTTGTTATTGATAGAGAAGGTCAGATTGTTTTTAAAAATGTCGGTATGATGACGAGAGAGCAATTGGAAAATACTATAGAAGATGTATTGTAAATGTTAGAAGTTGGTTTACTCTCTGCTTTCATTGCAGGGCTATTGACATTTATTTCTCCCTGTATTTTACCTCTGGTTCCGGTCTATATAAGCCTTATGTCCAGTAAGGCAATCTACAGAGGCGAAAATATAAAGATTTCAGAAAGACTTTACCTGTTTTTAAACAGTATATTCTTTGTGCTGGGATTTTCCACAGTTTTTATGATCCTGGGCTCGACTGCCACTATAATAGGCCAGGCACTGCAGAATTATTCCGGTATTGTTGCAAGAATCGGTGGGGTCATCCTGATAATCTTTGGACTGCAATATATGGGTCTTTTCAGAATTCGTTTTTTAAATATAGAAAAAAAGTTTAGCATTCCTTCTTCCTTAAAGACCGGTTATTTGAGTTCTTTTGTCATAGGAGTTATTTTTTCATTTGGGTGGATCCCATGTGTGGGTATGATTTTATCGGGCATTTTACTTTTAGCCAGCCAGCTTGATACTCTGCTTCAGGGGATCGTACTTATGGCTGTCTTTTCATTTGGACTTGGCCTTCCGTTCATACTTGCCGGTATATTTATAAGTTTTTTCTCTAATTTTTTAAAGAAAATAAACAGACATCTTAATGCAGTATCTATTATATCGGGTATATTTTTGTTAGCTTTGGGAATAATCTTTGTTACGGGCTCTATGAGTAAGGTTATAGGATTTTTATCAAAATATCTGCCCTTTCTAAATAAAGTTAATTTTTAAATAAATATTTGTCTTAATTTATGTTAAAATTTTAAATATTTATGGTTTTGATCTATGTTGTAAATATTAATTTGATTTGAAGGAGGATATCTTGTCTATAGATCCGGTTGCTTTCAGTATATTTGGATTAGAGATCAGATGGTATGGCATAATAACAGCTTTAGGTCTGATAGCAGGTTTTACAGTTGCTTATTTTATAGCAAGATACAGGGGCCAGAAGCAGGATGAGGTTTTAAACTTCGCGCTTATAGCAGTAGTATTTTCACTTCTTGGTGCCAGGCTGGTTCATATTGCAGCAAATCTATCTTTTTATGTTAAAAATCCCATTTATATTTTTGCGTTCAGAAGAGGCGGACTTGCTATTCAAGGAGCTATACTAGGAGGGCTTATAGCTCTTATTATATTCTGCAGGATAAGAAAACTTAATTTCTGGCTATGGGCTGATATTTATGTACCAGGATTGATACTGGGGCAGGCAATAGGGAGATGGGGCAATTTCATAAATCAGGAAGCTTTTGGGAGACCGAGCAATCTTCCCTGGGCTATTTATATAGACCCTATTAACAGGCCTTATGATTACGCCAGTTATGAATATTTTCACCCCACATTTTTATATGAATCAATAGCCAATCTTCTATTATTCGTGCTTCTTTTGTTAATGCACAGATTCTATAAAAAGAGACCAGACAGGATTCCTTACGGATTAATACTATCTATGTATCTGGGAATATATTCAATTTACAGGACATTTATAGAATATTACCGTATTGACAGTACTTATTGGGGACCAGTAAAGGTGGTATATATAATAAATCTAATTACTATCATAGTTGCGATTATGATAGCAAATTATGTATTAAGAAAGTTTAAAGAAAAGAAGCAGCTGGAAGAAGACTCTGATAAATAAAGTTTAAGTTTGATACTGATTTTATATTCTCATCCAGATAGTAATCCCTTATACATTTGTTATATATAAAAGTAGGCTTTGTTTTTATTTCATGCTGTATACACAGCCGCAATAATTCTGTCTGTAAAGTTTCATTTTTTTACTCAGTTTTATAGTCTTTTTAAAACCATCATTTTTCTTTAAATTGGACTGGTAGAAATCAATTCCCAAGGAAGCTGCAAGTTTTGCTCCTATGGAATTTATAGTATGGTGATTTTTGTGGGGGCTTATAGTAAGGGTGGTTCCAAATAAATCGAATCCCAGCTTTTTTGCCGTCTTAGCTGTTTTGTTCAAACGTATTCTGAAGCATAAATTACATCTTCTTCCGCCTTCCGGTTCATCTTTCAGATCTTTAGTCGACCTTAGCCATTTTCTTATTTCATATTTTCCAATCGCAAGAGGAATAGAATTTTTTTTTGAGATCATTTTTACATCATTAAGTCTCCTGATATATTCTTTTTTTGGGTATATATTGGGATTATAATAAAAGAAAGTAACATTAAAATCTCTTTTTAGTTTAAAATAAGGGTAAAGCGCACAAGTGCCGCAGCATACATGAAGAAGCATTGCCGGTTTTGAATTTGAAGTTTTTGACATTTTTTCTATAATGTTAGTTTTATTTTG
>CAZODQ010000021.1:0-26001 GCA_964578625.1 uncultured Actinomycetota bacterium
TTATCTGTATTCCTGTATTTCTTGTTTAACTTTCTTATCTCTTCCCTGTCTGAGAATACAATATTCAATTCGCTCTTTGGGTCCCTGTCAAACTTATCCGATATATATATTGAAGTCTTCCTTATAAGATCCAGATCCAGTTTTAATTTACCCTGGTTATTAATCAAAGCAACTTTCATTTTACTTCCACCTTGTCTTTTGCATCAGGTTCGGTATATGAAATACGTGAATGATAAATAGATATAAGTCCATCGATTAAGCTTTTTCTGACTTCATCTATTTCTTTTAAAGTTATGTTGGTCTCGTTCAGCTGACCGTCTTTTAATTTATCTTCAAATATGTCATTGACCATCTGTTCGATTTTTTTGGCACTCATCTTTTCAATGGACCTTACTGCAGCTTCTGTTGAATCTGCTAGCATAAGAATTGCTGCCTCCTTGCTTTGCGGTCTTCTTGCAGGATAACGGAAATGTTCCTTAAGGCCATTTGAGTTATTGTTACCGTTAGTCTCCATGTCCTTCTGTTTCTTATAAAAATATTTTATTATCGAATTTCCGTGATGCTGCGATATAATATTTAAAACCTTTTTGGGTATGTTATTCTTTACTGCCATTTCCAGGCCGTCTTTTATATGACTTGATATTATATTCCTACTCATAGAAGGATTTAAACGGTCATGAATGTTTTCGATATCCACCTGATTCTCATAAAAATATTCGGGCCTCTTTATTTTTCCAAGATCATGATACAATGCTGCCACTTTTACCAGCAGTGAATCGGCACCTATGGATTTAGCTGCGTTCTCAGCAAGATGCCCTACCAGAATGCTGTGGTTGTAAGTCCCGGGTGCTGAGATAAGCAATTTCTTAAGTAGTGGCTGATCGGTATGGGAAAGTTCCAGTAACCTCATTGCAGTAACAACATTAAAAGTAGATTCGATAAAGGGCAGGAAGCCTATGGCAATAATAGCACAGACAATACCATTGACTATTCCCAGCAGAGTATCTAAGATGATCGTCTGTATTTCGCCTCCGATAAGATTGATTACCAGAAATAAGAAAGCAAGGACCAGCGAACTTATAAACCCTGCCCTCATCACCTCGGACCTCTGAGAAACTTTTGACACCATATAGGTGGAAAAAACACCCCCAAGAATATATACAATAGCTATACTGAAGTCAAAATCAGTGGCAATACCTGCAAATATCCCCAGACAGATAGTCAGCATCATACCCATACGTGCATCAAATAAGATAGTACATATAAATGATGCAGCGATTATAGGAAATAAATAAACCCAGAAATTTAGATGTATGGATGAAAGTATGGTCAGGACCTTTATGAGTGCTGTAAATATTACTACCAGAAGTGAAATAATACCTATCTTCCTGGTATTATTGAATATTCTTGGATTAAACCTGAAAATATAAAATCCATATAGAATCAGTATTACCAGAGATATAAGGAATATATATAAAAATCTGTTCCAGTTAAAGCCTGTCTGCAGAAGGCCTAATTTGGTCAATATAAGAATATCGTTATCATTTACGATCTCCCCTTCAAAAACGATCGTCTGTCCCTCGAGTATTGATACCATATGGGGTTCGGTATTTAGTCTGGCTTTCTCTCTTGCTTTTTCAGTAGCAACAGGGTCAAATATTGCCGTGGGAGTAATATTTTTTTCCAGAACACTTGTTATTATGGGAATGTTTTCCTGTTTTATATCCTCATCCGCTTCAGCAAGCGCAACGGCTTTACTCTTTGCAAAGTCCAGTTCAGTTGGTTTTATTTCTTCTTTCATTATCTCACGTGCTATATCCTGAGTCTTTGTTAAAAGCTGATTAAGGTCTTCTACCGAAAGACCCAATGCTAAAGAAATAATGGAATCAGGATACTCATTATTCAGAAGATTAACCATATAATTGACCTTTTCTTCAAAAGATATATCTTCTTTTTTTTGCACTATACCTGTCAACAGATAAAAATACTTTATCTGATAAAGAGCTCCTTCCTCACCGTTTAGAACTTCTATATCATAGACATATGTATCTTCAACTCCTGCTTCGTTCTTATTCCTATCTTCTTCGGTCTTTGCAACATCCTCGAATTCTATCGCTTTGTTTGCCTTAATAGTCCTGGGGCTGGGTTTGCCAAGCTCTATTCCAATATCAGGAGAATAACTGTATGTGAGAATGGCTATAACCAGGCCCAGAGTCAGAATAAATACATACATTCTCTGGGCAAACTTTCTTCTTAATGAAAAATACTTAAGGACAAAGCCCTGTACACTTTTTATTTTCTCTTTCCAGGTCTTTAAAATTTCTCTTTTGTTTTCGTCACTGTCTATCATTTTAATCTTGTATAATAACTATTACTTTTTATTTTTTTCTCCATAAATCTTATATGCATCTACTATTCTCTGCACCAGTTCATGCCTGACCACGTCTTTTGAGCTGAGGTACACAAACTCAATGCCGTGTATTCCTCCCAAAATATTCTTTACTATAATAAGGCCTGATTCCTTATCATGCGGCAGGTCGATCTGGGTAATATCGCCTGTTACGACTACCTTTGATCCGAATCCCAATCTGGTAAGGAACATTTTCATCTGCTCGGGAGAGGTATTCTGGGCTTCATCGAGTATAATAAAGGAATCATTTAAAGTCCTGCCTCTCATATAAGCCAGTGGTACTACTTCGATAATGCCCATATCACGGTACTGCTGGAATTTTTCTATATCCAGCATCTCATAAAGAGCATCATATAAAGGCCTCAGGTAGGGATTTACCTTATCATATATATCACCGGGAAGGTATCCCAGTTTCTCGCCGGCTTCAACTACAGGCTTTATCAATATTATCCGCCCTATTTTATTTTCCCTTAAAGCCTCTACAGCCATAGCCAGGGCCAGATAAGTCTTGCCTGTTCCAGCCGGACCTATAACAAAAACAATAGTATTTTCTTTAATTGCCTCGATATATTTTTTCTGGCCTACTGTACGCGGCTTGATCTTCTTTCCGCTGTTCACAATGATATCGCTTTTAAATATTTCGTGTGGTTTTAAACACGATTTGTCTTCCATTATTTTTATAGAGTCTATGACTTTTTGAGGATTCAATTTCTGCCCTAAGTTTATCTGCAGCACCAGTTCTTCCATCAGTCTTACAACCTCTTTTACATTTTTACTTTTCCCCAATATTTCTATATCATTACCAAGCACAAAAACCTCTACATTATATTTCCTCTCAATAAGCTGCAGGAGCTCATCCCTATCGCCGATCAATTCAACCATCGAATGTCCGTCCTCAAAATCAATATTTAGTTTTTGCTTTACTTGAGACAAGACTCCTCCTTTTACGATTTTTCTCTATATAAATATTATATTACAAATATATAAATAGGAAGTTTTATAATAGGTAAATTAAGTGAATTATTGATAATTTTAACCAGGCGGCCAATTAAATTTTCTTTTACCCAATATATGAAAATGTAAATGATTTACACTCTGACCAGCACCACTACCTGTGTTTATAACTACTCTGAATCCTTCTTTATCCAGCTCCAGCTTTTGTGCCATACCTCTGATAGCTTCAAGTAACTCTTTTATCAACTCGCAATCCATCTTATCAATCTCTAAAATTGAGGCAATATGCCTTTTAGGTACAGCCAGAAGATGCACCGGTGCCTTTGGTGATATATCTTTAAATATTAAAATATTGTCACTCTCAAAAACTATATCGCTTTTAATTTCCCTATTTATAATTTTACAAAAAAGACATTCTTCCATTATGTTTTGTGTAATTTCTTAAATATTAAACAGCATTGCTGCAGCGAATCTTATCCTAAGTGGGGAATTATACTATTTTTTCAAATTTTTACAACTTTTTATAATTTATAAATCCGTTAAAAAAACTTACTCCAATATTTTTATTTTACTGATCCCCCACAGACCATTTTTATATCTGGAACTTGCAGTGACTTTCAGTACCTTGCCTCTTACTGAAGAAAAATCCTTTTTACGTTGAGAAAAATATACTTTTATGTAATTCTCAGAGGTTCCTCTTATAATATTTTCTCTATTATTTATCTCCTCACAAACAACATTCAATGACTTTCCAATATTATTTCCAATATAATTATCCCTTAATCCGTCCCCTATATCTCTTAGAATCTTGCTTCTCCGGGATTTGATTTCCTCACTGACCTGACCATTCATCCAGTAAGCCAGAGTATGCTTTCTTTTTGAAAACTTAAAAACATGAATCTTACTGAAAGCTATCTTCTTTACCATACCTACTGTCTGAATAAAATCTTCCTCACTTTCACCGGGAAAACCTGCCATCAAGTCGGTGGCCATTGCAATACCCGGTAAGACCTTGCTGATCATCTCTACTTTCTTATAATAATATTTAGCAGTATACGGCCTCCCCATCAGTTTTAGAATCCTGTCGCTGCCGCTCTGTAATGGAATATGTAAGTGACGGGAAAAGCGCTCCTTATTACTTTTTAAAATATCAATAAGCCTACTGCTTATCTCGTTTATCTCAATGGAACTGATCCTTATCCTTTTTATATCAGTATCTCTTATGAGCCCTTCCAGTAAATCTTCCAGTTTATAAACTTTATTTATTTTTTTCAGGCCAGCGGTATTAAAATCTGCACCATATTTTCCAATATGGATACCCGTTAAGACAACTTCATCGAAACCGTCTTTCTGCAGATTCTTTATCCTATCCAAAATTTCCCTATAGGGAACACTACTATATTTTCCCCTGACTTTTGGAACTATGCAGTAGCTGCATTTCTGCTCGCATCCGTCCTGTATTTTTATCAGCGGTCTTGAATGCAGGCATCTATGATTCGAATGGTCTTTTAAACAAAAAGTATTTAAACCTTTCCCTATCTTAGCTGCTTTTAAAACCAAATCCGGTATCTTGTGTTTGTCTTTATTATTTACTATAAAATCAATCTTGTTTTCTTTTAAGAAATCTCCGTTATAAACGACGAAACAACCTGTAACTATTATTTTACTATTTTTGTTTTTTGATTTTATTCTTCTTATCAGCTGCCTGGCTTTTTTATCACTCCGTGAAGTGACTGTACAGGTATTAATAATACATATATCGGGACGCTCTTTCCAGGAAACCTGTTCAAGCCCCTTTTCTAGTAGCTTTTTTGTAATAAAATCCGATTCGCTTTGATTGATCTTACAGCCGAGTGTTTCTATAGAAAATCTCATTTTCTTGATTCTCGATTCCTGGTCAAATAGTCCGATACAGATAAGAAATAAATTGCAGCGGTCTCAGACCTGTAAATATTTTTCCCGAATTTTATTTCCCTTGCTTTTTTATCCTTTAAAGATTTAAATTCATCAGCTTCAAAGCCCCCCTCTGGTCCGATTATATAACCGATACTGTAAGCATTTCCGATTGCCGCCAGATCTTTGCTATCCTGACCTTCTTCATAGGGGATGTAAAAAAGGTCATAGTTCGAAACTTTAATATCGTAAATATCCTCTGGAGGAAGTATCCTGCATTTAAAACTCCTCCTGCTCTGCTTTGAAGCCTGATCGGATATCTTTTGCCACCTTTCTATTTTTCCGGCAATTTTTATCTTATCTACAATTATTCTTTCACTTATAACAGGTATTATCTTATCCACTCCTATTTCAGTTGATTTCTGAATAACGAATTCCATAGAATTTTTTTTAAGAACACACTGGAAAAGTGTTATAGGAGGAATCTTTCTGGCAATCTTTTCTTTACTCTTTATGAGTAATGTAACCTCATATTTATTAATATCCGCAATTTCAGTCCTGTATTTATAACTGGCATCATCTGATACATAAACTGTATCTCCCATTCTGCTTCTAAGTACATTAACAAGGTGGTTTAAGTCCTCTCCCGTGATCTTTATCCTATTATTATCAATACTGCCGGCATCAATAAAAAAATATGGGTAACTCATTTTTCAAATCATACAGATAATATTAATAATCATATTAAGGCCATAAAAAAATGGGGCTTAAAAGACTTATTATGGGAATTTTCTACTTTTTAAATACATCCTTAAAATATTTCAAAAGGCAACACTGTTTTAATTGCCGATTACTTCTTTCCTGTTTTTTGCATATTTTTTAAGAAGCTCCTTCTCTTCACCAGTAAGCCTTGAAGGAATCTTGACATTTATATCAATAATGTGGTCCCCCCTCCTAAATCCATTAAGCTGGACCATCCCCATAGATTTAAGGATAATTTTATCATTGGGCTGGGTCCCGGGCTTTATTTTTATTTCTTCTTTCCCGTCAAGGGTTTCGACTTCCAGCATACAGCCCAGCGCAGCCTGAGCAAAAGATATTTCCACATTAGATATTATATTATTCCCATCCCTCTTAAATCCTGGATGAGGAATCACTCTTACAGTTATAAATAAATCGCCATTTATAGAATTTTTACCCAGCGAATTTCCCTTCCCTGAAACTCTCAACCTGTCACCATTATCTATACCACCGGGTATATCTATCTTAATTTTTTTCTTTCTGTTGTAGTAACCCTTCCCCCTGCACTTTTTACACGGATCTTTTATTATCTCTCCGGTACCTCTGCAATCCCTGCATGTTGATGTTGTAATTATATTACCAATAAAAGTCTGCCTGGTAGTTCTTATCCTTCCGGTACCGCCGCACTGGCTGCAGGTGACTATCCCATCGGAGGCAGTGCTGCCTTTTCCGTTACAGACTTCACAAATATCATCAACCTTATATTCAATCTCCTTTTTCACTCCGTATGCAGACTGTTTAAAACTGATCTCTATTACAGCACTATGGTCAGCACCTCTTTCCCTAGTCCTGCTTCTCAAGAATGTATCAAATATATCCCCAAAACCAAATTCTGAGAATACGCTGCTGAAATCAAAATCTTCAAACAAACTGCTGCTGAACCCGAATTGGTCATACTGACTTCTTTTTTCATCATTGCTCAGTACAGCATAAGCTTCTGAAATTTCTTTAAACCTTTCTTCTGCTTCAGGATCACCATCGTTCACATCAGGGTGATACTTATGAGCAAGTCTCCTATATTCTCTTTTTATTTCATCTAAAGTACAGTCCCGGGATAATCCCAGAACCCTATAATAATCTCTTTTATTTGCAGCCAACTAAAAACACCTCAAAAAATAAAATCGTAAAAACTAAATTTTGAGAAAAAACAGCGCAAAAATCATAACTCATTTTATTATTTTTTTCCAGTTCTTTAAGACAGCTATGCCCTGGAGTCAAATAAATCGGTAAGGTTTTTTCTGAATAGATTGAGATTTCTTATAACCCTAGGGTAATCCATCCTTTTCGGTCCTAAAACACCTATAGCACCTGTGGAGTTTCCGTAAATCTTATACTTTGACGCTATTAGGCTTAAGTCTTCAGTCCCTTCCTCAAATAATTCCGAGCCGATTTTTACTATAAAATCCCAATCCTCTGAAAAATCCAGCAGCATCTTGGCAAGCAAATACTCATCTTCTAAAACCTGCATGATGTTTTGAAGCTTTTTCAAATCTATAAATTCCGGCTGCTGCAGTATTACTGATGTTCCATGGATAAAGATTCTATTATAATAGAAATTTTCTTTTATACACTCTTTTATTAGTTCTATGATTTTATTGACAAGCAATATCAGATACGAATCGCCTTCTTGTATTTTTATATCTTCAATACCGATATTAATAATGCTTTTATCTCTAAGCTGTGAGTTTAAGATACCGGTCACTCCCTGCAGATCCAAATCCGTATACTTACCTTCCAGAATAATGCTTTTTTTATATACTCTACCCGTATCCGTTATTAAGACCATAAGTAAACTCCCGCCATGAAATTTAAGAAGCTCGATATGTTTAATTTTACTCTGTTGGATTGGAGGAGCTGCAATCATTGATAGATAATTTGTAAATTTAGTAAGTATTTCAGCAGATTTCCGCAGGATGGTTTCTATTTCCATATCCTTATTAATTGCCAGATCAAGCCCGGGACTATCTTTTATATCTACGGCACCTGAATCCAACTCTTCTTTGATAACATTATCTACATAAAACCTATACCCTTTATCCGTAGGTGTCCTCCCTGCTGATGTATGAGGATGGGTCAAATAGCCCATCTCCTCAAGTTCGGCCATCTCCTTCCTTATAGTTGCCGAACTAAGATCCAATTCTAAATTTTGTACTATGTTTTTTGAAGAGACTGGATCAGCTTTTATTATAAATCTATTTACAACCTCCCGCAGTATCCTGCTTTTTCTTTCGGTAAATTTCACTTTAACCACGATCCAAACATTTAGTCTCTTTTATTATAAAATTCCCTACAGTTGTCAGCCCAAACTTTTTATGATAATATCCTTTAGACTGAGTTACTTATATGTAATTTTTCTTTTATATTATAAAGAAAAATTTTTGAAAATTAAATATCTATAAATACTTGGGGGAGCTTAATCAGCTGAGAGGGCGGTTTTTGGTAAACCGTCGACCCTTAAACCTGACCTAGGTAATACTAGCGTAGGAAAAGTCAAAAATAAAAAAACTGCTGACCCAAGCCGGTAATCTTTAATCAGGTTAGTGGTTTTTTGTTTTTAGCAGTGATTTTATGCAATACTTAAAATAAGAAAATAAATCCTGAAAAAGAAAGGGAATTTTTATGGATATAGCTCAGACTTTAAAGAAAATAAAAGAACAGAAGCCGTTAATACACCATATAACAAACTGGGTGACAATTTATGATTGTGCAAATATTGTAAGAGTAATAGGTGCCTTACCTGTTATGGCTCATGCGGCAGAAGAGGTCTGTCAGATGACTTCCATATCCAGTGCTCTGGTTTTAAATATAGGCACCCTGACAGTGAATCTGGTAGAATCAATGATTTTAGCAGGCAGGAAGGCGAATGAAAAAGGTATTCCAGTTGTTTTAGATGCAGTCGGTGCCGGAGCTACGGATTTAAGAACAGACAAGGCAAAAGAAATTTTAAAGAAAGTAAAAATTTCAATTCTTAAGGGAAATTCCTCAGAAATCGGAACACTTGCCGGTGCAAATGCAGAAACAAAAGGGGTTGAAGCAATATCAGTAGAAGGTGATCTGATAGAAATAGCAAAAAATTTAGCCAGTAAGAACAATCTCACTGTTGTAATAACTGGAGAAGAAGACATTATATCGAACGGTAAAGATGTCTATATCTGTAAAAACGGCCATCCTATGATGGGAAAATTTGTTGGTTCCGGCTGTATGGCGGCTTCGGTCATAGGGACATTTGCTTCCATAGAAAAAGATTATGCACTTGCTTCTGTACATGCTCTCTCTTTTCTTGGAATAGCCGGGGAACTCGCTGCAGAAGCGGCAAAGACCCCGGACACTTACAAAGCTGCTTTATTTGATAGAATCTTTGACCTTAAAGAAGAAGATATTAAAAAAATGAAAAAAATAGAAAAAAGAGAATAAATGAAAGAAAAATTGGATGACATAGACCTTTATTTTATAACTGACTCAAAACTTACCAGAAGAACAGTGCTTGAGGATGTCAGATCAGCGATAAAAGCAGGCGTCAGAATAATTCAGTACAGAGAAAAAGACCTATGCACCAGAGAGATGATAAATGAAGCAGAAAAAATAGGTAGACTCTGTAAAAAGAATAATGTTCTTTTTATAATAAATGACAGGGTGGATATTGCCCTAGCAGTGGATGCCGATGGGGTTCACCTGGGCAATGAGGATATGCACTACAGCGCTGCGAGAAAAATACTCGGGAATATGAAAACCATCGGGTTGACCATTCATAACGTCAGTGAAGCAATAGAAGCTGAAAGAATCGGTGCAGATTATATCGGAATCAGTCCTATTTTCGAAACAAAGACAAAGCCCGATGCTGGAACTCCGGCCGGGATCGATTTAATAAAATATATAAAAAAGATAGTAAAAATCCCTTTTGTGGCCATAGGTGGAATAAATGAAGACAATGTTAAAAGTGTGATAGAGGCAGGCGCAAGGTCAATAGCAGTAATTTCAGCCATAGTAACTAAGGGTGATGTAAAAAAGGAATGTAAAAAATTCAGGGAGGTTATTATACGTGACTCTATTAAATAAGGCCCGGTCCGGAAAAATAACAAAAGAAATGAAAACCGTAGCGGAAAAAGAGAGAGTAGAGCTGCAATACTTAATCGAGAATATAGCAAAGGGCAGTATTGTTATTCCTTTCAATAAAAAACACAAAAACCTTAAATTATTATCTGGAATCGGGAAGGGTTTAAAGACAAAAATCAATGCAAATATAGGAACATCTTCGGAGCATATCAGCCTTAAAGATGAAATAGAAAAATTAGATGCGGCAATCAAAGCCGGGACCGATACTATTATGGATCTAAGCACCGGCGGAGATATTGATAAAATCAGGAGGACTATCATAGATAGGTCCTCCGTACCGGTAGGGACAGTCCCTATTTACCAGGCTGCCATTAAAACCGCAAAAATAAAAGGTATTGTAAATATGAGTAAGGATTATATATTTGATATTATCGAAAAACAAGCAGAAGACGGGGTTGACTTTATGACCGTACATTGTGGTGTAACTATGGAAGCTTTAAAAAAATTAAAGGACCAGGGCAGAACTCTGGATATTGTAAGCAGAGGAGGTTCATTTCTTATTTCATGGATGCTGTACAATAAAAAAGAAAATCCGCTATATGAAGATTATGAGAGACTGCTAAAAATAGCTAAAAAATATGATGTGACATTGAGCCTTGGAGATGGATTAAGACCTGGCTGCCTGGCTGATGCTACAGACAGGGGACAAATACAGGAATTGGTGACCCTGGGGGAACTAGCTAAAAAAGCTCGGGCTGAGGGTGTGCAGATAATAATAGAAGGTCCCGGCCATATGCCTCTTGACCAAATAAAAGCAAATGTCTTACTTGAAAAAAAAATCTGTGACGATGCACCCTTCTATGTACTGGGCCCCCTTGTCACTGATATATCACCGGGCTATGACCATATTACGGGTGCTATAGGCGGAGCTCTGGCTGGTTACTGGGGTGCCGACTATTTATGCTATCTTACACCTTCAGAGCATTTAAGACTCCCAACAGTAGCTGATGTAAAAGAAGGAGTCATTATTACAAGAATCGCAGCTCATGCAGCCGATATTGCAAAGGGTACCATAGGTGCCTTGGACAAGGATTTAGAAATGGCAATAGCCAGAAAAAATTTAGACTGGGAAAAACAGATAAACCTGTCTATTGATCCGGAAAAAGCAAGAAGGTATAGGAAGGAAAGTAAGATCAGCAGCAATAAATGCACTATGTGCGGAGAATACTGTGCAATTGATATAGTAAACAAATATTTTGGCAGAGATATATCACTGGATAAAAAGTAAAATGACAGGTAAAAATACTAAAGACAAACCAAAACTTAATATCACGCAAATAGGCGGGGAATTCGCATTAATAGAAAGACTAGTCAAAAAACCGGCTAGTAGAAATATTATCAAAGGTATAGGCGATGACGCTGCGGTTATAAACGTTGGGGGTAAATGCCTTGTACTCACTACTGATACTCTAGTAGAGGGTGACCACTTTTCGCATAAATATTTTACACCCGAACAAATCGGTAAGAAAGCAGTAGAAATCAATGTATCTGATATTGGAGCTATGGGCGCAGAGCCAAAATTTTTTTTAGTTTCCCTGGTTCTGCCAAAAGATATTGATATAAGAATTATTGAAAATATATATAAAGGTATGTGGCAAAAAGGCAGGAAATATAAAATTGAAATAATAGGCGGTAATATAACCCACGGCAAACAACTTATTATAGATATATGTATGATTGGAGAAGTAAAAAAGAAAAATTTAAAACTCCGTTCAGCCGCAAAGCCAGATGACTGTATCTTTGTAAGCGGTGATTTAGGCACAAGTGCAGCAGGTTTAAACCTCTTTTTAAAAAATAAAAAGGGTCCAAACCAGGTAAAAAAAAGACATCTGGAGCCGGAAGCAAAATTTCATAAGGTCAAACCTTTCTCAAAATATATAAATGCGATGATCGATGTTTCCGATGGCCTTGCTTCAGAAGTCCTAAGGTTATGCGAGCAGAGTAATACCGGTGCCGTTATTTACCTTGATTCAGTTCCGATAAACCCTGCGACTAAAAAAGCCGCTGAAATCTGCGGAAAGAAAGCTCTTGATTATGCTTTATACGGCGGAGAAGATTTTGAACTTGTCTATACGGTTTCAGAAAAAAATATAAATAAAGTCAAAGGATTTATGGTCGGAAAAATAACCAGAAAAAAAGGAGTTCGACTTTACAGAGAAGGCAGGGAGGAGCCCATTACAAAGCACGGATACGATCATTTTTTAACAATTTAGAAAATGCCCCTTTATGGTAAGGGGCATTTTCCTTTTTTGCTGGCGCTAGAGGTACTATCTTTGAAAGATTCTGAAGATGTGTCTTATTCTAAGTCTTTTTGCTCTCATTGGTCTTATGTGTGCATGCGAAAATAATTCTTTAAAGGTAATATCATTTTCCTTCATCCACTCTTTTAAATCACTAATTATATCCTTTCCGGCTTCTATTCTTTCACCTGGAGGCAGGCCTTTTAATTCCCCTAGTTCTTCTGCCACCTCTTCTCTCTTGGCCGCAATAGCTTCTTTTTGCTCTTCGGTTATATTGCCTTCTTCAACAGCTTCATCCAATTTTTCCTCAATATTATTTTTTAATTTTTCTTTTCTTTCTTTATTTATATCCTTAAATGCATTAAGAATTTCTTCAGGGTCAATATTAAGCTTTTCTGCAAGTTGATCAACGGTTACCGGATAATCATCCCTTACTTCTTTATCGCCAGTAATTTTAAATTCGTATCTGCAGCCCATTCCAATAAAAGAAACTAAAAAAAAGCTTAAAGTTAAAATAAGCAATACTCTAGAAGACTTCATCTTCACGTTTTCCCCCAAGATCTTTTTACACTTTGATTTTAATATAACTTAGTAAGCTGAGAATAAGCTTAAAAAATAAAAAATTATTTATTTTTTAAAACTTAAATCAGCTACGCTTTATTGGAAGCTTAATAGTGAAGACTGAACCCTTACCCTTACGGCTTACCACGTCTATAGAACCATTATGAAGTTCCGCTATCCTTTTGGCTATAGGCAGCCCCAGGCCGAAACCGGGCGTTTTGACCTTTGACCTTGACGGGTCTACTCTGTAGAACCGGCTAAAAATATAGGGTATATCCTTTTTATCTATGCCTATGCCGGTATCACTGATTCTTATGACAATTTTTCTACCCTCAGTTTTTGAGACAATTTCAACTCTACCACCGGGAGGTGTGTATTTAATAGAATTATCCATGACTGTGGTTATCATCTCTTCCAGACCCAATCTGTCAGCCTTTATACTATTCTGTTTTATATCTGTCTTTATTTTTATGTTCTTTTTTCTCGCAACAGGAGCAATTTTTTTATATACGTTTTTAATCACATCTTCGATCTTTACCGTTTCAAACATCAAATCATTGCTGTTTTTTTGATACTGAGCCAGGCTAAGAAGCCTATCTGACAACAGCTGCAGACTGGCTGCATCCTCAAGGTTACTTTCCAGAACCATACGGGCTTCCTTTAATTTCATCTTTTTATCCCTTAACGCTACTTCAGTAGAAGTTTTAAGTGATGCAAGAGGTGTCCTGAGTTCGTGGGAAGCATCTGCAACAAACCTGTTTTGTTCTTTTACCATCTCCTCTATAGGTTTCAAAGTCCTGCCGGCTAAGAAATACCCGCCAAATGCCGAGACTGCTATAATCAAAGCATTAGCAAATAATAAATTGATCAGCAATCTGTGTTTGGCAGTCTCCAGGTCTTTCAGCAAGATAGTTCTGATATTGATCCATTCTTCCAGCTTGAGCTGAGTCCCCACTAATATTCCGGGTAAAATCCTTATCTGACGCTCTATATTATTAAAACGGCTTATGAGTTCCACTTCAACACCTTTATAAATAACTGCGCTGAAAAAGAAACTTATAATAACGATGATCAGAAGATACCAGCAGGTTAATTTGATACGTGCCGAGCGAAACATTATTCATCACCACCCAATCGATAACCAAATCCCCTGACAGTATGAATAATTGGCTTGCTTCCCCTAAAAGATCTGTCAATTTTATCTCTAAGATAGCCGATGTATACTTCCACTGTATTGGGAAGAACATCAGCATCATAATCCCATACATGATTGATTATCTGCTGTTTTGTAAGAATCTTTCCTTTATTCCTCAACATGAATTCCAGAATAGCAAATTCCTTCTTTGAAAGCTCTATTTTTTTTCCACACCTGCGGACTTCATAAGTTAAAGTATTCAGTTTTAGACTTTCTATTGAAAGCACAAGCCCTATATTATTTTTCGGCCTTCTGGATAATGCTTTTATACGGGCCAGCAGCTCTTCAAAAGCAAAAGGCTTTACTAAATAATCATCAGACCCTGTATTAAGACCCTGCACCCTGTCTTTGATCTGTCCTCTGGCAGTCAGCATTATAATCGGGGTACTTAATTTTTTTTCCCTTAATTTTCTGCATATTTCCATCCCGTCCATTCCGGGAAGCATTATATCCAGTATGATGACATCATAATCCTGAATCACAGCCAGGCCAAATCCATCAGTACCTTCGTAGGCTACATCAACGGCATATGCTTCCTGTTCCAATCCCTTTTTTATGGAATCAGCCAGTTTTTTTTCATCTTCAATAATAAGTACCCTCATGCTAATATATTATAACAGTTAACTGAAAAATAGCTGAAAGTCCGATTTTATAAATAAAAGAAGGTGATAATATGGACCCAAGAATAACAAAGTTAGCAAAGAACCTTACAGGTTATTCCTGCAAGATAAAAAAAGGCGAAAAGGTTCTAATTGAATGCACCGGCAGCTCAGGAATCCCGCTTGTCAGAGTTCTTATAAAAGAAATATATAAAACCGGCGGTTTGCCCTATGTAGATTTAAAAGACAGCAGTATCCTGAGGGAACTGCTAAGAGAAAGCAATGCTGATCAGCTGAAGTCCATGTCCAAGTATGAGCTGGTCCGATTGAAGGAAATGGACGCTTTTATAAAGATACAGTCCAGTGATAACACAAGTGAATTAAGCGATATCCCTCCAGAAAAAATGACTGCTTATATGAAATACTACGTAAAGCCAGTAACTGAGGAAAGAGTTGACCATACTAAGTGGGTAAATATAAGGTACCCCAATAATTCAATGGCCCAGCTGGCAAATACAAGTTTGGAAGCTTTTGAAGATTTTTACTTTAATGTGTGCAATCTTGACTACGGCAAGATGTCAAAAGCTATGGATAAACTGGTCAAACTTATGAGCAGAACTGATATGGTCCATATAACTGGTAAGGATACTGATCTTATCTTTTCTATCAAAGATATCCCAGTTATAAAATGTGATGGCGAATTCAACATACCGGATGGTGAAGTCTTTACTGCTCCCGTAAGAAATTCGGTTAACGGCAGGATCGCGTATAACTGTCCTGCTGTCTATCAGGGTATTACTTTTGAAAATATCAGTCTATATTTTGAAAACGGCAAAATCACCAGGACAAAATCCAATAATACGGAAAGAATTAACAAAATTTTTGATATAGACGAAGGAGCTCGATATATAGGAGAGTTCTCTCTTGGTGTCAATCCATACATAACTAAACCGATAAAAGATACCCTGTTCGATGAGAAAATAATGGGAAGTTTTCACTTTACTCCCGGTAAGTGTTATAAAGAAGCATCCAATGGAAATGATTCTGCCATACACTGGGATCTTGTATGTATACAAACACCCGAATACGGAGGTGGAGAAATCTACTTCGATGATATTCTGATAAGAAAAGATGGAAGATTTGTAATTTCCGAACTGGAGGGATTAAATCCTGAAAATTTAAAATGATAAAAATTATTTTATCTTCTTTATGGGAGCAAAGCTTAACAACAGATGCTTTGTACCAACAGTTTTAAACATCACATCCAGTTCACTGTCACCGGTCAGTTTTTTTATTTTTAAAATCTCGCCCCTCCCCCAGAATTTATGCTCTATCAAATCACCTTTTCTGTATCTGCAATATCCGCCGTAACCGTCTTTATCTGCAGCTCTGCCACTTTTTATATTTTTAGATTCAATTTTGTTCTCATCAATTATAAGATGTGCCGGTATCTCATTTATAAATCTGGAAAGATTTCTAAAACTTGTATCGCCGTAAATACTATGTGACCGGGAAGAAGATAAAAACACTTTTTCTTTAGCCCTGGTTACACCAACATAGCATAGCCTTCTTTCCTCCTCCAGCTCCTCAATACTATTCATACTTCTGGAATGAGGAAAGATACCTTCCTCCATTCCTATTATGAATACAACCGGAAACTCAAGTCCTTTTGCATTGTGAAGAGTCATAAGTACAAGTCCGTTTGTACTTTCATCATAGTTATCAATATCAGTAAGAAGTGATACTTCTTCCAAAAACCCGTCAAGATTATACAGACTCCCAATATTTTCAGAGCCATCAGCTGTATCGGGACGCCTGATGTCTTCCTGTGATCCGGTAATGATATCAGTTTCTCCCGCTTTTTCCTCATACTCTTTAGTGACAGTTAAAAGTTCCCTCAGGTTTTCTATTCTGTTTAATGCTTCAATAGTGTTCTCCCGCTCAAGTTCTTTCATATAGCCTGTTTTTAACCATATATTCTTCAGTACTTTACTCACACTATGCTCCAATACAAAATTCCTGAAATCAGTTATAAGTGATATAAATTTATTTATCCTATCCTTTGCACTCGTGCTGAGCGCATGGATCCTGTCAATACTGTAGAAGGCCTCGCAAAAAGTCATGTTGTTTTTCCTGGCATATTTCTCTATAACTGCAATTGTAGCTTTTCCGATTTTGCGGCTGGGTACGTTCACGATCCTCATCAGGCTCACGACATCTTTAGGATTTACGATAAGTTTCATATAGGCAAGCATATCTTTGATTTCTTTTCTATCATAAAACCTAAGGCCGCCATAGATCTTATAGGGAATGTTCTGTCTTACAAGGTATTCCTCTACAGCTCTGGACTGTGCATTGGTTCTATAAAAAATAGCAAAATCCTTATATTTCTTATTTTTTACTTTTATGTATTTTTCAATATTCCGTACAACAAAATCTACTTCAACTTTTTCATCAGTGGCAATATATTTAGAAACCATCTCTCCATCCGGATTTTCTGTCCATAACTTCTTATCTTTTCTGTTATCATTATTGCTTATGATAAAATTTGCTGCATTCAATATATTCTGAGTGGATCTGTAATTCTGTTCAAGCTTTATTACTACAGTGTCCTTAAACTGCCTGTCAAAATCAATGATATTCTTTATTTCGGCGCCCCGCCAGCTGTATATATTCTGGTCGTCATCTCCGACAACGCAGATCCTTTTATGTCTTTCAGATAGAAGCATGACTAACTCATTTTGAGCAATATTCGTGTCCTGGAATTCATCTACCAGGATATATTTAAATTTTATCTGATATTTCTTTCTTACTTCCGGAAACAATTTTAAAATATCGACAGCAAACATCAGAAGGTCATCAAAATCAAGTGCGTTTGCCTTAAGCAGCTTTTCCTGATATAAGGTATAGATTTTAGCCACTATTTTCTCAAAATAATCGATGGCTTTTTTTGAGAAAGCCTCATAATCAACAAGCTTGTTTTTGGCATCACTTATAACTGCCCTAACCGCCTTGGGAGGAAATCTCCTGATGTCTATATCTAGTTCCTTTTCAACCTTTGATATCAGGCTCAGGGTATCATCAGCATCATAAATAACATAATTCCTGGACATACCCAGATGGTGAATCTCATACCTTAAAAGTCTTGCACAGAATGAATGGAATGTACTGACCCACATATATTCCCCGATGCTTCCTACCAGTTCTATTACCCTTCTCTTCATTTCCCTGGCTGCCTTATTGGTGAATGTAATAGCGAGAATATTAAAAGGATCTACCTTTTTATTTTTGATTAGATATGCAATCCTGTAAGTAAGCACTCTTGTTTTGCCGCTTCCAGCACCTGCAATGACCAGAAGTGGCTTTTCAGTGCTTTTAACCGCTTTAATCTGCTGGGGATTTAAATATTTTTCTAATTTCAAGTTTCACTAAGTTATCTTATTTTCTTTCCAATGACACCGGCAATATCTCTAACCTGACGTACAAGCTCAGATAATTCCTTTGCATTCAGGGATTGTTGTCCATCACTGAGCGCAGTGGATGGATCAATATGGACCTCCACCATAAGACCGTCTGCTCCTGCTGCAATTGCCGCTCTGCTCATTGGAATGACTAGATCGCTTTGTCCTGTAGCATGAGAGGGATCAATAATTATAGGAAGCTTACTTAATTTTTTAATAACCGGAACAGCTGACAGGTCCAGAGTAAATCTAGTACTGGTCTCAAATGTTCTTATTCCTCTTTCGCACAGCACTACTTCTGTATTCCCTTTTAAAGTTATATATTCGACGGCAAGCAGCCATTCTCTTATTGAGGATGCCCACCCTCTTTTAAGGATAACACTTTTATTTCTCTCATTTGATACTATGCCTATTTTTTTAAGTAGTTCAAAGTTTGACATATTCCTCGTGCCTATCTGCAGGACATCTACATTATCAGCTATTATTTCAACATTTTCAGTGTCAGTCACCTCCGTCACAGTCTTAAGGCCGTATTTAATACTAATTTCTTTAAGATACTTAAGACCTTTTTCCCCAAGTCCCTGGAAACTGTATGGAGATGTTCTGGGCTTATAAGCTCCACCCCGCATAAATGAAAGTCCCATATCTTTTACTATCTTAGCAGTAGCGTCCAGCTGCTTCCAGCTCTCAATGGCACAGGGCCCTCCGATTATAGTAATATAACCTTCCTTAATAAGTTTTATATCATCCTTGATTTCGGATTTCTTGATTTTTTCTTTTTTATTTTCCATTTAAGATTTGTCTTTCCAATTTATAAAATGATTATTATACCATAATTTCATAATATGGCAGTTGTAATAATCAGAGGTTCTCATCCTTCTCCAGAATTTGAACATTTCTCAGGATACTTTCAAAAATTTGTATTATATTATCATTATATAAGGGGCCTTTATTATATTTAATTATATTGTTAATCAATTCTTCTTCCCTTTTTGCATCATACAGGGGTACATCCCTATCCTCTTTTAACTTTTTTATTTTCATTACAATTTCTGCCCTTCTATTTAGAAAATCCACCAGATTTTTATCGATTTTATTTATTTCTTCCCTGTATTTCTCCAACTTCTCCTTGAAACTGTTTTTCATTTATACTCCTTTAATTTTTTTTATTTATACCTACTCCCACTCTATGGTGCTAGGCGGTTTTGAACTTATATCATATACCACTCTGTTTACTCCTTCAACCTCATTTACAATTCTGGTACTTATTTTTTCCAGGACCTTATGCGGAAGCCTCACCCAGTCCGCTGTCATTGCATCAGCACTACTTACCGCTCTTATTATTATGGGGTACGCATATGTCCTTTCATCACCCATCACTCCTACGCTTTTTATGGCAGGAAGCACAGCAAAAGATTGCCAGATTTTCTTATATAATCCTGCTTTTTTTATTTCATCTGTCACTATGGCATCTGCATTCTTGAGGATCTCAATTCTTTCTTCCGTGACCTCTCCGATTATCCTTATAGCCAGTCCAGGTCCCGGAAACGGCTGCCTCCAGACTATCTCATCCGGGAGGCCCAGTTCTACTCCTATTTTTCTTATTTCATCTTTAAATAATAATCTCAATGGTTCGATCAACTTTAGCTTCATATCATCCGGTAGCCCTCCTACATTATGATGTGATTTTATCCTGGCAGCATCTCTGGTACCGCTTTCTATGACATCAGAATATAGTGTCCCCTGAACCAGATAATCCGCTTCCTTTATCTTTGATGCTTCCTCTTCAAATATTCTTATAAACTCATTCCCGATTATCTTTCTTTTCTTTTCAGGGTCCGAGATTTTTACCAGTTTATTTAAAAACCTGTCCTTTGCATTTATATGGACCAGATTAATTTTAAAATTCTCTCTGAATGTCTCTATGACCTTATGCGCCTCACCCTTGCGGAGCAATCCATGGTCAACAAAAATGCATGTAAGTTTGTCACCAACAGCTTTATTTACAAGAACTGCCGCCACAGAGGAATCTACCCCTCCGCTAAGGCCGCATATAACCCTTCCGCCTTTTACTTCATCCCTTATCTTCTTCACCTGTTCCTCAATAATAGAAGTCATGGTCCAGGTGGGAGAACACCCGCAGATGTCAAAAAGGAAATTTTTAAGTATGTCCATACCGGAAGGAGTATGCATAACTTCCGGGTGAAACTGTATCCCGTAGATCTTACTTATGGGTTCTCCCATACCTGCAATGGGAATATTGGGTGTGGAAGCTATTATATCAAAAGAGGGAGGTACTTCAACCACACTATCTTTATGACTCATCCAGCAAATCTCTGTTGGCTTTAGGCCCTTAAAGAGAGGTGATTTTAAATTGACCTTTATTTTTGTCTTTCCGTACTCATTTTGTCCGCTTCTGGTAACCTTTCCGTTAAGCAGTTTGGCCATAAGCTGCATACCAAAACAGATTCCCAGTACCGGCATACCCAAAGACAAAATATCTTTATCAAATGAAAGAACAGTTTTATCTTTCGATAAGATACTATAGGGAGAACCGGAGAGTATCAGACCCCTGGGTTTCAACTGCCTTATTTTATCAATTTCAGCATCGTAGGGAATAAGCTCGGAATAAACTCTGAGTTCCCTGACTCTCCTCGCAATCAATCGGCTGTATTGCCCGCCAAAATCAATGACCAGTACACTGTCCATATTATGATCCCAAACCCAATCTCTGCTGCAGCTGGAGAAGTTTCCCTTCTGTTTTTATGGAGGGAGCAACCATTACTTCAGCCTTCTGGAAGTCCTTGATGTTTTCATAACCACATGTAGCCATTGAAGTCCTTAATGCCCCGCAAAGATTTAAAGTCCCATCATTTTCAAATGCAGGACCTACCATTATTTCTTTCAGTGTAGCAACTACATCTGTTTTGATTCTTGTACCGCGCGGAAGATCAGGATGAAAAGTAGCCATACCCCAGTGGTAACCTCTTCCCGGAGCTTCCTTTGCTCTTGCAAGCGGAGAACCAACCATGACCAGGTCTGCACCGCAGGCAATAGCTTTTGAAATATCACCACCTGTACGCATGCCTCCATCAGCAATAACCAGCGAGTACTGTCCAGTTTCCTCAAGATGCCTTATCCTTGCTGCTGCAGCATCCGAAATAGCAGTTGCCTGTGGAACACCAATCCCCAACACCTGCCTCGTAGTACATGCTGCCCCCGGACCGACACCGATAAGGACGCCGACTGCTCCTGTCCGCATCAGATGTAGTGAAGTGGAATATGATGCGCAGCCGCCGACTATTACAGGAACAGGACATTCAGGAATAAATTTCTTAAGATCTAAAGGTATCTTCGTTTTGCTGACATGCTCTGCGCTGACCACTGTAGCCTGGATCACCAGAATATCGAGACCGGCATCCAAAGCTATTTTATAGTACTTTTCAACATTCTTGGGAGTCAGAGAGGCACAGGTTATATCGCTTTCTTTCTTTATCTGTTTTACCCTTTTAGAGATTAATTCTTCTTTTACAGGCTCACTGTAAACCTCCTGCATCTTTCTCGTAGCCTCTTCCGGTGAAAATTTTGAAATCCTATCTAAAATTTTATCCGCATCCTCATACTTACACTGCAGGCCTTCTAAGTTCAATACAGCAAGACCCCCTATTTTTCTCATTTCAACAGCAAATTTTACATCTACAACACCATCCATTGCCGAAGCCAGTATAGGCAGATCCAGTTTGTATTTTCCAATATTTACCGAAATATCAATATCCTCCGGATCCCTTGTCCTTCTGCTCGGGACTATTGATACTTCATCAAAACCATAAGCTCTCCTGCCGGTTTTTCCTCTACCAATTTCTATTTCCATTTATTCCCCTTATCTCTTAAGTTTCTTCTCTTCTCCTCTTATTAATCTTTTAATATTTTCTCTATGAGTGATAAAAATAAGCATCCCCCAAAAAAATGATGCAACCACTATTGGCCAGTTATATCCGGTAAAATAAAATGAAATAGGAGTAACTGCGGCCGCAAACAAGGATCCAATGGATACAATCCTTAAAATTCCAAAGATCAAAGCCCAGGTGCCCAAGATAGCAAAAATAGGGATTATTTCCAACCATACAGGGTTATTCATAAAGGGAAGGCTGCAGATTCCGATTATTACACCAAAAGAAACAGCAATTCCCTTTCCACCCTTAAAACTGATGAAAACAGGGAAATCATGTCCTAGTATAATAACAACTGATATAACAGCAAGAAGTATGAAATCCTGGGGATAAATAAAGTACAGTACCAGTACTGGTATAAATCCTTTTACAATATCAGCTATTATAGTTATAATACCGTAACTTACTCCAAGGGTGCGTGTAACATTAGTCCCTCCTACGTTTCCACTGCCGTATTTCCTTATATCATCGCCCCTCTTTATTTTATGTATTATATATGCAGTAGGAAAAGAGCTGAAGAGGTAAGCTGCAATTACAAATATAATTTTATAAAATAAATCGATGCCCATTATAGATATATTGTTTTAGTATAAAAATTTTAGAAAAAACAAAAAGATTTAATATTTCTAAAACTGTAAATTACTGCCTAAAAACCCTTAGTGTAATATTAAAAGAAATATTACTATAAGTTCCTGATTTATTCAATTTATTAAACATCGTATATTGCAGCTTGGGGATATTATTTTTTAAAATTAACTCAGAAACAAATTCTTTCTTATACGGGATGGGCTATGTATCCAATCGATTGAAAATTTTGCTGTTAATTTTTATATTTCTAAACTGCAGGTCGATTCTTAACAAAGTCAGATGCTGTCTATATGATCTATTATAATTGGATACTTACTGTTAAAGACTTTCATTTTTCTTTTACCATATAAAGAGGCTGTGACATATAAGCGATGCTGTTTTCATATACTTCACTTGCAATATTAGTGGATTTATTTTCTTAATTCATCCTCCAGTACATCTCCTAATTTTTTATATCTTTTATACAAAGAATCATAAATGGAAACATTTTTCTTCTGGGGATGATAATCAGTCTCAAAATCCGATCCCATAAATTCCTGCGCTTCCTCTACTGACCCGAATACCCTGGCTACTACTGCTCCAAAGATAGCAGCTCCTAATGCTGCAGACAGCTCAGTCTTTGTCACTTTGATCGGCATGTTCAGTACATCGGACAGTACCTGCATGACCAGCGATGATTTTTTAGGTATCCCCCCTGTTGCTACAACTTGATTTATTTTAATATTTTCCTGGTGAAATCTTTCTATGATAGCTTTTGCCCCAAATGCAGTTGCTTCGACCAATGTCCTGTAGAGTTTAGGAGCACTGGTCACCATGTTCAAACCTAAAAGAGCACCTTTTAGCTTCTGGTCAGCATATGGGGTCCTTCTTCCATTTAGCCAGTCAATGGCTATCAAATTATTATCTTCAGGATTTATCTTTAAAGCTTCTTTAGTTATTTCAGGAAGAATCAAACTAATTGCTTTATTTACATCTATTTCCGTCACAGAATCCGGCATGATTTTTTTTAAAGGCCAGGAAATAAAATCCCTGAACCAGGCATAAACATCTCCATAAGCGGACTGCCCTGCTTCAAGCCCTATCATGCCCGGTATCACAGATCCATCGACCTGTCCGCATATTCCTGCAACCAGCCTGTCTCCTATCTCCTCTTTCGGACTCACGGCTATATCACAGCAGGAAGTGCCTATTATCTTGACAAAGGTACCCGGCTTTACCCCTGCCCCTACTGCTCCCATATGGGCATCATAGGCTCCTACTGAAACAGGGATGCCTTCCTTGAGGCCCAGAAGATCTGCCCACTCTCCACTAAGCCCGCCTGCAGAAATATCCGAGGTATATGTCTCGCTGTACAGCCTTTCCCTTAGCCCCGAAAGCAGTGGTGAGAGCTTTACCAGAAACTTCTCCGGAGGGAGCCCTCCCCATGAGGCATGCCACATCGCCTTGTGGCCTGCAGCACATCTGCTTCGCTTGAGCCTTGCCGGATCTGTGTTTCCTGTAAGGACTGCGGGTATCCAGTCCGCATGCTCGATCCATGAGTGTGCAGCATCCCTTACTTTTGCGTCCTCTCCCAGCAAATGGAGTATCTTTGCCCAGAACCACTCCGAAGAATACACCCCGCCTTCGTATTTGGTGTAGTCTTCTCCTCCCCAGGTCTTTGCCACTTTGTTAATAAGTTCTGCTTCTTCTACCGAGCTGTGGTCCTTCCACATCACAAACATGGCATTGGGATTGTCCTTAAAATCCTCTGAAAGCGAGAGGACCCTTCCCTGCCTGTCTACCGGAGCCACTGTGGAGCCTGTGGTATCTACTCCTATCCCTATTATGTTATCTCTTACCGAAGGGCCTGCTTTATCAAGTGCCCCTACTACCGCCTCTTTGAGGGATTCGATGTGGTCTAAGGGGTGCTGTCGGAACTGGTTTTTCTCGGGGTTGCAGTACTTTCCTTCAGCCCATCTTTTAAAATTTGACACATGGGTCGATATCTCCCTGCCGCTTGACACTTCCACTACGACCGAGCGTGCCGAATCAGTTCCAAAATCCATTCCTATTACGTATTTTGAGTCATTCATAATTAGTCCTTTTCAGAGACTGATTCTTTACTGTTTACAACTACTTCTCCCCGAATCTAACAAATTTCCCCGTGAATTATATCGTCTTATTTGACTTAATTATTTAGTCTGGATTATCAGTTAGGTTTCAATATAAAATTTTTTATGATATGTACGCCTTAAAAATTACAAAAAACAAACAATTGACTAAATGACTTTTCCAATTAATCAAAATAAAAACTTTCTTCGTTAGTCAAACTTAATAGCAAATGTTTTTCTAACGAAGAAAGTCTGGCTATTAATTTTTATTCACAGATCAACCTCACATGCACACATTATACCGTTATCAGTAAGCCTCCCCATGCTAACACAGGGAGATAACCCTATCTCTTCCTGCATCGCCGTCCAGCACTGTATTCCAAAACCGGAAAGATTTTCTTCAGCTGCATATTTTCTAAGCACATATTCAAGCTTTGCGATTTTAGATATTATTTTACTATCTACAAGCTTGCACTCGAAAGATTTTTCTATACCATTTTTTATTTCCTCTACATCATTTTCTCCGGTACTCTCCATATCTGCCTTCAATTTAAGAAGAGTATAAGGTACAACTTTAATTCTAAATTTTTCTATCAGCGCTACTTCATTTATTGCACATGTCTCAAAAGGAGCTGGCCTTTGACCAATTGCGCCTATTTTCATTCCTGTAAAACCGGTACTGGCAGCTACTGCTTTAGAAAATATTCTTACGCTGGATATGAATTCCTCTTCTTCAGGAAAGTAAATCCCTGAAAAATCAAATTTTATATTCCTTCTTGCAAGTCCCGATGCAGTAGAGATAGTACCGCAAAATGAGTCCGACTTTCTGTTTCCATCCCCGGTAAATGGCCCTTCTTTAGTACTAAAAATCTGCACTGGAAGGTTGCTAAAAGCTTCTGCAACTAAAAGATTTGGGATTTCTTCTCCAAAAGTCATCATACCTATAAGTAAACCCTTAATGTCTTTTTCTTTAAATAGTTTTATAACTTTTTTCGCATCTTCCATGAAAGTAACCAGCCCACCGTCTGTTAATTCTTTATCAGGATATATTAATTCAATTTCTTCTATGTTATCTTCAATAGATTTGATTATAAACATATATTGTCAATAATCGGCCGGGAAGACATCCTCGGCCGTGATTATCCG
>CAZODQ010000022.1:0-3594 GCA_964578625.1 uncultured Actinomycetota bacterium
GTGAAGGCGGAAGGACCATAGGCGCCGGCAGTGTTACAAAGATAATTAAGTAGAAATTAAGAAGCACTTTTATTATTGACATCAAATAGATATAGTGTTAATTTATTAGTTTGCATTTTCTATTAATGAAAATAATAACTGGTGAAAAATCTTGAGGCAGATAATAATTCTTGCATGCACTGAATGTAAAAGAAGAAATTACAGTACATATAAAAATAAAAAAAATACGACTGATAGATTAGAATTAAAAAAGTATTGCAAATGGTGCAGAAAACACACCATTCATAAGGAGACACGGTAGGGCTGTAGCTCCAATTGGTAGAGCACCGGTCTCCAAAACCGGGTGTTGGGGGTTCGAGTCCCTCCAGCCCTGCCAGCAATCAAGAAACAAAGGATTATTTTAATGGCTAAAAGAAAAGTTTCAAGAAAATATAGAAAAAAGGCTATGATGGAAAGACAGATGCAGGAAAGAAAACTCCCGCCATCGCAGCCAAAGCAAAAAACGGACTGGAAACAGTCTATAAAAAAGCTTCCTTCAAGAATTGCTAAGTTCTTAAAAGATGTCGTACGCGAACTGAAAAGAGTTACCTGGCCTACAAGAAAAGCGCTTTTAAACTACACTATAGTGACTGTAGCTACTATTATTTTTTTTGCTATTATTTTAGGTGTTTTTGATTATGGCTTTATACAGATATTGGATTTAATAGCAAAATTTTAATGTTTTGGTGATCTGAATGAGACCTAGATGGTATGTAATAAATTCATATGCTGGATATGAAAATAAAATAAAAACTAACCTGGAGCACAGGATAGAGTCAATGAATATGGGTAATAAGATTTTTGACATATATATTCCCAAAGAAGATGTTGTTGAAATCAAAAGCGGGAAGAAAGAAGTTTCATCTAAAAGGGTGCTCCCGGGTTACCTGTTGGTAAAGATGAATCTTGATGATGATTCATGGTATGTGGTAAGAAATACTCCTGGAGTCACTGGCTTTGTGGGAAGAGAAGATAAACCAATTCCATTATCAGATCATGAAGTTAAAAAGATTATGAAAAGACAGGATACCGAGAAACCCAAACCTAAAACTGATTTTGAGATCGGACAACCTGTAAAAGTTACTACAGGGCCATTTGCAAATTTTGACGGTACCATAAGCGAGATAAATCTGGATCAGGGGAAACTGAAAGTTCTAGTTTCTATATTTGGAAGACAGACTCCTGTTGAGCTGAATTTTAGTCAGGTATCGAAAATATAAGAAAAAATTGAAATATTTCTGCAAGCATGTATAATACGTTGTTATTTGATCAAAGGTAATTTATGGCTAAGGAAGTTATAGCACAGATTAAATTACAGATTCCGGCGGGGCAGGCAAATCCTGCTCCTCCTGTGGGTCCTGCTCTCGGGCAGCACGGTGTTAATATAATGGAATTCTGTAAGGCCTTTAATGAAAAGACAGCAAAAGAACAGGGGATGATAATTCCTGTTATTTTGACTGTATATAAAGACAGGAGTTTTAATTTCATAACTAAAACTCCACCGGCTGCAGTTCTTATTAAAAAAGCTTTAAATTTAGAAAAAGGGTCGGGCGAACCCAACAGGGAGAAAGTTGGAGAAATTTCAAGGAAACAGATTGAAGAGATTGCGAAAATAAAATTAAAAGATTTAAATGCCAGGACATTAGAGCATGCTGTTAAAATAATAGAAGGAACTGCTAAAAATATGGGAGTAAAAATAGGTCCATAGTTTAATTCTGTACCCGCAGTTGCTTCTGCTGCTGATATGAAGTATCGGAATAAAGGAAGGTAAGTTTGAAAAGAGGGAAGAAATATATATCAAAATTGGAAAATCTGGATAAGAATAGGCAGGCAGGACCGAAAGAGGCCATAAACTGGGTTAAAGAAAACCATTATGCTAATTTTAACGAATCTATAGATATAAGTATAAATCTGGGCATAGATCCTAAAAAAGCTGACCAGCTTGTAAGGGGAACAATAGTTCTACCTCATGGAACAGGAAAGGTTTCTAAAATACTGGTTTTTGCGCAGGGAGAGAAAGCCGAGGAAGCAAAGAAAGCAGGAGCAGATTATATAGGGGGAGAAGATCTTGTAGATAAGATAGGCAAAGGATGGCTGGATTTTGAAGTTTGCATTGCGGCACCGGATATGATGAAGCATATAAGTAAAGTTGCCAAGATTTTAGGTCCAAGGAAATTAATGCCAAACCCTAAATCCGGAACAGTCACCTTTGAGTTAAAAAAAGCCGTGGAGGATTCAAAAAGAGGAAAACTGGAATACAGGACAGACAAAAACGGTGTCATACACAGCACCATCGGCAGGGTATCTTTTGGTTTGAAAGAACTACTTAAAAATTATGAAGCTCTGGTAGATGCAGTTGTAAAGTCAAAGCCTGCTTCGGCTAAAGGTAAATATATAAAAAGTGTTTATGTTTCGTCAACAATGGGTCCAAGTGTAAAGATCGACCAGAGTAAAAGTATTGAGGCAGAAGAGGTTGCCTAAGAAAGTAAAAATGAATTAGTATAAATATATTATATAGTGACAGCCCAAGACAGTAGGTGTTATAAGTAACTTAATTCCCTACCGAGGTTGATTTAAAAGATGATTAAGTCGGCCTTTAAAGTAATCTGGGTCGATTTTATTTTGTGTATTTCTAATATAAAGTCAGGAGGTCGATTTGGCCAGACAAGAAAAAATAAATGAAGTAAATGAACTAAGAGAGATATTTAAAAGCAACTGCGGACTTATTTTTACCGATCACAGCGGACTTAAAGCTGAAGATGCTGTAAGAGTAAGAGATAAGCTGATAGAGATAAATTCCTATCTCAGAATAATAAAGAATACTCTTGCTATTATTGCTGCTAAAGATGTCTATAAGGATATAAATATTGAGGAAATATTAAAAGGGCCCACCAGCATTATAGTAAGCAGTAAAGATATGATTTCAGCGGCTAAGGTAATAAGTGATTTTTCGAAAGATCTGGATGCTTTAAAAATAAAAGCGGGAATACTTGAAAACAGACTTTTAGATTCGGAAGAAATGGAAAGATTAGCCAAACTGCCCGGTAGAGAAGTACTTCTTGCTAATTTGATGATATCAATTAAGTCACCGATTGTTAAATTAATTAATATTCTGGATTCTCTAACAAGGAGTCTGGTATTTGTACTGGATGCCATTAGGGAAAAGAAGAAAAATGCCAATTAAAGGAGGAACAATGGCTGAGATAAAAAAAGAAAGTAACAGAACAGAGGAAAAAGAAAAGAAAAGTGATGAAGAGCAGAAAGTAAGTGGAACAAAAGAAGAGACAGCTAAAGTAACTGTAGAAAAGAAAGAAGAAGCTAAGCCAGCTGAAGAAAAGAAAGAAGAAGCTAAAGCAGTCGAAGAAAAGAAAGAAGAAATTAAAGCAAGTGAGCAAAAGAAAGAATCGGTAAAAGCAGTCGAAGAAAAGAAAGAAGAAGATAAGGTAAAAGAAAAAGTGAAAGCTGCACCTAAAAGTAAAGCAATTGAAGAGATCCTAAGAGCAATAGATAAGATGACAGTAATTGAACTTTCCGAGCTTGTTAAAGCCCTTGAAG
>CAZODQ010000022.1:3694-15422 GCA_964578625.1 uncultured Actinomycetota bacterium
GCAATAGATAAGATGACAGTAATTGAACTTTCCGAGCTTGTTAAAGCCCTTGAAGAGAAATTCAAGGTCAGTGCACAGGCAATACCATCATCAGCTGCTGCTGTCGGCGGAGAAGCTTCATCTAAGGGAGGAGCACCTGCTGAGGAAAAAACAGAGTTTGATGTTCAGTTGAAATCGGCTGGAGCGAAAAAAATACAGGTTATAAAAGTAGTTAGATCTTTAAGCAGTCTTGGTTTAAAAGAAGCCAAGGAGTTAGTTGATGAAGCACCAAGCGTAGTTAAAGAAAAAGTTTCGAAAGAAGAAGCGGAAAATATAAAGAAACAGCTGGAAGAAGCCGGTGCAGAGGTTGAAATAAAGTAATAACTGCAATAATGTCTATTGATGAATAGTTGGGAAGGATAATTTTTTAAAGATATATTTATTCAAGATGTAACAAGAAAGTAATTGACAATTTATTTATATTTGATAAAATATTAGTTTGCAAGTTTTTTCTGAGAATATTTACCAATGCTATTTTATATAGGTATTTGTCCTGTGCATTGGTATTTATTTTAACTTAAACATATCACTTTTTACTGCTTTATTAAACTTGGAATATAAAGAAGAGGGGAACAAATTAATGCAAAAAATCAAAAAAATCCAGAGGCAGAGTTTTGGCAAAATCACTAAAGTAATGAATATGCCGCACCTTCTGGATATACAGAGAAAGGCCTTCCAATGGTTTTTAGAAGAAGGACTTATGGAAGCTTTAAAGGATATTTCACCTATTGAAGATTTTACAGGCAATATGTCACTTGAGTTTATTAACTATAGTTTTGATAATGTAAATTCGACTCCGGACGAATGCAAGATGCAGGATATGTCTTATAATGCCCCTTTAAAAGTCCTATCCAAATTTCTTAATAAGGAAACCGGTGAAATGAAAGAACAGGAAGTCTTTATGGGAGATTTTCCTATGATGACAGATAAGGGGACATTCATTATTAATGGGACAGAGAGAGTAGTGGTGTCTCAATTGGTCCGGTCTCCAGGAGTATATTTTGATACGGATATAGATAAAAAAACCGAGATAGACATATATATGTGTAAAGTTATACCTACAAGGGGTTCATGGATCGAGATTGAGACTGATAAAAAGAATATAGCATATGTAAGAATTGATAGAAGAAGAAAGTTTCTGCTTTCTGTTTTCTTAAAATCTGTAGGGTTCGGGAATAATAAAGAGCTGCTTGATCTTTTTGGGCCTTATGATAAAAAAGGCTGCATTAAAAGTACGCTGGAGAAGGATTTTACGGAGACCGAGGAGGAGGCATTGATAGAAATCTATAAGAAATTAAGGCCTGGAGAGCCGCCAACGGTTGAAAGTTCAAGGAATCTGATAAACTCCTTATTTTTTAATCCGAAAAGATATGATTTTGGAAAAGTAGGCAGATATAAAATGAACCAGAAACTGATAGATGAAACAGATAAGAATATCCTAAATAAGCTTAATGCAATTAATGCCAAGATTGGTATAGATACAAATGAGAAATATATCCTTAATTGCAAGGATATATTTCTGATAGTTAAATATTTAATTCAGCTGATGGGTGGTATAGGAGAGATAGATGATATTGATCACTTCGGCAACAGGAGGGTTCGAAATGTCGGAGAGCTTATTCAGAATCAGGTAAGAATTGGTCTTTCAAGAATGGAAAGGGTCGTAAAGGAAAGAATGACCACTCAAGAAGCTGGCATGATAACTCCTAAATCTCTGATAAATATCAGGCCTTTGGTTGCCAGTTTAAAAGAATTTTTTGGCAGCGGCCAGCTTTCCCAATTTTTAGATCAAACCAATCCTTTAAGTGAAATCACTCATAAGAGGAGACTTAGTGCTCTTGGACCCGGAGGGTTGAGCAGAGAGAGAGCAGGATTTGAAGTAAGAGATGTTCATCCTTCTCATTATGGAAGGATGTGCCCAATAGAAACACCTGAGGGTCCAAATATTGGATTAATAGGATCTCTGTCTACCTACGCGAGGTTAAATGAGTATGGATTTATAGAAACACCTTACAAAAAAGTCATTAACGGTAAATTGACTGAAAAGCTGGAATATCTGTCCGCAGATAATGAGGAGAATTATATAATTGCCCAGGCAACCGCGAAAGTCAAAAAGAATGGGAAATTTGCAGAAGAAAGAGTCATGGCCCGTTTGGGTGATGAGATAGTCACTGTTGAACCGGGTATGGTAGATTATATGGATGTATCGCCAATGCAGATATTTAGTGCTGCTGCGTCACTCATACCATTCCTGGAACATGATGATGCAAACAGAGCATTAATGGGTTCTAATATGCAGCGACAGGCAGTACCGCTGATTGACCCCGAACCTCCGCTGGTCGGAACCGGTATGGAAAAAGAGGTTTCAAGAGACAGCGGAGTCCTGATTCTTGCCAGGGATGATGGGATAGTTGAAGAGGTATGTGCAGATCATATTAAGGTAAACTACAAAAGTGAAAAGGGTTATGTCCATAATCTATACAAATTTAGGAGATCAAACCAGGGTACGTGTATAAATCAGAAACCTATTATAGAAGAAGGTGAAAAAGTTAAAAAAGGTCAGGTGATTGCAGATGGTCCTGCAACCAGTTCGGGTGAGCTGGCATTGGGAAAAAACTTGAGGGTAACTTTTATGTCCTGGGAAGGATATAACTATGAAGATGCTATTATAATATCGGAGAGATTGGTAAAAGAGGATATCCTGTCATCTATCCATGTTTCAAAACAAGAAGTAGAAGCAAGGATCACGAAGTTAGGAGCAGAAGAGATAACAAGAGATATACCAAGTATAGGAGAAGAAGTTTTAAAAAACCTTGATGAACGTGGAATTATAAGGGTCGGCGCAGAGGTGAAACCCGGGGATATATTAGTGGGTAAAATAACTCCAAAAGGCGAAACAGAGCTGACGGCTGAAGAAAAATTGTTAAGGGCAATTTTTGGTGAAAAAGCAAGGGAAGTAAGAGAGAGCTCTCTTAAAGTACCTCATGGTGAAGGTGGAAAAGTTGTAGATGTTCAGTTATTTTCCAGAAAAAGGGGACACGATCTTCCTCCAGGGGTAAACGAACTGGTAAGAGTATTTATTGCAGAAAAAAGAAAGATTTCTATTGGTGATAAACTTGCGGGCAGACATGGCAACAAAGGAGTTATATCAGTGATTCTTCCCGAAGAGGATATGCCCTACACTGAAGATGGCGAACCAATAGATATAATATTTAATCCTCTTGGAGTACCTTCCAGGATGAACGTGGGTCAGGTGCTGGAGGCTCATCTCGGCTGGGCAGCCCATGAGGGCTGGAACAATAAAAAGGCAAATAATGGTGGAGATGGCCCTATTTATGTTTCAACGCCTATTTTTGAAGGTTTGAAAGAGGGAGATATAGTAAAGCTGTTAGAATCAGCCAATCTTCCACGGAGCGGGAAAACTGCTTTATACGACGGCAGGAGCGGAGAAAAATTATCCGATAATGTTACCATAGGCTATGTATATGTTATGAAATTACTGCATCTGGTTGATGATAAAATACATGCAAGATCTACCGGTCCATATTCTCTGGTTACCCAGCAGCCGCTTGGAGGTAAAGCGCAATTTGGAGGTCAGAGATTCGGGGAAATGGAAGTATGGGCACTGGAAGCTTACGGTGCCGCTTATGCTTTACAGGAAATGCTCACTATAAAATCAGATGATGTGACAGGACGTGTTAAGACATATGAATCTATTGTAAAGGGAGATAACATAGAAAAACCCGGAATTCCGGAATCTTTTAAAGTACTTATAAAGGAAATGCAGAGTTTAGGCCTTGATGTAGAAGTTCTGTCAGAGGAGGGAAAGGAAGTAAAAGTATCCAGATCTGAAGATGAGATTATGAAAACTGTTGAAGATTTAGGAATTAATCTTAAGGAAGAAGGAGTCCGGGAAGGTAAAAGTGCAGCAGGCAGCAAAGATAAGATAAAAGAAAAGGGTAAAGCAGAAGAAAAAGTGAAAGCAGAGGAGAAAGCAGAGAAAGAGGAAATAAAGAAGAAGGAGAAGGTTGAAAAGATAACAGACAGGGTAAAAGCGGAGAAAAAAAAGGCAGAGAAGGTAACTGATAAAAAGAAACCTGTTAAAAAGAAGGAGAAAAAGACAGAAAAGAAAAAGGCAGTGAGAAAGAGCAGCAAAGAGGTATCCAAAGATAAAAAGGCTAAAGTCAAAAAGTAAGATAACAATAAATATTACTTAAAATTAATTTAATTAATTTGGGAGGATTTAATAAATGGTCATAAATGTGGATGTAAATAATTTTGATGCTTTAAAAATCGGACTTGCTTCGTCAGAAAAAATCAGATCATGGTCAAATGGTGAGGTTAAAAAACCGGAAACTATAAATTATAGAACTTTAAAACCTGAAAAAGACGGATTGTTCTGTGAGAGGATTTTTGGTCCTACTAAGGATTGGGAGTGTTATTGCGGTAAATATAAAAGAGTGAGGTTTAAAGGAATAATATGTGAGAGGTGCGGGGTTGAAGTGACCAGATCCAATGTGAGAAGAGAAAGGATGGGACATATTGAACTGGCATCTCCGGTATCACATATATGGTTTTTTAAGGGGGTCCCCAGCAGGATGGGATATGTTCTTGATATAAGTCCAAAAGATTTGGAAAAGGTCCTATATTTTGATTCATATATTATAACCAGTATTAACAGAGAAAAGATAGATGCTGAAGAAAATGAAATCAAAAAGTTATACCAGAAAGCATTAAATAAGACAGAGGAACTGCATCAGCTTAGATTAGAAGAAATTAGAGCAAATAAAGAGGATATTGTGAATGCAGATCAGGAAATAAGTGATGAGGAAAATCCTGTTGAGCTACAGGAGATAGATGAAAAGGCGGATGAAAATTTTGAAAGTGATATAGATGGTAGCGTTGCCGATGATGAAACCACTGAATTTGATTTGGAAGATAGGAAAATTAAAATTATAAAAGAGACAGAGATGCTCCTTGAAGAAGAGGAGGAAATATATAAAGAAGAAATTGAACTGATAAAAAGAGCTGATACCTTTTTCTTTAATTTAGAGGAAAAAATGCTGGTTTCCGATGAAGCTTTATTTAAAAAGATGAAGGAAATTTACGGGCAATATTTTAAGGGCGGAATGGGAGCAGAAGCCATAAAAGAACTGCTTAAAAACCTTGATTGTGAAAAAGAGGTTGAAGAGCTTAAGGAGGTAGTAAAGAAGTCCAAGGGTCAAAAAAGAAGCAGGAGTATCAAGAGGCTAAAAATCATATCATCATTTATAGATTCTAATAACAAACCTGAATATATGATTCTGGATATAATTCCGGTGATCCCGCCAGACTTAAGGCCAATGGTGCAACTGGATGGTGGAAGATTTGCTACTTCTGATCTAAATGATTTATACAGGAGAGTCATTAATAGAAATAACAGACTCAAGAAACTTTTAGAACTGGCAGCTCCGGAAATAATCGTCAATAATGAAAAGAGAATGCTGCAGGAAGCTGTTGATGCACTATTCGATAATGGCAGGAGAGGTAGAGCAGTAGTCGGTGCTGGTAACAGACCACTCAAGTCCCTGAGTGATATGCTCAAGGGTAAACAGGGTAGATTCAGACAGAATCTTTTAGGTAAAAGAGTAGATTATTCGGGAAGATCGGTCATTGTCGTCAATCCTAACCTGAGGCTGGAACAATGCGGGCTTCCAAAGAAAATAGCTCTGGAATTATTCAAACCTTTTGTTATGAAAAAATTAGTTGATGAAGGATTTGCACAGAATATAAAGAGTGCCAAGACTATGGTAGAAAGAGCAAGCAATGAAGTGTGGGATATATTGGAAGAAGTAATTAAAAATCATCCTATCCTGCTGAACCGTGCACCGACACTCCACAGGCTTGGCATACAGGCATTTATGCCTATTTTAGTAGAGGGTAAAGCCATACAAATTCATCCTATGGTCTGTCCCCCATTTAATGCCGATTTTGACGGCGACCAGATGGCTGCTCATGTACCTTTATCAAACGAAGCCAGAGCTGAATCGATGGTCTTAATGCTTTCTGTAAATAATATACTATCACCTGCTAACGGTGAACCTGTTGTTGTTCCCTCTCAGGATATGGTCCTGGGGATATATTATTTGACTTCGGAAAGAGAAAAGTCGGATAAAAAAGTAAGGTTTTATAATGACACCCAGGATGCTATTTTAGATTATGACTATAATTTTATATCCCTACACACACCTATCAAAGTCAGAATTGATGATAAAATAATAAAAACCACAGCGGGAAGGATAATATTTAACAAATCTCTGCCTGAGGACTATAAATTTGTTAATAAAGAAATATCTAAAAAAGAACTTATAGCTATTATTTCTGAATGTATAAGTAAATTTCCTCAAAGTGTAGTTGTTGAGACATTGGATTCTATAAAAGAAGCAGGATTTAAATATTCGACCAGATCAGGTCTTACCATAGGGATTGAGGATATAGATGTGCCTGATGAAAAAGCAAAAATTATAAGTAATGTAGAGAAAAAAATTGAAAAAATTGAGGACTACTATAAACAAGGGATGATAACAGAATTTGAGAGACATCAGAGATTGATACAAACATGGTCACAGGCAAATGAAAGTGTAGCCAATGCGATGGAAAAGAATTTTAATAAATTTAATTCCGTTTATATGATGGCCACATCAGGTGCCAGGGGAAATATAAAGCAGCTCCGTCAGCTAGCCGGTATGAGGGGATTGGTTGCAAATGCAAGAGGAGATATAATAGACAGTCCCATTAAATCCAACTTTAGAGAAGGACTTACTGTTTTAGAATATTTTATTTCTACTCACGGTGCCAGACAGGGGCTTGCCGATACCGCACTCAGGACTGCGGATTCGGGATATCTGACAAGAAGGTTAGTTGATGTTGCACAGGATACCATGATAAGAATAAATGACTGCAAGACCGAAGACGGAATAAGTCTATATGTATTGACCCTGGAGGGTGAGCCTAATACCAATTTAATAGGAAGAACGTGTCTGGGAAATATCAATAACCCCAATAGCAGAAAGAATATAATAAAAAGCGATGAGGAAATTACGGAGAAACATCTGCAAAAGTTTATACATGCCAATATTGAAAGTGTAAAAGTGCGTTCAGTAATGACCTGTGAGGCGGAATCAGGAGTATGCCAGAAATGTTATGGCAGAGATCTTGCTACTGGTAAAATAGTTGAGATCGGCGAAGCGGTAGGGATTATAGCTGCTCAGTCTATCGGAGAACCCGGTACACAATTAACTATGCGTACTTTTCATACAGGAGGAGTAGCAAGTACTGTGATTCAGAGATCCATAAAGTCGCCGGTTAATGGGAGACTTATATTCAGAAAGGAATTGCTGTCAGAGTTAAATATAAAGAAAAATGTTTTCACGGAAAAAGACACCAGTGAGATGATTGAAATAAATATAGAACATATTCCTCATAAATTATTTTTCCAGGTTCAGATGGAGAAAGGGGATATTATAGATGTGATTATTCCTAAAGGTGAAATACTGCAGATAAATAAAAAGGTAAATGTAGAGGTCGGAGAAATCTTTGCAAAATTAATCCTTACCGCTAAAAGAAAGACACATGTTCATAAACATGAAAAAACCTTTGAGGGCATTGATATAACCAGCGGTTTACCAAGGGTAGTAGAATTATTTGAAGCAAGAAAACCAAAGGAACATTCGTTTATAGCTGAGATATCAGGAAAAGTTGAAATAGAAGATGTAGATTCCAGGTTTAGAGTACTTACTATTAAAAGTAAGGACGGAAAGCAGGAAAAAATTTATCAGATTCCGACCAGAGCAAAATTAAGTGTTAAAAATAAGGATACGGTTTCTGCGGGAGACCAGCTGACTGAAGGACCAAAGAATCCACACGATATTTTAAGAATTAACGGGATTAAGGAGTGTGAGCAGTATTTAGTAAAAGAGGTACAAAATGTATATAAGGCTCAGGGAGTGGATATAAATGATAAGCATATTGAAGTAATAGCCAGACAGATGCTTAAAAAAGTCACAATAATTGATCCTGGAGATAGTAATTTTCTTCCCGGACAGTTGTTAGACAGGCTTTTATTTGAGAAAGAAAATAATAAATTGATTTCCAGCATGAAAAAACCTGCATCAGCTGTTCAAAATCTAATGGGTATAACCAAAGCGTCATTAGTTACTGACAGCTTTCTTTCTGCCGCTTCGTTTCAGGAGACTACAAGAGTATTGACGGATGCGGCTTTAGGCAATAAAGTTGATAATCTATTAGGGCTAAAGGAAAATGTGATAATAGGAAAAGCTATACCGGCTGGAACCGGTATGAACAGTTTCAGAGATTATGAGCTGGATTATCCTGGCTATAAAGAAAACAATAGAGATGAAATAGAAATCCTTCAGGAATCAGAAGGTGATGATGTAAAGGAAATAGAAATTAATATTTAAAATGCAGATGAAAATAGACTGGTAAAATACCTCCTGATAGGTATTTTTTATATTGACATTTTAATTTTTAGGTGATAATCTCTTTTTTCGTGTCTTCAAAGAAGATTATCATTAATTATTTTTAAATTGTGATAGTAGTATTGTTAAATGGAGGTAGAGGATAAGGTATTTATGCCTACTATAAATCAACTGGTTAAAAAGGGAAGGAAGAGATTAAAAAAGAAAAAGAAGACTCCTGCTCTGCAGGAAAACCCTTTAAGGAGAGGTGTATGTATTAGAGTATATACTAATACACCCAAAAAGCCAAATTCGGCTCTTAGAAAAGTGGCCAGAGTCAGGCTTACGAATGGAGCCGAGGTTACAGCTTACATACCGGGAATAGGTCATAACCTGCAGGAGCACTCTATAGTGTTGGTAAGAGGCGGCAGAGTAAAAGATTTACCAGGTGTGAGATATAAAGTTATTAGGGGAGCATTGGATACTGCCGGAGTCGAAGACAGAAAATCTTCCAGATCAAGATATGGAGCTAAGAAGCCAAAGTAATTTATAAGGAGTTATCAGGTGCCCAGAAAAGGAAGACCTCAAAAAAGGAAAACAACGACAGATCCTATCTATAAAAGCAGGATAGTTTCTCAGCTTATTAATAAAATTCTTAAAGCAGGTAAGAAAAGCATTGCTGAGAAAATAGTATATGGAAGTCTTAGAATCCTGGAAGCAAAAACCAAAGAAAATCCATTAGAAATACTTGATAAATGTCTCGATAACGTAAAACCAATACTGGAGGTAAAACCAAGAAGAGTTGGCGGAGCTACTTATCAGGTACCGGTTGAAGTGTCTCAGGAAAGGGCAAGTACACTGGCTATAAGATGGATAGTTGATTTTTCAAGCAGAAGGAAAGAAAAGACTATGGCTGAAAGATTAGCTGCTGAGGTTTTGGACGGCGCCAGCAATACTGGGAGTAGTATTAAAAAGAAAGAAGATTTACATAAGATGGCTGAGGCCAATAAGGCTTTTGCCCATTATAGATGGTAATATGGTGACGTATATGGCTAGAAAAGTATCATTAAAAAAAACAAGGAATATAGGTATAACTGCTCATATAGATGCCGGTAAGACGACCATCACAGAGCGTATCCTGTATTATACAGGGAAGACTTATAAGATGGGAGAAGTCCATGATGGTGCAGCTGTGATGGATTGGATGATACAGGAGCAGGAAAGAGGCATTACTATTACTTCTGCTGCTACAACTTGTTTTTGGAAAAGTAATAAAATAAATATTATTGATACTCCAGGTCATGTTGATTTTACGGTTGAAGTCGAAAGATCACTGAGAGTCCTTGATGGTATGATTGCTATATTCTGTGCTGTTGGAGGAGTTGAACCTCAGTCTGAGACTGTGTGGAGACAGGCTGATAAGTATCATGTCCCAAGGATTGCTTTTGTTAATAAAATGGATCGGAGCGGAGCAGATTACTTCTATGTGCTGGATATGATTAAGACAAAACTCGGAGCCAATCCATTACCTGTGCAGATTCCTATCGGCAGTGAGGAAAATTTCGTAGGAATAATCGATCTTATTAGTATGAGAGCTATTGTGTATAAAGATGAAATGGGTATTAAGTTTGAATATGAAGATATACCTCCGGAACTTGAATCTACTGCTAAACAATGCAGACAGGAACTTATAGAGAATATTGCTAATTATGATGATGTTATTTTAAATAAATACATTGACAACGTGGAAATAAGTGAAGAAGAATTAAAGAAAGCAATAAGAGAAATAGCCATAAATGTCAATGGTGTTCCAATCTTATGCGGAGCTGCGTTTAAGAATAAAGGAGTACAACCGCTTCTAGATGCTGTAGTGGATTTTCTGCCGTCACCAAATGATGTTCCATCCCCAGCAGGGTCCGATCCTGACAATGGGGATGAAATTGAGATAAAAGTCAGTGACGATGCACCTTTTTCCGGTCTGGTGTTTAAAATAACAACGGATCCATTCGTAGGTAGTCTAAGTTATATAAGAATTTATTCTGGGACATTAAAAAGCGGAACTCAGGTATTGAATACAAACAACGGCAGAAAGAACAGGATCAGCAAACTACTGGAAATGCATGCTAACAGTAGAGAAGAATTAAAGGAAGCTTATTGCGGTGACATAGCAGCTGTTGTCGGTTTGAAAAATATAAATACTGGTGATACCATATGTGATCCCCAAAAGCCTGTTAAATATGAATCTATTAGTTTTCCCGAGCCAGTATTATCAATTGCAATTGAGCCTAAAACAAAAGTTGACCAGGAGAAGCTGGCTAATGCATTATCAAGATTGGCAGAAGAAGATCCTACTTTTAGAATAGAAATTGATAGTGAGACCGGCCAGACAATTATTTCAGGTATGGGTGAACTCCATCTTGAAATCATAGTAGATAGATTGCTCCGTGAGTTTGGTGTGAGTGCAAATGTGGGGAAACCACAGGTTTCCTATAGAGAGACTATAACAAAGGAAGCACAGGTAGAAGGGAAATATATAAGGCAAAGCGGCGGAAAGGGACAGTATGGGCATGTAATCGTCCGCTTCGAGCCAATTGAGTATAGCAAGGTATTTGAATTTGAGGATAAAACTAAAGGCGGAGTCATACCAAAAGAGTATATAAAACCTATTGAAACAGGAATAGACGATGCTATGAAGAGCGGTGAAGTAGCTGGATACCCGGTTGTAGGTGTAAAGGCCATACTTTTAGATGGTTCTTATCATGAAGTCGATTCTTCGGAGATGGCTTTTAAGATTGCCGGCTCAAAGGCTTTTAGGGCGGGTATGAAAAAATGTATGCCGGTTTTACTGGAACCAATAATGGATGTTGAAGTGGTTGTTCCGGATGAATATATGGGGGAAGTTATTGGTGATCTTAATTCCAGAAGGGGAAAGATATCATCGGTGACACTGAGAAATAAAAATAGGATCATAAAATCGGAGGTGCCGCTTTCAGAAATGTTTGGATATGCTACTGATCTTAGATCAAAGACACAGGGTAGAGCTACTTTTACAATGCAATTTTTAAAATATGAACCGGCACCAGGCAGAATTGCAGATGAGATTATTGAGAGGTTTAAAGGCAGCAGTGTCGCAGTTTAAATTACTAATTTAATTAATATAGATTGAATTAATTTAAAAAAAACAAAGAAAGGATATATTATGGCTAAACAAAAATTTGAAAGGACCAAGCCTC
>CAZODQ010000023.1:0-15019 GCA_964578625.1 uncultured Actinomycetota bacterium
TAAAATAAAAAGTTAAAATAATTACGCAAGTGCTTTCTTATCCTATAAAAAAACGCCTGCTGTGTCAAGTTTTGAATTTTTTTTTAATATCATTTCCTCTTTGATGTGCTTTCCCTTATAATCAGTTTGGTTTTAAAAATACATGTCTGCTTGGACAACTTTTTATTCTTTATTCTATTCAGCAGCAGTTCCATTGCAACTTTTCCTATTTTGTACCTCTCTAACCCTATAGTAGTCAGGGTAGGTGAAACTATTTCAGTCAATTTTATATTATCCAGGCCTATAACAGAAATGTCATCCGGTACTTCAATACCATTAGCTTTAAAAGCCTTCATTGCTCCAATAGCCGTAAGATCATTTGAACAGACAATTGCCGTAGGAAGTACCCTTTCTTTAAATATTTTTTTAGCAGCCTTAAAACCACCTTCTATCTTATGGTCTCCTTCTAATATCTTATAATCAATTTTATTATCTCCATTGTATTTTCCTATAGCCTCAATAAATTTCCTAACTCTTATTTTTGCTGTTTTCAGTATTTTTGGCCCACTAATAAAATAAATATTTCTGTGTTTCAAAGATACCAAATGGGCTACGGCCTCTACCATACCGACTTTATAGTCGAAATACAGACTATCCACTCCAATATTTTTTTTACCCCAGTCCACCAATACAAAATTTATATCCGTATCCATAAGCTGCTTTATCACAGAGCTGTCCACCTGGCTTGAAGCTACTATTATCCCGTCTATCTTCCTGTTAATTAATGCACTTATAGATTTTAAGCCTTTTTCAATATCATAATCCGTATTGCATAAAAACACGTTATAATTGTTCTTTATGGCCAGTTCTTCTACTCCCTGAACAAGTTCCGGATAAAATGGATTTCTGATATCCGAAATAACCAGCCCAACAGTGTGCGTCTTCCCAGTGGCAAGACTCCTGGCAAGCAGATTGGGCTGATATTTTAACCTTTTCATTGCCCTGAGTACCCTTTTTTTTGTCTCAGGCAAGACAAACCTGGTTTCATTGATTACATGTGAAACTGTTGTTGGAGATACTTTAGCCAGCTTTGCTATATCGTTATAATTAACCACTGCATACTCCTAAAAATAAGAAAGCGCTTGCGCAATATTCATTCTATCATAACTTCTATCAAAAAAAAATATATTCCAATGTGCACAACATGCACAATATATATTAAACAGCTATTATAAAAGCATCCACTTCAAAAAGTATGGAAAAGATTCCACCTTATAAGAATGGATCTCTTCTAAGAATTTATATTTTTATAATAATATAAATTAACTTATAATATACAAGAAATTCAAACTTTTATAATTTACCGTAAAAAATAGAGTCCGTATAAATATGAAAAAAACAATATTATTGTATTCTAAAAATAAAAAAAACATAGACAAAATAGTCAGTATCCTTGAAAGAAAAAACTATATCCTGCAGACAGAAAAAACACTAAAAGGCCTTTCTTTCCGTTCGGATACTGCCGGGCTTTTAATCATTGACATTTCCGATCAGGAATACAAAGATTACTTAGGATCTAAAGAATTAATTACAGATATTGATAAGCTTGATATGGCAAAAATTATTATACTTGATTCTACTCAGATAAAATTTTTAACTGAAAGTGAAATTGAATTTGACGATTTTATTTTCTGCAGCCAGCTTGAAAAGGAACTTGCCATAAGAATAAAATTAATCATTTCAAAAAAAAAGATTCTTATCCCTAAAAACAGCATCATAGTAAATAACCTCGTACTAAACCTTGACAAGTACGAGCTGTCTGTCAACCAAAAACCAATAGAGTTGACCTTTAAAGAATTTGAGCTTTTTAAACTTCTTCTTCAACATCAAGAAAAAGTTTTCAGCAGGAATAAATTGCTTTCCGCCGTGTGGGAATATGATTTCTATGGTGGCAGCAGAACCGTAGACGTACATATAAGAAGACTTCGTTCCAAAATTCCCCCACCATATAATCTTATGCTTAAAACCATAAGGAACGTGGGCTATATGTTTTCCACTCAGATCTAACCTTATATTAACCAATATGGTCCTTCTGAATATTTAACATAATCTTAACAGGAATTTAACCTATCTGTAAAGTTTCAGGAGTAAAATAACCTACATTATTAATAATAGAAGGAGTAAGATCAAATGAATCCGTCAACTGTTCTAGATACATTATGGATATTGATTGCCTCGTTTCTTGTATTTTCCATGCATGCTGGTTTTGCAATGGTAGAGGCAGGGTTCACCAGGGCCAAAAACACAGTAAATATATTGATGAAAAATTTCATGAATGTCTCACTAGGCCTTCTGGTATTTTTCCTGGTGGGATATGGGATTATGTTCGGAAAAACCGCCGGTGGATTTATAGGGACAAATAATTTTTTTCTTTCTATTACTGACCCGGCAAATACCCAAAATTTTGCATTCTGGTTTTTCGAAGCAGTTTTTGCTGCAACAGCAGCTACCATTGTCTCTGGTGCTGTAGCAGAAAGAATTAAGTTTTACAGTTACCTTTTTTACTGTGTAGTTATTACTTCATTTGTCTATCCTGTTGTAGGTCACTGGATATGGGGAGGAGGATGGCTTCAACAGTTAGGTATGATCGATTTTGCCGGTTCAACCGTCGTGCATTCGGTTGGTGGATTCTCTGCCCTTGCCGGTGCAATGGTACTTGGTCCAAGAATTGGTAAATACAACAAAGACGGGAGCTCAAATGCTATCCCTGGCCATAACATTGCACTTGCCACTCTTGGTGTTTTTATATTATGGTTTGGATGGTTCGGTTTTAATCCGGGAAGCACTCTTTCCGCTTCAAGTCCGGCTATAGCTACCATTGCAGTAAATACCGCAATTGCTGCAGCTGCAGGATCATTTTCAGCGATGATGTTTGTATGGATTAAATACAGGAAGCCGGATGCATCAATGATTTTAAATGGTGCACTGGCAGGACTGGTGGGAATCACTGCCGGATGTGCTGTTGTTTCCCCGGTAAGCGCTATTATAATAGGATTGCTCTGTGGAGTGATTGTATGTATATCTATCAACTTATTTGATAGGAAATTTAGAATAGATGATCCTGTTGGAGCAATATCCGTTCATGGTATATGCGGTGTTTTTGGAACTTTATTTGTAGGACTTTTTGCACAGTCCGAATACGCAAGCCTTGCCGGATTTACAAATACCAATGGGCTGTTTTATGGAGGCGGTTTCAGGCTTTTACTTATCCAATTTACAGGAACTGTTAGCGTATTTGTATGGACTTTTGGACTAATGATTGCCTTATTTCTTATAATGAAAAAAACCGTAGGACTCCGAGTCTCAAGGGAAGAAGAGCTTAAAGGGCTTGACATCGAAGAGCATGGTATGGAAGCTTATGGAGGATTCCAAATTTTCCAGAATGATTAATATTGCATTATATTTATATAAAAGGAGCAAGAAATGAAACTAATAATAGCGATGATTCAACCACATAAACTGCCCGATGTAAAAAAGGAACTTTTCGACAATGAGATATACAAGATGACTGTAACTAATGTACTTGGTTGTGGACAGCAAAAAGGCTATACAGAAACTTATAGAGGAGTAATACATAAGGTCAATCTATTGAAAAAAGTCAGGTTGGAAATAGCGGTAAATGAAGACTTTGTAGAACCAACTATTGCTGCTATAAAGAAAGGAGCCTATACAGGCAATATTGGAGATGGTAAAATATTCATACTTGATCTTCCCAGATGTATAAGGATTAGAACAGGAGAAGAAGGCAGTAAAGCTATAGGTTAATAGGGATAACCAGAAAATTTAACATAGATTTAACAAGTCTTTTATAGATTTTTATTAATATTAAGATATAATATCCCATAATTTATGAAATGATATAAGTAATTAATATAATCGCTAAGAAACCAAAGGAAGTGACCACATGCAAAAAACTGATGAAATTAAAGAGTATGTATTAAAAACAGCCCACGAGAATAATATAAAATTTATAAGATTATGGTTCACAGATGTTCAGGGCTTTTTAAAAAGTTTTGCTATAACAGTAGAAGAACTTGAGGGCGCATTGTCGGAAGGCATGGGTTTTGACGGATCTTCTATTGAAGGGTATTCAAGGATAGAAGAAAGCGATGTTATTGCCATGCCTGATCCAAGCACTTTTCAAATTATTCCCTGGAGACCGCATGAGCAGGGTGTTGCAAGAATGATCTGTGATGTGCTGGAACCGGACGGTTCACACTTTAATGGAGATCCCAGATGGGTCCTAAAAAGAATTTTAAAGAAAGCAAAAGACATGGGGTACACATTCTACGTTGGTCCAGAACTTGAATACTTTTATTTTAAAAGTGATGAAGGAGAACCTATCATATTAGATAAGGGAGGTTACTTTGATCTTACTACTTTAGATGTCGCCGGCCCCTTGAGGAGAGACACAATATTATACACTGAAGGAATGGGAATCGGAGTTGAATACTCACACCACGAAGTAGCTCCATCTCAACATGAAATAGATCTGAGATATACAGATGCCCTGACTATGGCAGATAATGTTATGACTTATAAAGTCATCGTCAAAGAAGTCGCAACTGAACATGGTGTATATGCTACCTTCATGCCCAAGCCTCTATTCGGAGAAAATGGGAGCGGAATGCATACCCACCAGTCACTATTTAAAGGAGACAAGAACGCATTTTTCGATAAAAATGATAAATACCACCTCTCTGAAACAGGCAAACAATATATTGCCGGGATATTAAAACACTGTAAAGAAATAACTGCTATAAACAATCAATGGGTAAATTCCTATAAAAGACTCGTACCTGGATATGAAGCTCCCGTTTACATATCATGGGCTAGAAGAAATAGATCTACTCTGGTACGAGTACCTATGTATAAACCAAAAAAAGAGAAGGCTACAAGAATTGAATTTAGAAGCCCTGACCCTGCCTGCAATCCTTACCTTGCCTTTAGCGTAATGCTGGCAGCAGGATTAGAAGGCATTAAAAATAAATATAAACTTCCTGAACCTATTGAAGAAAATATATATGAATTAGACTCGGAAAGAAGAGAAAAAGCTGGAATTGAAATGCTTCCCGATAATCTTTACGAAGCTATAAAACTTATGGAAAAAAGCAGTTTGGTTAAAGAAACTCTGGGAGATCATATATTCTATAAATTCATTGACAATAAAAAAATTGAATGGGATAGATATAGAATCCACGTATCTAAATATGAGTTGGAATCATATCTTTCCCGCCTATAATAAGGCCAATTTAAAAATCAATAAACCTCTATCACTATTAGTAAGATTGGCAATTGCTTATTTAAATTTATTAAATAAATTTTAAAAGCAGGCTCAATACAACACAAAAACCTCCGGCAAGCATCATTTTTATACCGCTTACTATTAAGTTGCTCCTGGAGATTTTTCCTAAAAATAAGCCTACGCTAAATAATATCAAAAACGCTATTGCAAAACCACTGTAATAACAGATATTAATGGGTATATATTTTCCAAAAATGAACGGTACTAAAGGAACAAACGCCATTAATACAGGGGAGAGGCCGTTTACTGCAGCAAGAACTCTCGTAGCAAACTTTTGAGCATCAGATATTATTGTCTCATCAAGATTATAAAGAGTTGATTCCTCTAAATCATCAAGCTCCCTTTTCCTCTCAGCCGTTTCGCTGTTATAAGCACTCCAGACTCCAGAAACACCCAGAGATATACATATTGCGGCACCTGCTACTACAACATTTTTATACTCTTTAACTCCTATAATATAGCTTCCAAGGAGAACACCGATACTCGTAATTACTCCATCAAAACCGTTTATGGCAAAATATCTTCTTACAATTTTAGATATGTTGGCAATTTTATTGTATATTTTTATTCTTTCAATATAAGCCGTAAATATCCTTTTTATGCCATCCATTTTAATCTCCGTTTACTTTAAAAATATTATAAATCTTTCATCTTTCAGATATCTTCCTATACTTATAAGTCTTTACTTACCGATAGCCCCAGCGAAAGACTTTATGAAAATTATAAGATTTTGAATACAATTTGTTAATACTGATTTATATTAATTACGGAGTAAAAAATTGCTGCTTCTTAAACAGAAATAGAAATTCTTAGATTTTTATCCTACAGCTACTTTTTCATTAAAGGCTTTAACACCCAGGACTTCATTTATAAAAATCTCAACAAGCTTTGGATCAAATTGTGTCCCGCTACACCTTCTTAATTCTATAACTGCTTCAGCCTTGCTCATTTTCCTTTTATAGGGCCTGCCGTTCCTCATAACATCATATGCGTCAACAATAGATATTATTCTCGCTTCAACAGGTATCTTACTCCCCTTCAATCCTTTGGGATAACCAGTCCCATTCCACCACTCGTGATGACAGAGAATACCATCGGCCACATGAGCAATTTGCTTAGTAGATTTAGCTATATTACTTCCTATTACCGGATGTTTTTTTATAGCCTCCCATTCATCTTCTGTTAGTTTGGTCTTTTTTAACAGGATTTCTTCCGTGATCGCTATTTTTCCTATATCATGAAGTGAAGAAAGAAGAGATAAATCATTTAGTATATTTTCACTCAAACCTACATTTCTTCCCAGCTTTCGTGCAAAATCATTCAGGCGTCTTGCATGTGTCTCTGTTTCATGGCTCTTTTCAAAAAGAGTCCTTTCCAGGGAAGCTATTATAGAACTTGCAACGCTTTTCTTCTCAATTAATTTTCTCTTAAACATATTATTCTCAGCTTCTATAATTACCTCATTGATGTTCTCTGTAGAATATTCTTTAGTAGACGAACCAAGTGCCATACTCATAGGCAGATCCCCGCTTTTATAATCTTCGATACCCTGTCTTATTCTTTCCAATATCCTACCGGCTTCTTTTTGTGATGTATTCGGGAAAATAAAAGCAAACTCATCTCCGGCCCATCTGGTTATAATACTTCCTTTTCTGACTGTTCTTTCAAAGACTTTTGCAAGATTACAGAGCAACAAATCTCCCTGCTTGTGACCAAAAGCTTCATTTATAGTCTTCAGCCCATTAACGCCGCCTATTACTATACTCAATGGAAGCTGCATGGCTGTGTCTAATTTTTTTATCTGCATTTCAAAGTAAGATTTATTATGGAGACCTGTTAAATTATCATGAAAACCCAAGTACTTTATTTCTTCTTCCGATTTTATTCTATCAGTAATATCTCTAATCACCACGGATTTACCAATCATAATACCCTGAAAGTCCTTTACACTCGAAACAGAAAGTTCATAATATAGTACTTTTCCCTTATTATTGATTTTAATTTCTTTTCTGCTTATTGCTTTATTTCCATTCAGGACACCGTTTATTACTATATTTGGGAATAATTGAATTATATCTTCTCCCAGTATGCTTCTATCAGCAACATCCAATATCTTCACCGCCGAAGGGTTAAAATTTATAATCTTATTTTCAAGGTTCAATATTAAAACGCCGTCATTCATACTATCTATTACATTATTTATTGCTATAGGCAGTATTACACGCTTTCTTTTACGGTCTAATAAAAGCACCATAAATATGATACCAATAGTAATGATAATGGGGGCTATTCTGAAATAGTAAAAAGGTTTTATCTTAAAAACTTCAAAAGCACCTGTCATAAGTGCGGCAGCTATTACAGGCGCTATCAACCATTTTTGCCAACTATAGTAATAATTCGCTTTTGAAAGGGCTCTAAAAACTAAAATTAAGCCAAATATTTCAACAGCAACCGAAAATGAAATAAATATCCAAAAAAATACTCCATAATCTCCCATCAGCACAATAGGTCCAGTTTCACTCAAATATAATCTTTTCCAGATAAGTCCGTGAAATTCATTGGTAAAAGCCAGCATCACCGCTACTCCCGGTATAGTTGAAATAAGGTATATAGTTTTATAATTAATATACTCGCTGTGGTTTGACATCTTAAGAGCAATTAAAAACCATAAAACCGGCAGTGCTGCAATTCCAGTAAAAGCAACCTTCTCAAGTATTACTTTTAAGGAAAAAGAGAGAAAACTGTGTTTCAGGTATTCTGCAGTCATTACACCTATCATAAAATATAGAAGAAGCATTAATTGATAGTTTTGGGTCTTTTTACAATACCTTAGTATATAAAAAGCCATTGACAGAGAAAACAATATGAATACCAGAAATATATTCAAATAAACATTGCTATTCCACACTATATTTTTCCTTTCCCCCACCGGCAATGTACAAGCCTCTTATCCTGCTTTTACTTTTATTTCACCTTCATCTTTTTTAAACAAAACCAGTTCCTCTTCCGGTATATACCAGCTTTTCCCGACCTTTTTTGCTTTAAACAGACCGGATTTGCACCACCTTCTTATGGTAACCGGCTTTACTTTTAGTATTTTTGCCGCTTCTTTGACCTTGTATAAATTTGGCAGCATTTTTAATCATTCTCCAAACTAATTATAAGTACAATAAAGTATCATAAAGTAATATTTATATTAATATAATTATACAAAAAAGTCAAAGCTATTATATATAAATATTATATAACTAAAGTATTAATAAAATAATTAAAATAAAGGGGTAGGGTAGGATAAGATATATCTAAGTTCCTCTTAAGTCCCTGTATGTCTATTCGCTAGCTTGTGCTCCTGTCTCACTCTCTGGTGTTAACACATAAGAGCTATCGAATTGTTCCTGAAGATTGCTCAAATCAATAAATGGGATGACTCCTGTTTCAGGCAGAATTCCCCATGAAATATTGGGCGATAATTTTTGAATAAACTCAAGCTGTATTATCTGCGGATATTCCCGCAGTGCCTCGCCTTTAATTTCAATTTGTTTTGCTTCAGCTTCAGCCTGGATTATCGCCTGTTCTTTTTTTATTTTTTCCTGTTCAAGTTTATTCTGTTCTACTTCGATCTTCTCCTCTTCAATTTGTTTTTCCTCCAGAACATTAAAGTACTCTTCAGTAAAGTTGATTTTTCTTAGCAAGAATTCATCTAATATTATTCCGTTTTCCTCGAATATTGGTTCTAATGTACTTCCTATCTCCTCTTGGACACCAAATACACCAAAGGAATAAAGTTGAGCAGCAGTATATTTTTTAGGTATATTTCTGGACAGGGACCTTGCCTCTGTTTTTACTACTTTCTCTACCAGATCATCCATGGTGCCTATATTGTTTAATATCCACTCTGCTTGCTTGCCTTCAATAGAAAATCTAATTGTTAAATTTAATTCTACCTGCTGGCCGTCTGAAGAAGTTGTGTCTACTGTATAATCAGGATAATTAGCCTGGCTGGTCTCTGGAAAATCACTTGCCTCATAAGTCACCTGTCTTGTTGAGTAATTTACTGTATTCTGTATAAATGGTATTTTCATATGCAATCCGGGATAATAAGTAACTCCTACTGTCTTACCAAACTGAGTAAGAACTCTTACATTTCCGGCCTGGACTATGACAAAACTATTTATAATTACAAGCAGCGCTACAACGAACACAACGACCCCGATAATAATTTTAGGAACAAACTTCATTTTTATACCTCCATATTAAATATTTAGTAATTTATATTAAAAATATTTTCATAAAATATACTATCATATGTCAACCAAATAAAAAATTTCCCCAACATCTTTTCCGGTCACAAACAAAGAAAAGATGACTCTTGCATTTACAGTCTGATGACCCAAAGCCCATCACAGGTTTTGCTATAGTCCCTGCTTTTTCTGCAATATTACACTCCATTTTCTTATTGGATTCAAGACAATACACACAATCAATATTCACATACCTGTTTGACAGAAAATAATCAATATGCCAGAAATTATTTTTTTTTCTTCCCAAATGTCTTGATACCCTTTTTTCTATCCCATTTAGGGCTGAACCTATATATAGATAAAAGCCTTTTGTGAAGTCAATAACTCCGAATTTCCCAATTCGTATTGATTGAGATTTCCTGCAATTTATCAATAAGCAGTATACGCCTTTCATATCAACCTGATTACTTATCCTGGACAATTAATATTATCGCTTAATTTACTTTGTCCTTCCTATGGCTTTCCTCTTTTAAAATTTTATCAAGTATGATATTTGCACCATAGGAGGATCTTACAAATATACCGCTTGACACTGATTTAAAATTAAAGCTCTCTGCCATTTCTTTTATTTTACCGAACTCTTCCGGCCTGTAATACCTCTGGACCGGGAGGTTTGAATTAGAAGGTCTTAGATACTGACCTATGGTTACAATATCGCAAGCCACCCCTTCCAAGTCTGAAACCAGTCTCTCTATCTCCTCTCTTTTCTCCCCAAGTCCCAGCATAAAACCAGACTTTGTATAAGTTCCGGGCTTTAATACTTTAATCGATTTTAATATACCAAGCGATATCTCATAATTTGAATTTCTCCTAACCCTTTTATAATTTTCTCTTACAGTTTCCATATTATGGCCTAATACATTCAAATCCTCTGAAAGAAGCACCTTCAGACTATTGGTATCTCCTTTAAAATCAGGTATCAGGCATTCTATCCTTGTATAAGGGTTCAATTTTCTTATTTCATTCACAGTCATTGCAAAATGAGCACTTCCCCCATCGCTTAAATCATCCCTTGTTACTGAAGTAATAACCACGTGTTTTAATTTCGCCTCTTTTACCGCCTCTGCTACTCTGTAAGGCTCGTCTAAAGCTAATTTTTCCGGCTTCCCTGACTTTATGCCGCAGAAACCGCAGTTTCTGGTACAAATATCACCCATCAGCATAAAAGTTGCAGTTTTTTTACTAAAGCATTCAAAAATGTTGGGACATTTTGCACTCTGGCATACAGTATTCAAATGTAAACTGTGTATTAGATTTCTTATCTGATTTATATTTGAGTTATTTAAACTTATTTTCTTCTTAAGCCAGTAAGGTTTACTATCCAAAAATTTTACCCGCAATCCTCTCCAAGTCTCTTACAGAACCAAATTCTATTACAATTTTCCCCTTTTTTCTCCCCATAGTTATTTTTACCGGAGCATTAAGGTATCCGGACATTCTTTTAGAGATTTCCGGAAGTTTACTGAACTGTAGAACTTTTTTTGCTGCGGCAGTACCCGCGCGTTCCCTTTTTCTTCCTGCTATCCTTTCTATATCTCTGACGCTCAGGCCATTTCTGACGATAAGGTTTGCGATCTTCACCCTATTTTTTTCTTCTATCCCAAGCAATGATCTGGCATGTCCCTCACTTAATTTTCCTTCATCTATTAATTTCTGAATCTCTGCAGGAAGGGAAAGTAGTCTTAATGAATTCGTTATCGATGTCCTGCTCTTTCCTATTCTTTTTGAAAGTTTGTCATGAGTAATTTTAAATTCATCTATAAGCTGCTTAAATGTATAAGCCTTTTCCATTGGATTTAAATCATCCCTGTGTAAATTTTCAATCAAAGCCATCTCCAAAGAAGATACATCATTAACATCTTTGACTATAATAGATGGAATGGTGTTAATGCCAGTCTTTTTAATAGCCCTGTATCTTCTTTCTCCTATAACGATTTCGTATTTATCTTTCTTGTCCAGCTCCCTGACCATGATTGGTTGAATAACTCCGAATTCCTTAATTGACTCAGCAAGTTCATTCAATGAATCATCATTAAAATTATTCCTCGGCTGGTTTTTATTTGGAACAATCATATCTAATGATAATTCAACTATTGTATTGGACTCGCTTTCGGAGGGCTTGCCTATGCTTGGTATTAACGCATTAAGCCCCCTTCCCAAACCTCTCTTAGCCATTTTTTATCACTTCCTTTGTAAAATTGCCGTAAGCCTCCGCTCCCTTACAATCAGGGTCATACTCCATTATAGGTTTACCATAACTTGGTGCTTCGCTGAGTCTTACATTTCTGGGAATAATTGTCTTATATACTCTCTCTGAAAAAAATTTCTTGACCTCTTCGATTACCTGCTCGGCAAGTTTTAGCCTGGGATCATACATAGTCATTATAGCTCCCTTTATTTTCAATTTATCATTTAAATTCTTTTTTACTAGATTTATGGTATTTAATAGCTGCCCAAGCCCTTCCAGGGCATAGTATTCACATTGTATGGGTATGATTACTTCTTTAGCTGCTGCTAAAGCATTTATTGTTAAAAGTCCCAAAGCCGGAGGACAATCAATCAATATAAAATCATAATCCTTTTCAATTTTATCTATTGCTTCTTTTAACTTAAACTCCCTTTTTAGACTTGAAACTAATTCCACTTCCGCCCCTGCAAGCTGTATTGAAGAAGGAAGTATTTTAAGATTTTTGTATGAGGTATTTAAAATTATTCCCCTGGGGTCTCTATCATGAATTAAGACTTCATAAACGGATTCTTTTACATCTGCAGGATTCAACCCCAGCCCGCTTGTTGAATTGCTCTGTGGGTCAAGATCGACAAGTAATGTTTTATAGCCATAAGAACTTAGATAAGCAGATACATTCACTGCCGTAGTACTTTTCCCTACCCCTCCCTTTTGGTTGGTAATAGCAATTACTCTGTTCACGCTTTTTTTACCCAAAGCTTTTTTTATTTTTATGTCCCTTAGTACCTTATCTAAAAGTCCCATTTATCATTAACACTTTTATACTTTTGTTCTTTAACACATTTACACATTGAGTTGCTAATATAAAATATCCCTACTTCAGCGGCTTACTTATTATTTTTTTGAATTTTCGGGGGTATCTGTTAGGAGATTCATTATCTTTTTTTATCACTAAAAAAGCTCTGAATTCTTTAAGATATGGAACTTTGACTTCTCGCAAACTTTCTACCCTTCCCCCCAATCTTTGTATGACTTTTCTGCCTTCGTTTAATTCGTCAAACACTTTTATACTCTTATATAATATAATTTTACCATTTATTCTGCAAAAAGGAATTATAAATTCACACAGAATATTAAACCTTGCTACTGCTCTTGCCAAAACTATATCAAACTTTTCCCGGTATAAGCTTTCCTTTGCAAGTTCTTCTGCTCTACCTTTTATTATCCGGACATTATCAAGTTTTAGCTTCCTTGAAAGCAGGTTTAGAAATTCTATTTTCTTTTCCTTTTTATCCAGAAGATAAAATAATTTATCATTTAAAAAAATAGATAATATCATCCCCGGCATGCCTGCTCCGGTCCCCACATCAAGTATTTTCCTAACATTGCCCTTACTATTAAAAAAATCTTCTCTATATTTTAATATTGAAATAGAGTCTAAAAAATGCCTTATAAGTATATCTTCTTTTCCTTTTGTTCCTATAAGATTGGTCGATTTATTATACTCATAAACCACATCTATGTATTTATTTATAAGGTTTATTTGATTTGAGGAAAAATCTATTCCAAGTTCTTTTAATGATAATTTTAAAATATCATCAGTACACAAACCTAAACACCTGTCTTTAACTTAGCTTTCAGGTTTAACATAAGTATTGAAATATCCGCAGGTGATATCCCTGCAATCCTTGAAGCCTGGCCTAAAGTATCAGGCCTTAATCTTGATAGCTTTTCCTGGGCCTCATAAGTCAATCCAATTATGTTAAAATAATTTAAATCTTTTGGAAGACTATATCTTTCCATGCTCTTTAATTTCTTAATATCACTTAACTGCCTGTTTATATAGCCCTCATACTTTATACTAACCTCGACCTGCTTTAGGATCCTTCTATCATAATTATCTGCATTATCGTTAATAAAACTCATTATATCTTCTATTTTCGCCTCAGGTCTTTTTAAAAGACTGTAAGCACTTAAATGAGTGCCGATAGGCTTCATACCCAATTTTTTTAAAATCAAATTATTGTCCCTGCTTGGTCTTAATCTGCTTTCCTTAAGTTTTAATATCAACTTATTTATTTCTTTCTCTCTTCTGTTTACCTTTCTGATCTGCCTATCGTTTATAAGGCCGATTTTATTACCAAATTTACTTAATCTTATATCGGCATTGTCTGAACGCAGTACCAATCTGTACTCTGCCCTTGAAGTGTACATTCTGTAAGGTTCTATGAGCTCTTTAGTCAAAAGGTCATCTATTAAAACACCGATGTAACTGTTGTCCCTCGTCATTAATAATGGAGGCTTGCCCATTACTTTTAATGCTGCATTTATCCCTGCAATCAAACCCTGCGCTGCTGCTTCTTCATACCCTGAAGTCCCGTTTATCTGCCCTGCAAAATATAAATTCTTTACTGTTTTAGACTCAAAGGTAAAATCTAATTGATTGGGTATTATATAATCATACTCAACGGCATATCCTGGTCTTATTATTCTCGCACTCTCTAATCCCTCTACGGAATTCACTATTTTTTGCTGCACTTCTATCGGCATACTGGTTGTAAGTCCTTGTAGATACATCTCGTTGGTATAAATCCCCTCCGGCTCAATAAAAACCGGGTGTCTTTTTTTTTCCGGAAAATTAATTACCTTTCTATCGATAGAAGGACAGTGCCTTGGGCCGTGTGTATCTACCATTCCTGATCTTATAGGCGACTTTTCTATATTTTCTGCTATTATCCTGTGCGTTTTCTCATTAGTGTAAGTAAGATAACATTTAACACTTTCATAAATCTTTTCTTTATCCCAAAAAGAAAAGCTCAAATATTGATTATCTCCGTACTGCACTGTGGTTTTTGAAAGATTTATTGTTCTTTTATCAACCCTGGGAGGCGTTGCTGTCTGGAACCTTCCTATTCTAAAACCAATGTCCGTTAAATTTCCTGTTAATCTCATGGCAGGATACTCACCCATTCGTCCCGCTGAATAATCTTTCTTTCCAATTATTATCCTTCCCCGGAGAAAAGTACCCGAAGTTATTATTACCGTTTTTCCCATAAACCGAATACCGCTCTCTATCTCTGCTCCGACCGCATGATCATCCTTTAAACATATCCTGCATACTGTTCCCTGCCTCAGTATCAGGTTTTTTGTGTTTTCAAGGACTTTCTTCATTTCAATTTCATATTC
>CAZODQ010000024.1:0-14853 GCA_964578625.1 uncultured Actinomycetota bacterium
GTTAAGGCACTGTGTTGTTAGAGAGCGGGTTGCCCCGTTTGTTGGTGAAGAGCCGAAGAGCCGAAGAGCCTCAAACTGGCTGGGGAGGGAGGATTCGAACCCCCGCTCTACGGTCCAGAGCCGCATGTCCTACCTTTAGACGACTCCCCAGTGTGAATAGCATAATAATGCTATCAGAAAATTTGATATGTGGCAAAATGTAATATCCCTGGTGGCTAAAAAAGAAGTTTAATTTACTCTGTTTTTTTTATATAAAAAATGAACTTGCTGTTGTCTTTTTCTATTTTAAGCAGTTTGTTCCCTGTCATCCTAGCCCAGCTTTTTATATCAGGTTCGGAACCCGGATCATCTGCAGTCATCTTAAGTATCTGACCCTTTTTCATGCTGTCCATTTTTTTCCTGGTCTCATAGATCGGAACCGGGCAGTATAGGCCGATGCAGTCTAAATGTTGGTCGGCTGTGATTTTATTTACTCTTTTACTACTCTTGTCCATAGTTTTTATAGAGGGGACCCGCAATTAGGACATTTTTTCATTTTATCTGTAACAGGATAACTGCATACTATACAATGGCTGATTTTAAAATTACAGAATGTACAATATTCCACTTTGGTACTCTCAAGCTCCATATCGCAATATGGGCATCTGCATGGTGACTTTTTTCCCTTGCTTTTTTGTTTTTTCTCAGTCATATCAGCTCCTGTATGTGCTATTTTTTACTTTTTTGTTTTTTTAAGTAATTCTCGATGGCCTTATGCAGTGCATCAGCACCCAGATTTGAACAGTGGAGCTTATTTTTAGGCAGACCGCCGAGTTCTTTGGCGACATTTTTATTGCTGATCTTTAGTGCTTCGTCAAGCGTCTTACCCTTTGCCATTTCACTTACCATACTGGATACCGCGATTGCTGCACCGCAGCCGAAAGTCTTGAATTTTACATCATCAAGTTTATTATCCCTGACTTTTATATAGAAAGTCATCATATCACCGCAAACAGGGTTTCCTACCTCACCTATGCCGTCTGCGTCCTTTATTTCTCCGACATTTCTCGGAGACATAAAGTGATCCATGACTTTTTTGCTGTACATAACCATTGTTACCCCTTTTTAAATATAAATTACTTAGTATCAAAGCTTCGGGCTTTAATCAATATATTATTTTTAATCGTTACTTTCAAGTACTTTCTACTCTCTATATAACGGCGACATTTTTCTAAGCCTGTCTATAATCGGAGGAAGGACTTCCAGGACTCTATCCACTTCTTTCTGGGTATTATACTTTCCAAGCGAAAACAGTATTGAGCCCTGAGCCATAGTAGGGGTGAGGCCCATGGCCAGAAGGACATGTGAACTTTTAAGTGCCTGTGAAGTACATGAGGACCCACTGGCTGCAGCGATTCCCTCAAGGTTTAGCATAAGAAGTATTGATTCTCCCTCTATGAACTCAAAACTGATATGTACATTTCCGGGAGTCCTTTCGGTAGGATGCCCGTTCAGTTTGACATTCTTGATTTTATTATTTATCCCTTTGATCAGGTTATGCTGCAGTTTTGATATATATTTGATGTTTTTATCCATTTCTTTTCCGGCTATCTCACAGGCCTTACCGAAACCGGCAATGGCAGCTACGTTTTCAGTCCCGGCTCTTCTTCCTCTTTCCTGGATGCCGCCCAGAAGCAGCGGTTTTATTCTTATTCCCCTTTTAAGATAAAGGGCTGCAGCTCCTTTTGGTCCGTACATCTGCTGGGAGGAGAAGCTGTATGAATCTACTCCAAGCTTGGTGACATCTACTGGTATTATGCCTGCCGCGGCCATGCCGTCACTGTGAAATAAAATATTGTTTTTTTTAGCGATATCTGAGATCTCCTTTATTTTTTGAATGGTTCCCACCTCATTGTTTGCATGAATAATAGATATCAGTAAGGTATCTTTCGTAATTTCCTTTTTTATATCTTCCGGATTTACAAGACCATACTCATCAACAGAAAGTAAGCTTACTTTCCAGCCTTCTTTTTTTAACTCTTTTAAGGGATTGAGGATGGACAGGTGTTCAATACTGGAAGATATTATATGATTTCCCTTATCTTTATTTGCTCTGGCCAGACCCCACAGTGCAAAGTTGTTTGATTCCGTACCACAGGATGTAAAATATATTTCTTCTTCGCCTGCACCGATAAGATCAGCTGCTTGTTTCCTTGCTTTGTCTACAGCTTTTTTTGGCTTGTCACTAAAATCATGAAGACTGGAAGGATTACCGTATTGTTCTTTTAAATACGGTTCCATTTCTTTAAAGACTTCGGGATCTATTCTTGTTGTGGAAGCATTGTCAAAGAAGATTTTTTCTTTAGCCATATCAACTACCTTCGTATTTGATTGTAATTACTATTATTATTATAGTATTAGTAATAATAAATTTATTATTTCATAGTTTATTCCAAAAATCAACTTGACTTGTTATGCTGCCTTCAGGATATTAGGGGATAAATCAGTTGACAAATATGTCACAAATTTTTATTATTTATATATTATGACCACAAAGATGTATAGCTTCAGACTTAATAAAGAGCTTATGGACAGTGCAAAAAAAATTGCCGGTAAAATGGATATGTCGCTGTCATTTTTTATAAGATACCTTTTAAAAGAAAATTTTGAAAAAGGAAATAAGGCATTTCTTACATACCGGGATGAAAAGGTCAAGGTCCTCCGGGAAATATCCTCAGAGATAAAGAAATTAAGATCTGATTTAAGAAGCCTCTTAAAAGATAAAGGTTGATTGCTGTCAAATAACACACATCAATAGACAAACATCAGTTGTAAACTGATTAACTAATCTTCTATTTTTATATTAATAGTCAATGAAATTATAAAAATTATTTCAAATCTGCTAAAATAAATTTTACAAAGTTATTATAAAAGTCTTATTTAGATTTTTCATCGATAATAATTTTATTTTAAAAATTAATGCATATATTGATGCTTGAAAGGGGATTGGATGATTGTAGCAGTAGCGAGTACCCAGGGGAATTGGCTCAAGAGTAAAATCATTGATGTTAAAAGCAATAGTGATATGGAAGTTTTAGGCGAGGCTAATGTGGGTGGGATAAAAACGAGAGGGAGATCAAATTTCATTCACAGAATTGGTACTAAAAAAGCTTCCGGTGAGCAGGTAAGAATTATTGGGTTTGAAGCCGGTTTAAAGCTTCTTCTCAACTGGTATATTAAAAACGGTATAATAAGCAGTCCCGGTGATATAGAGGTAATGGGATTTAAATGTGTTTTTGGAGAAAGAAACGGAGCCAGTTTTTTAACCCAAAAAGTGCTGACCGAGATGAACAGGTATGTGTTTTTTACAACAGCATACGACCTGTCAAGCATTGAAGCGGTCCAAGAATTCAAGAAGATACTAAGCATACCTATTGTGGGAGTCTTTGATTCATCCTTTTATCATTCCATACCAGAGTTCAGAAGGTTTTTAGGTTTCCCCTGGGACTGGCATAAAAAACTGGGAATAGAAAAGAAAGGTTTTGACGGCCTTTCGCACCAGTATCTGACTGCAATGACCTGCAAGATAGAAAATGCCAAAAAACTGAATTTAATCACGATTTATCTGGGAGAAAACAGCTCAATCTGTGCCGTAGAAAATGGAAGATCAATCGATACCAGCATGTGTTTTTCACCTAATTCTGGGCTGCTCCAGAGGTCAGCGGTCGGTGATATTGACGGTACTGCTTTGCTTTTTGCCATGAATGAACTTGGGCTTACGTTAGAAGATACCATAACTGAGATAACAAATAATGCCGGTTTTAATTCTGTATCCGGAATGCAAGCGGACGACTTCAAAGAAATTTTAAGTGCAGCAAAAAAAGGAAACAAGAGGGCAAAGCTTGCTATAGATTCTTATATCGATGGAATAAGAAAATATATTGGGGCATTTTCAACTGTACTTGGAAATGTTGACTGTATAGTTTTTGGCGGTGAAATTGGTGAAAATAGTATGTATATCAGGGAAAAATGCCTGGAAAATCTGGATTACATGGGTATAAGACTGGATCTTGCCAGGAACAAGGAGTTAAACGGCGTGCTGAGTCTTATTTCATCTGATTATTCGGTGGCGTCAAAGACAAAAATATATATTATCCCTGCGGCAGAGGAAATGGTCATAGCTTATTTTGCAAAGAAGGTCATCGAAAAAGGAAAAGACCTGCTTCCTGAGGAGATGGTCTTCAGGCTATGATATGATTTTTATATATTCATTTATTCTGGACAGAGTCAGTTCTTTTCCCAGTATTTCCATGGTTTTAAATAGGGGAGGGCTGATGTTGCTGCCCCAGACAGCTATCCTTAATACCTCTGCTAATTTTCTGAGATTCAGGTTCAGCTTTTCAGAAAGTGACCTTAAATCTCTTTCGGTATTATCTGAGCAGAATTTTTTATCTATTTTACTCAGTGTGTGGTAAGATTTTTTTAATATATCCAGAGCGTCAATGTCTTTATTTTTAAAGTAAGCTGCCAGCTCTTTTGTATATTTGATTTTTATAAAAAACGGCTTTATTAGATCTATGCTTCCCTTAATTGTTTTTATTCGCTCTTTTACAAGCGGTATGATCCTTTCGATTCTACTACCCAGCTTTTCTGTTTCTTTTTCTAATTCAGAAGCATCTTTACCGGCCAGATAATCTCTTATTTGTTTTTCCAGAAGTTTTTTCAAGCTGGAGTTTTCTATATTTCTCATATAATATCCGTTCATCCATAAAAGCTTATTGTAATCAAATCTGGCAGGCTTTTTGTTTATAGAGTCAAGACTGAATTTTTCAGTTAGTTCTTTGATTGAAAAAATTGTTGTCTTTTCACCATATGACCAGCCGAGAAGAGCAAGATAATTCAGTATTGCCTCTCTGATAAATCCTTCTTCTATATAGTTTTCAATGGAGATGGAACCGTGTCTTTTGCTCAGCTTCTGACCGTCTTCTCCTAAAATCATGGGAAGATGCGTGAAAACAGGGACACTAAAGTCAAAAGCATCATAAATAAGTATCTGCTTTGGAGTATTGGTCAGATGGTCTTCACCCCTTATTACATGAGTTATTTTCATTAATGCGTCGTCTATTACTACGGAGAAGTTATAGGTGGGAAGTCCGTTAGACCTTATTATTATAAAATCTCCGATTGTGGCAGTATTGATTTTTATACTTCCGTAAACGGTATCTTTAAAACCGACAGTCTTATTACTGGGAACTAAAAATCTTACAGCATGTGGTTTTCCGCTTTCAATATTATTTTTGATGATCTCCGGTGGGAGTCTAAGACATTTACCGTCGTATTCATAGGATTCTTCCAGCCCTTTGTTTTTTTTCCTTCTTTCTTCTAACTCCTCGGGACTGCAGAAACAATAGTATGCCTTCTTTTCGCTGATCAGCTTCTGCGCATATTCATTATAAATACCGGTTCTCTGGGACTGCCTGTATGGACCGAAGCCGCCGCCGATATCCGGACCTTCATCCCAGTCAAGGCCAAGCCATTTAAGTGACTCTATCATAAGGCCTACCGTTTCTTCCCGATGCCTTTCGATATTTGTGTCTTCAATTCTTAAAATAAAACTGCCTCCGGTCTTGCTTGCATAGAGCCAGTTGAAAAATGCAGTCCTGGCACTTCCTATATGGAGATAACCCGTGGGACTGGGAGCAAATCTTACTCTTAATTTGTTAGTTTTCTTATTCATAATAAATAATTTAGGGATTTACCCATACCGTGATTTTTCTTATGGTTTCCACAGGCTGGCCCCACATCGGGTCCTGGCGGTGTGTATAACCGGATGGCACACTTGAGTTAGGCTCATTTTTATATTCTATATGGGTATATCCGGATTCGATCAATATATGATTTGCCTCGTTAATGGGCATTAGCGATACCATGGGCATAATAGGGATAGCATCAGCAGGGATGGGCATCTGTTCTGTCGGTTCCTCTCCATAGCGGAATTCTTTTATCATTATCTGGTCGAGTGGTGTAAATCTATTGGGAAGCATCATCTCTCCCGTCTCGGGATTGATCACTACCTGGACATTGATTGTATCATCCTTAGGCCTTACGAAATTTTCTATAGGAAGGTCTTTGGTAGCCTCTTTCATAAATAGATTCCAAATCATTGCCGGCTGTGCGCCTCCTGCTACTCTCATATCATGGATGACACCCATCTTTACATTGACCTCAGGATACCCCATCCATACACATGCTGCAAGATTGGTGGTAAATCCTGTAAACCATGCGTTTTCTGCTTCATCGGTAGTACCGGTTTTTCCGGCACATGGTCTGTCATCGAGCTTAGCCCTGGTACCGGTTCCTCTTAACATGACCTGCTGCATGATTTCTATAGCCCGGTAAGCGGTGATCGGAGGAAGTACCTGCCTACTTTCTTCCTTGTACTCTTCATAGATGTTTCCATCTTTATCAATGACCTTCAGTATTGCTACCGGATCATGTCTTACTCCGTAATCTGCAATGGTTGAAAATGCCGTACAGACTTCAAGAGGTGATACTCCAGTAGTGAGTCCGCCGAGTCCTATTGACGGGTATGGGTCCAGTGGAGTCTCAATTCCCATATCCATTGCAAGTTTAGCGATACCGTATGCCCCTATTCTCATAATAAGCTGGGAATATACTACATTTACGGATCTTACGGTAGCTTCCAGGACAGGCATCTCGTTTATATCATATTTTTCATTATTATAGTTGCCGATTTCCCATGGTTCACTGTATTCAATATCGAATACTACATCTCCGTTTGGATTAAAGGTAAGATACGGGCTGACTCCCTGTTCCAGGGCAGAAAGCAGTGCAAATACCTTAAATGTGGAACCGGGCTGCCTTTTAGCCTGGGTAGCCAGGTTAAATTTCATCTCCCCGAAATCTTTTCCCCCCACCATGGCCTTTATATACCCATTTCTGGGATCTATAGCGACCAGAGCTGCCGCAGGATCTTCAGGATCAAAAAGAACCTCTTTAATTGCGTTTTCGGCATCGATTTGCATTTTCGGGTCCAGCGTTGTATAGATTTCGAATCCTCCCTTGAATACTCTTTCCACTCCGTATTTTTCAATAAGTATCTGTTTAACATATTCAACAAAATAAGGTGCGAAACTTTCTTTAGTTTCTTCTCTCGGTCTCTGTGTGATTATGGGCATTTTTATGGTCTGGTCATATTCTTCCTGATTTATATAGCCAAGTTCAAGCATCTTGGCCAGAACTATATTTCTTCTTTCAATAGCCGCTTTCTCGTCAATATAGGGTGAGTAAAGATAGGATTTAAGAAGGCCGGCAAGCATCGCGCACTCGGACAGGTTCAGATATTCCACGTCTTTGTTAAAGTATATTTTTGCGGCTGCCTGAACTCCATAGGCACCCTCGCCAAAGTAGACTGTGTTTAAATACATTTCCAGTATTTCCTCTTTGGAGTAAATCTGTTCTATCTGGTAGGCAAGAGCAGCTTCTTTTATCTTTCTCTCGTAGGTTATTTCGTATTTTTCCTCCGGGAGATATACATTTTTTACATACCCCTGAGTGATGGTGGTTGCTCCCTGTTCTATTCCTCCGGATACCAGATTTATGATAAATGAACGGATTATTCCTTCAATATCAAATCCTTCGTGCTGATAAAATCTTTCATCCTCAATGGCAATAACTGCATTTATAAGATTTTTAGGTATTTGTTCATATGATACCAGTTCTCTGTTTTCTTCCCCGTGGAAGGTGGCAATAAGTGTACCGTCAGCGGCATATATTTTCGATGTGAGGGCGTTTTCTACCGGAGTAAAATCTTCCAGTTTAGGTAGATCCTGCAGAAAAGACAGAACGGCCTGGAAAGCAGCAAGAACAATACCTGAAAGTACAAATGTAAATAACATCTGTATAGCCAGAAAGACAGCTAATATCTTTATTATTATTCTGGAAGGCCTCCTGGCTTTGTGTTTTTTTCTTAATATGGACACAGTTTAAAATTACCTAATATAAACATAATGTCAGCAAATGCTGCAAGTAAAAAATATTAACATATTTCTTTTATATTATACAGGGTAAGTCTACATCCATACCCCGTTTAATTTAATTTTTTTAATATTTATATTATCATTATCCAGTAGCATTACTCTTGCTTATATTCTTATTTTTAAAAATACTTTGATTTAAGAAGAATTTTTTAAAGCAGAAAGGATTTATATGACCGGGATACCTGATAAGGTAATGGTTGAGATGCTTAAAAAGCTGATACAGATAAGAATGTTTGAGGAAAAAGCCATACAGCTTTACGGAACAGGAAAAATCCGGGGATACCTTCATCCCTGCATAGGCCAGGAAGCCGTTCCAGTGGGTGCCTGCCAGGCAGCAGGGAAGCAGGACTATATTGTTTCCACGCACAGGGGTCACGGCCACTGTATTGCCAGGGGTGCGGATATGAGAAAGATGATGGCTGAACTCTTTGGGAAATCCACAGGCTACTGCGGAGGCAGAGGCGGTTCCATGCATATTATTGATATGGAGCTTAGGATACTTGGAGAAAATGGAATTGTCGGAGGCGGCATCCCAATATCGGTAGGAGCCGGATTTGGCTGCAGGATGGAAGGAAACGAGAGCGTGGTAATATGCTTTTTTGGTGACGGAGCTGCAAATAGCGGGGTGTTCCACGAAGCTTTAAATATGTCAGCTATATTCAAACTGCCCGTAATTTATGTATGTGAAAATAATATGTATGCGATTTCTATGTGCTCTGAAGATTCTATAGCCTGTAAGGATATAGGTAAGAGGAGCTGTGCTTATGATATTCCCGGATATATAATTGATGGAAGCGATCCGGTAAAAGTATATGAAACGGTAGACAAAGCAGCAGTGTATGCGAGAGAAGGCAGAGGTCCGTCGCTTATAGAAGCAAAGACCTACAGGTTTTACGGACACCATCCCAATGACCCTGCAGAGTACAGGGGAAAGGAAGAAGTTGAATATTACAAAAATGAAAAAGACCCATTGACTAATTTTAGAAAGAGGCTGCTTAAGGAGAAAATAATAACCATAAGGGAAATAGAGTCAATTGAGGGCAGAGTAAGGAGAAGTATAGAAGAGGCAGTTGCTTTTGCCGAAAAGAGCCCGGAGCCGCGTCTTGACGGATTCCTGAAAGAAGTGGAGAAAAACCAATGAGAGAAATAGAATACAGGGAAGCTATAAGGGAAGCTATAACAGAAGAAATGGACAGGGACAGCAGGGTATTTTTAATTGGCGAGGATATCGGTATATACAGCGGAGCTTTTAAGGCATATAAAGGGCTCTTGGATAAATACGGTAAGAACAGAGTGATCGATACTCCGATTTCGGAAAACACTATAGTAGGTGCAGGAATAGGCGCAGCTCTTACGGGATTCAGGCCTGTGGTAGAGATCATGTTTGTGGATTTTGCTACTCTTGCAATGGACCAGATCATAAATCAGGCGGCAAAAATAAATTTCATGACCGGAGGAGACGTAAATGTTCCACTAGTCATAAGGACTCAGGGAGGTGTAGGAAGAGGACTCGGCATGCAGCATTCCCAGAGTTTTGAAGCACTGTTCTATCATGTTCCGGGACTTAAACTGGTAATACCTTCTACCTCTTATGATGTGAAGGGGCTTCTGAAAACAGCCATAAGAGATAACGGCCCGGTAATGTTTATAGAGCATAAAATGATTTATCCGGTCAGGGGTGCCGTACCCGAGGATGAATATACAATACCGTTCGGAAAAGCTGATATTAAGAGAGAAGGTAAGGATATTACCATTTTTGCATATTCAAATATGATACTAAAATCACTTGAAGCGGCAGAAACTCTGGGTGGAGAAGGAATCAGCTGTGAAGTCATCGATCCCAGAACACTGGTGCCTCTTGATATTGATTTACTTCTAAGTTCGGTTAAAAAAACACATAGGCTGGTAGTAGTAAGCGAGGCATGCAGGAGGGGTTCTGTTGCTTCTGATATCAGTGCCAGGGTGACTGAGGAAGCATTTGACTGTCTCCGTGAACCTGTAAAGATAGTTGCCGGTCTCAATACTTCTATCCCGTATAATTCTGCTCTGGAAAAGGCTTCTATTCCCCAGGTAACTGATATTATAAAGGCTGTAAAAGATCTGCTGCAATAAACATTTTAAAATTCTTTTTTAAAATCTTGGTTAAATCTTGGCAGAGCTATTTATAGACTCTTTTTTCTATTATCCTGCCTATTATTAAATATCTGAATATTCTTCCCTTAAAGCTTTTGACTCCTGCTACCGCAGCATAGATTGCGAATATAATCCAGAGCGGGAAGTACAGGTTCATAACGCCCATTGAGACCCAGAAAAGGGTACCTGGTACTGCATCGGGGTTTCTGGTAATCACCGGCAGTGAAATAAACATAAGGATAAGTCCGATGAAAATAGATAAAATTAAAAGCACAAAAAATAAAAGCTGGAAGAAAATAGCCTGAATTGCATTAAATCTTACAAATTTTGATTTGTCCTTTTGAGTGACCCATATTATTATCGGTGCGATTACACCGATATTTGGGATTATGATTGAGAGATGCGAGAGCAGGGACATAAGCTTTTCTTCCGAATTTATTTTTTTATTCATTTTCACTCCTCGTATAAAAGGATAGTAATTTTTATATTTGAACATTCAGCAGCAGACCTTAATAATTTAAAGAATACTATCAACTGCGGCTGATTTCAAGAAAATTGACTGAGACCGGCTCAAGCTTCCGGTAAAAAAAGATTGACAAACAGCAGAAGAAATATTATTATAGACCATATAGTCTATAGACCAATCAGTCTATAAATCTTTGGGATAAAGAGATATATGTTATGGAAGATAGGGAATTTAAAAATAAAAAAAAATTAATGGATGCTGCCCTGGATGAGTTCAGTAATCATAATTACAGGCAGGCTTCTCTCAACCGCATAATAAAAAAAGCAAAGGTCAGTAAAGGATCGTTTTATTTTCATTTTAAGGATAAAAAATCACTGTACCTGTATTTATTTGAGGAGGTAGGAAAAGTCAAAATAAAATTCTTTAATGATAATTCTGTTGAAAATAAAAATATTGTGATTAAGGATATATTTGATCTGATCAAGCTGCAGGCAAAACTGGGAATGAAATTTTCTGTAAAGCATCCTAAATATTACCGCCTGTGGTTAAGGTTTTGGAAAGAAGAGGATAAAAAAATTCAGGAAATGGTTATAAAAAAATTTAAAAATGAGATCAATGATGCAATAAGACCCCTTATAAGAAAATCGATTGAAAAGGGAGAGCTAAGGTCTGATTTTGATGAAGACTCTATAACTGGGATAACAAGCCACTTTTTGATAAACTTTAGTTACATTTTTCCTGTCAGCAATGAAAAAATCGAAGATGGTTCCTATTTAAAGGATATAGATAAGTATATAGATTTTTTAAAAAACGGCTTACTGAAGAGATGAAAGGATGATAATAAATGATCAAGGTAAATAATTTATATTATAAATACGAGAAAAAGGGTAAATATGCGGTAAGTGATGTTTCCTTCAATATTGAGAAGGGGGAAATATTCGGCTTTCTCGGTCCAAGCGGGGCGGGGAAAACGACTGTGCAGAATATAATGATAGGGCTTCTGACCCTGCAGAAAGGAGAAGTATTATATGAAGGGAAATCCATAAAGAAGATGAAATCGGATTTCTTCAATAGGATAGGGGTTTCTTTCGAGCAATCAAATTTATATCTAAAATTAACGGGATTTGAAAACCTAAGATATTATGCAGGGCTGTTTAACGTACCGACCAGAGACCCTATGCTGCTGCTGGAATCAGTGGGTCTTAAAGGTGCTGCTCATAAAAGATCTGCTACCTACTCAAAGGGAATGAAGCAGAGGCTGGTTTTTGTAAGATCACTTATCAATAACCCTGAAATATTATTTCTTGATGAACCTACAGGAAGTCTGGATCCTTCACTTGCAAAGAGAATAAAGGAGATAATAGTCGATCTTAAAAAAGAAGGAAAGACTATATTTTTAACCACCCATAATATGTATATTGCTGATGAACTGTGCGACTATGTGGCATTTATTAACGAAGGTAAACTTATTGCTACGGATTCACCGAGAAATCTGAAGCTTAAATACGGTGATAAATCGGTAAAAGTAGAGTACAGGGCAGATGGTAAACTTGCCAGTGAAATATTTTTTCTTGAAAAAGAAGGAGACCTTGATGCGTTTAATAAGATAATAACTGGAAAGAAAGTCCAGACTATTCATTCTCAGGAAGCTACGCTGGAACAGATATTTATAAAATTGACTGGCAGGGAGTTGGCATAAAGATGAAGAGGTTTATAAATCTACTCAAGCAGGACACTAAAATTCTATTACGGAGTGGACTACAGTATGCAGTTATATTTGTCAGTGTGGTGTATATTATTCTGGTCAATTTTGTCATTCCTGAGAAACTGGAATTGAAAAGCACTGAGCTTTTCTTTGATAATACGGAAGGAAAAATCTTAGAGCCGGTTCTTCTGGCTGAAGGGATAAACGAAGATAGTATATTTTCTGATTATGATGGTTTTATAAAAGCACTGGAGAAAGATGGGGACAGCATAGGTATTCAGATAGAAGGTACTCTTGATAATGCGAAATTTATCATATTTTCCCAGGGTACGGAATCGGCAAAAATAGTTAATCTGGAAGAGGCTGTTCTTAAAAGTGTAATTGAAAATCTTAGAGGAACCAGCGGGCTTCCCGGTTACAGAATAGAGAATTTAAGAGAAGAGTCATCTCCTATTCCATTTAATAAGAACCTGGTCCCGGTTTTCCTTACTTTTGAGGTAGCAGCATTAGGATTTTTACTAATTGCAGTGATGATATTTCAGGAAAAAACCGAAGGCAGTATACATGCTTATAGGGTAAGTTCAGCAGGAACTTTTACATACATATTATCAAAAGTGGCCATATTTACTCTATTGGCTTTATTGTATGGGGTTATAACAACAGTAGCAACGGTTGGTTTTAATATTGACTATTTGATGGTGATTTTGCTTATAGCACTTGCCAGTATTTTTATGACGCTCCTGGGGCTTCTTGTAAGTATCTTCTTCAATAATATATCGGAATTTTTAATTGCGGTATTTGGAGTTCTTGCAGTTATGCAGCTTCCCACTGTCTCTTATATAAACCCATCTTTTGCCCCTGAATTTATAAAATGGATGCCTACTTATACCTGGCTGTTCGGATTCAGGGAAGCTCTATTTTCAACAGGCAAGGAAAATTACCTGTTTCCTTACCTTATAATACTGATAGTTGAGATCGGAGTATTATTTACAGGTTGTTACTTTGCGGTTAGAAAAAGATTAATGAGAGGCGGATTGTAATGCTTAAAAGGGTATTAAATTTTTTCCTGAGGGATATAAACAGTTTCTTTAGAGACAATATATTTATCATTATGATCGTAATGCCTATTGCGGTAGCTGTAATAATCAGATTTTTCATTCCCACTGTTGAAGCCAGCTCCATTTCATTTGCAGTAGATGACAGTGTCGGGAAGGAGTTTGCAGAACAGCTCGAAGATTACGGCAGTGTTGTCCAGTATAATGAGCCGGAACAGGTAGAAGAAAGAGTAGACGGCAATGATGATATTATCGGGATAACTAAAGAAGGGGACCAGTATGTAATCATCCTTGAAGGCAATGAATCAGAGGAAGTAAAAGAGATCGCACCAATAGTAGTAGATGATATCTTAAGAGAAGGATCTCCTGTTGAAGTAGCTCATAAGACGATAGGTAGTTCAAGATCTCTTTTCAGAGAATACTCGACGATTATGATAGTGTTTATGATAATCTTTGTGCAGGGGATGCTGATAGCATTTTATATCATTGAGGAAAAAGAGAGTAAAGTAGTCTATGCTATTGCTGTATCTCCTATGCGGTTATGGCAATATTTTATGGCAAGGTGGTTTTTAGTTGTTATAACAGGTACAGTACTGTCAGTGATTGGAAGCCTTATACTTATGGGCACCGGTATTAGTTATACCCTGCTGATTATCGGATCTGTTTTCGCAAGCTGCCTGTCAGTAGTGGTCGGGCTTTTAATAGGCGGCATGGCAGGCAATCAGATAGCCGGGATAGCTATAATGAAAGTCTTAAACCTTGTTATCTTTTTAATCCCCATAGCTTCCATATTTGTCCATAGCCCCTATCAGTACTTTTTTTATCCCTTTCCCAATTACTGGGTGTTCAGGATTCTAAAAAATATCTTTATTGATACCGGCAAAATTAGTGATTTCTGGATGAGCTGCGGGATCACACTGGCTTCGTCTATTATTATGCTGTTGATAATTTTACCGTTCTTAAGAAGAAGGATAGAGATAAGATAGAGTTGGAGATATGATATCTATAGGATATTAAGAAATTATATATAATCGGAACTGTTTAATAATATAAAGAAGTTTAAGGTTTTGATTTTTTTTGATATAAAATATAAAATCGTTTTATAAAATATGATTTAGGTATTTTGAGAGTCATATCAATGAAATAAAAGTGGATATTAAGAAGATACATACTTTTCTGTCCATATTGACAAGTTAATAAATTATAAAGTGTTTGTCCAATAATCTAACGAGAACCAGATAAAAAACATTTAGGAGGATTATAAATCATGGATAAGATAAAATTAGTACAAAAAGCATTAGAGCAGGGAGAAGGAATATTGCGTCTTGCACCTACATGGGTGCCGCGGTCTTTTTGCCGCCCAGGTAAAAGGATAAAGCTGCATCCAGACGATTGTTATATTTTAGGACTGGAGCGAGGGGGAATTGACGAGCGCTGGTTTGCGTCTACAACGCC
>CAZODQ010000025.1:0-13720 GCA_964578625.1 uncultured Actinomycetota bacterium
CATCGTCTTCATAAGGCAGGTCAATTCCGGTAACTGTACCAAAACCAAAAATCCTTTCATATTTCTGCAGAAATTCTTCGGCATTATTAAATTTGTTAAAAAGTCCGTATCCAACCTGATAGAAAAAAATGTCACAGGAATTCTTGATAGCTCCTCTTATATCAAGATTTCCATGACTTGACCAGCAGCTTTTTGGAGAATCTTTCCCAAGACCCAGCCACACTCCGGCACAATTTAATTTTGTCCTTTCGCCGATTATATCCTCTGCAAGTCCAGCGTAAGCTGTTACTATTTTTATTACTGAACCAGGAGGAAAAGAATTAACCGCCCTGTTGTTTAAGGGGTAGTAATTTTGCGGATCATTTAAATAATCCCAATCGGCATAGGATATCCCCCCTACAAATAACTCAGGGTCAAAGGTAGGGTAACTGGCCATAGCTAGTATCTGACCATTACGGGGATCAAGTATCACTACAGCACCTCCGGGAACTTTATAATACTCGTTCGTATTTCTGTCTTTTTTTGACCTTACATCTAAAATAGACTGGTAAAGGATTTCCTCTACAACCCTCTGCAGGTCAATATCAATCGTTAAATACAAATCATTTCCACTTATAGGATCAGTCTCATTTAGTACGCTTACCGGTCTCTCCAAAGGATCGACTTCATATACTATCTTGCCCTTTTCCCCCCTGAGCATGCTCTCATAAGATTCTTCCAAACCCGTAAGTCCTATCTGGTCGCCTCCTTCATAATCATCTCCATACTCTCCTGACTTTAACCTCTCTTCATCAATCTCTCCGATATACCCCAATAGATGTGACGCCAGAAAACTATAATTATACTCCCTTAAATATACATCAATTACTTCCACTCCCGGCAGACTGCTGCTGTTTTCTTTGAGATAGATCGCAGTAGCGGTATCAATACCTGTCTTTATTATGACTCTGTCAATATACGACAAATTACTCTTGGTTATTTTCTCTTCTATGTCTTTATATGACATGCCCAGGCAACTGCTTAATGTTTCTATTACATCTTTGTTCTTAGAGACAATATTGGGTTCTACAGCCACCGCATTTACAGGTACACTTTTTACTATCAATTTACCATTCCGGTCATAAATATTTCCCCGGGGAGCTGCGACTGTTTTTTCCCTGACAATGTTCTCAGAAGCCATCTCCGCATATAGTTCCCCGCTTATTACTTGAAGAAAGAATAGTCTTAATATGAGCGCGATTAAAATTATTAACAATAAATAAATGACTATTTTAAATCTTATCCTTATATTTGAATTCAAGTTCTGCATCCCCTCTCATGCCGGCTCTTATAACAGGAAAAATAATAAACATTAAAACAATATTACAAATAGGTGCTGTTATCATTTCTAATCCTATCCTGAGCAAATTACTATTAAAATTAAACAAATAACGTATTAGACTTATAATCAAAATATTTATTTCCGTAATTAAAAAAACAATAAATAAATAATTTAAAAGTTTATATCTGAATTCTTCCGTAACAAGCCTGCTTGCAACAAAGGCATTTAAAGAATAGATAAATGCACTTATTCCTACTATATCACTTACCGCAAGGTCCAATACCAACCCGATTATAAATCCAAACAACATTCCCCATAAAAGACCATCAAACAATGTGACTGCTATTACAACTACCATAAGCAGATCAAAGTACATGGAAAACGATTTTAAATACTCAAAAAAGACTATCTGCAGCAGCAAACAGACTATCAGTATAAAGAAATGCGAGATTTTATAAAAAGTCTTCATATCTTATAAACAGTATTTTACTCCTTTATCACCAGAACATATTCTATCCTTTTAAAATCTACAAAAGGTTCGATCTCAATTGATTTATATGGATCACCTGGATTTTCAGATACTTTGCTTACCCGGCCTATTAAGATCTCCGCAGGAAAATTTCCATATTCCGATGTCATTACTATATCACCTTTAAATACTGACTCTTCTTTTAAAATGTAATTAAGGCTGATTTTTCTATCTTGATCTCCCTGTATAATTCCCAGCTTTCTTGAAGACAAAATCCTTACGCCAATGTTACTCTGGGGATCATTTATAAGTCTTACATTACATGAATCATTACCAGCCACCAATACCATTCCTACCAGCCCATTTTCATTGACAACTGCCATTCCAGCCAGTACTCCGTCACTACTGCCAACATTTAAAATAATCTCTGATTGCCACTTGCTTTCATAATAGCCTATCACCTTTGCAGGTATAGTTTTATGATCTTTTCTAAGTTCTATACCCATCAGTTTCCTTAATGCATCATTCTCTACCATAAGGTTTATATTTTCACTATATGAATGCCTGAGTTCCGAATTCTCGACCTGGAGCTTTAGGTATTTATCTCTTAGATTTATATAATCACTTAGTGAGGTAAAAAAGTGGTTTATGGGATTAAAGAATGAAATAAATTTTTCCTGGACCGGTTCTAAAAAATCAATTGTTCTTGCTTTTATACTATGGACCAATTCAGATTTTCTGTAACTTACGGTAATTATTACAAGACATAAAATCATTATGACAATTAGAATAATAAAGTATCTAAATCTTCTATTTAATATAGCCATGAGTAAATATATAGGTTGAACTTAAAATCAGTTACTTTGAATATTTTAGATATTTCTTATAGGCATTGAAATCTTCAACACACTTTCCCGCTCCCATTGCCACTGCTGCTATAGGATCTGGAGCAAGGCGTACATCACAATGTGTCTCCCTGCTGATTCTTTCAGTTATTCCCTTAAGAAGTGCTCCTCCCCCTGCAAGAACAATACCTCTTTTCATTATATCCGAAGCAAGTTCCGGGGGTGTGACATCAAGTACTTCAACAATGGCATTTACTATATCACCCAATTCCTTTTCTAGTGCTTTTCTCATCTGCTGACTGGTAATGATAATTGTCTTTGGAAGCCCGCTAACCAGATCCCTTCCATTTATTTCCATTTTTTTCTCATTCTCGAGCGGGAAAGCAGACCCTATTTCCATTTTTACCTTCTCAGCAGTTCTCTCCCCTAAAAACAGATTGTGTTCCTTCTTCAAATAATAGATTATAGCTTCATCCATTTCATCCCCGCCGATCCTAAGCGACTGGCTTACAATTATTGCTCCGAGAGAAATAACTGCCACTTCAGAAGTTCCGCCCCCAATATCAATGATCATACTTCCGCTGGGCTTGTCAATAGGCAGACCTGTTCCAATTGCCGCAGCCATAGGTTCTTCAATTATATAAGCTGCTCTGGCACCAGCTTGTTCAGTGGTCTCAACAACTGCCTTTTTCTCGACAGGTGTAATTCCTGACGGAACACAAATTACTATCTTCGGTCTTGCAAAAGCTATATTTTTATGAACTTTTTGAATAAAGTATCTAAGCATTTTCTCTGTGATTTCAAAGTCTGCAATAACTCCGTCTTTTAATGGCCTGACGGCTTCTATATTTTCAGGAGTCCTTCCAACCATTCTTTTAGCTTCTCTACCTACTGCCAGTACCTTGTTATTTTCTTTATCAATGGCAACAATAGAAGGCTCTTCCAAAACTATTCCTTTACCTTTTACATATATCAATGTAGTGGCCGTCCCCAGATCAATACCCATATCTCTACCTATAACATTCAAGAAAAAATCAAATACCTGCATCTATAATCTCCTTAATTAACCAATGACTTTAAATCCAAATCCTGCAAGCAAATCTACAAATTTTACCACAGGAAGCCCGGCTACGTTATAAAAACAACCATTAATTTTCTCTACTAATATAATCCCTAATCCAAAAATATTATATGCACCGGCTTTGTCCAACACATTTTCCTTATTTATATATCCTTTAATTTCCTCCAGGGTCAACTTTCTAAATTTGACTTTAGTGACTTCGGTATCAAAACGATATTTCCCGGATATACTATCCAGGACACAAACGCCGCTTATTACCATATGAACCCTACCGGACAGAATATCCAAAAATTTTATTGCCTGCCCCGTACTGCTGGGTTTCCCAAAACAACTTCTATTCAAGCAAACGACAGTATCAAAACCAGCAATTAAAAATTGTTCAGTGCAACAAGAATTTTTTTTCTTCGACCCATATTTTTTTATACTATTATAAACGTTTTCCGCTTTTATGATACTATTGTCTATTACAGTCTTATAAGGGTTTTTAAGCTGCACTTCTTCACAACTATCCGGCTTGACTACTTCAAAATCCAATTTTAATATTTTCAATATCTCACTTCTTCTTGGAGAAGCAGAAGCTAATACGATCTTTTTTTTATACCCTTCTTCTTTCAACATCAGCTAATAAAAAAGCTGTAAGCAACCCTGCTACGGCACCAGTTGCAATATTTATATAAACTCCAAAACTTATACTTATCAAATATAAATCTTGCTATCTTCAACTTATCAATCATCGGCCGCTTATTCTTTGTTAAAGAATAATTTGATCTCTCTTTCAGCACTCTTCTGAGAATCCGATCCATGAATCACATTTGCAGTAATATCATCACCAAAGTCTCCCCTAATAGTCCCTTCCCTTGCAATTCTGGAATCAGTAGGACCCATAAGTTCTCTTGCTCTGGTAATTGCGTTATCCCCACTTATGACCATCACCACTACAGGACCGGAGGTTATATATTCAATCAATATATTGAAAAATTTTTTATCTTTATGTTCATTATAATGTCTTTGTGCAAGTTTGCGGCTTATTTTTATCATCTTTAACTTCTCAATGATCAGACCTTCTTTTTCAAAACGAGAAATTATTTCTCCGATTATTTTTTTCTTTACTCCGTCAGGTTTTATGATAATTAGACTTCTCTCCAAATTATCACTAACATCATTAAGTTTACTTTCCTTCCTGTAACCTGTATATCCTGTCATTTAAATATCGGCTCCTCCGCCTATTGAGTAGTTTTGCAGTATGGACAAACCTTCCAGTTCAAATCTAAAGGTTTACCGCAACTAATACAGGGGCTCTTCAATTTCTTTCTGCAGTAAGGGCAGATTAAAAAATCATCCTTAACTGTGCTCCCGCAGGCCGGGCAACTGGATTGTTTGCCGTTAACCAATGTCTGCATCCTTTCAATTTCAAGATCTCTCTCAATCACATCATCGATGTATTCCGGAGGTCTTAATATCAAGTACAATATTAATCCTATAAAATTTAACACCAGGACCACAAGAGACCAAAAAATCGCAGGAACCACAGATTCACTTCTGAGTTTTGAATCTCTATAAGTCCAGTAAACAAAAGCAAGCCAGACAATAATCAAAACAAAAATAAATCCGTAAATAAGATATTTCCATGCGGGATTTCTAAAAAAAGCCAGAATATCGTTGATATACCCAAATAAATCCATTTGCCCTCCAAACAAAAATTAAAATATTTATATATTCATCTATTTCAATATGTTGACATAAAAACTTTACTTAATTATATTACCTAAATTCGTTATTGAACCAGTAATGCATATAATATCATTTCTCCCAGAAATTTTTAAAGCAAATCTCAAAGAATTTTCTATATTATCCACCTTGTATATTTCACCTGCTAATTTTGATATACTTTTAAAGGATTTTATCTTACTTCCGACAACCTTTTCCAATTCATTTGTATTTAAGCTTCGCCTGTCTAAACTTGAAGTTAAAATCAAGACATCGCTCACACATATAATTTTTTCTACCATTTCTTCATAGTTTTTATCTTTAAGAACAGCAAAAATTATAATTTTTTTACGTTTGCCGAAATATCTCACAATATCTTCTACAAAATTTTCTATTCCTTCTGGATTATGAGCAGCATCTGCAACCACTACAGGCCTTTTTCTTATAATTTCAAACCGGCCGCTGACCTTGATATCAGGCAGAATCTCACTTAATTTCTCATCAATTATTTTCCTTTTTTTATTTTTAAGGTAAAGTTCCGAAAGTATTATTGCAAGAGACAGATTTAAAGGTTGATACTGACCAAGAAGATGCAATCTTAGATCTCTATATACTTTATTTGTTCCCTTTATATCAAGTATCCACCCTTCCAGTCCCAGATCCATCTTTTTTTGGATGCCAAAATCCTTTCCGGATAAAAAGAGACTGGAGCCGGTATCCTTTACTTTTTTAGTTATGATTGCCAATACATCTGGATCACTACTTGTAGTCGCAACCATCGCCCCCTCTTTTATAACTTCTACTTTTTCGGCTGTTATTTCTCTTATGGTATTACCTAGTATATCAGTATGCTCAAGACTTACACCTGTAAGTCCGACGACTTTTGAACAGGCGATATTTGTAGCGTCCCACCTTCCGCCCATTCCTGCCTCAAGCACCATGACGTCAATACTCTCATTTTCAGCTAATTTGAATGCCATGGCGGAGATCATTTCAAACTGCGTAATAGGACCATTAAGGTCCATCTTATTTACCAGGTCAATATAGGGATTTATCTGTCCGAATACTCCAGCAAATTTTTCTTCCGAGACTTCCTTTCCGCAAATCCAAATCCTTTCAGTATAACTGCTTATATGGGGAGAGATATGATAACCAACACGAATACCCTGATGGTTTAATATGCCGGCAACCATTTTTGTGGTAGAAGTCTTGCCGTTAGTTCCAACAATATGAATGAAATCAATCTTCCTGTGGGGATTACCTAAAAGCTGAAGTATTTTTTCTATTCTCTCAAGGCCTGGCTTTATTCCAAAGATAAGGCAGTCATCCAAATATTTGCTTACTTGACTGTAATTCACTATCTCTCACTTTTATATTGGTTGTTATTTACTGACACCTTCAATCCTGGCTAGCTGATCATTTAAAACTTTTAGTATTTTCTCTGCCTGGTCCAGCTTGTCTTTTTCTTTCTGAATTATTTCAGCCGGCGCCTTACTGTTAAAATCAGGGCTTGATACCTTCTTTTTACTTTTTTCTATTGCTATATTTATTTTTACAATCTGGTTCTTTATTCTACTGATTTCCAGCTTTATATCGACCACATCAAGGATATAAATAAATATATCTACATCTCTTATAGAAGTTTTTATATATCCTTTTTGGCCGGTACAATCCTTGAATTCCATCTTGCTTACTTTTCCAAGACTGTAAATATACTCTCTATTTTTTTCCAATATATCCTTATCTTTTTCCCCAGCCACTGCTAAATCAACTTCCACTCTGTCTGCCGGTTTTATTTTAAGTTCGGATCTTATTTTCCTTATTTCACCAATAACATCAAAAAGTATCCCTATTCTACTTTCAGCATCTTTGTTTACCCTTTCAGGATCAAACTCCGGAAAACATTCTACCATTATGCTTTCACCCTTATGGGGAATATTCTGCCAGATCATTTCTGTTATAAAAGGCATAAATGGATGAAGGAGCTTGAGATATGATTCCAAAACATGCCATAATATAAATAATGCACTTCTCCTGTCATTATCATTTTTTGCAGAATAAACTCTGATCTTTGCTGATTCAATATACCAGTCACAGTACTCATTCCAGAAGAAATCACTTAGAAGTCTTGATGCAAAAGAAAAGTTATATTTCCACATATATTTCTCAACATCCCTAACAGTACAGTGCAATCTAGACAATATCCACCTGTCCCATAAGTTCAAATCCAGCTGTTCGACCTTTATATTAACTATATCCGCGGTTTCACCTAAATTTGATATGACAAACTTAGAGGCGTTCCATAATTTGTTTGTAAAATTTCTTACTCCCTCAATCTTTTCATCACCTAAAATCAAATTCCTTCCTGGTGTTGTCAGAGAAGTCAGAGTAAACCTTAAAACATCCGAGCCGTTTTTTTCAATCACCCCCATGGGATCGACTACATTGCCCTTAGATTTGCTCATCTTCTGTCCTGATTTATCATTGACTATAGGATTGATGAAAACTTCCCTGAAAGGGACATCCTTTTTAAAATAAAGGCTCATCATGATCATTCTGGCTACCCAGAAAAAAATGATATCATGAGCAGTCACCAGTACAGATGTGGGAAAGAAATATTTAAGTTCATCAGTTTCTTCCGGCCATCCAAAGACCGCAAAAGGCCACAGGCAGGAGCTGAACCATGTATCAAGTACATCCTTATCCTGTTCTATATTACTGCTACCGCATTTTAAACAACGGATAGGAATCTCATCACTTACAATCATTTCATCGCAATCCCTGCAATACCATACCGGAATCCGGTGCCCCCACCAGAGCTGTCGGGATATGCACCAATCCCTTATATTCTCCATCCAATCAAAATATATCTTATCCCATTTTTTTGGTATTATTTTTACCTTTCCTTCTTTTACCGCCTTAATAGCCGGTCCGGCCAGTTCCTTCATCGATACAAACCACTGCAGGGAAATCCTCGGTTCCACTATGGTACTGCACCTTGAGCAAATCCCGATCGCGGAAGTGTGTACATCCTTACCTGCCAGATAACCCTGCTTGTTTAAGTCATAAAGTACTTTTTCCCTTGCAGTATTGCGGTCCAGTCCCTCATATTTCCCGGCATTAGAATTTAAAGTTGCATCTTCCCTGAATATATTTATCTGTTTGAGATTATGCCTTTTTCCTATTTCAAAATCATTGGGATCATGCGCAGGTGTAACCTTAACAGCGCCACTTCCAAACTCCATATCCGCAAAAGCATCTTCTATAACAGGTATTTTTCTTTCCATTAACGGAAGAAAAACAAATCTGCCCTTATATTTTTTATATCTGTGATCTTTTGGATTTACAGCAACCGCCGTATCTCCCAGCATGGTTTCGGGTCTTGTAGTCGAAACTACTATATATTCATCTTTGCTCGGCTTGCCGTTCTTCAGGTCGATTAAGGGATATTTTATATCCCATAGATTTCCTTCTTTCTGGATGTGTTCTACCTCAATGTCCGAAATAGCAGTCTGACATCTTGGGCACCAATTTACTATATAATTTCCCCTGTATATCAATCCATTTCTGTATAGTGTCACAAATTCTCTGGCAACAGCTTTACAATAAAGATCATCAAATGTAAATCTTTCCCTATCCCAGTCACATGAACATCCCAGTGCTTTTAACTGGGTTATAATCCTGCTGCCGTATTTTTCTTTCCAGTGCCAGACCTCTTCAATGAATTTTTCCCTTCCAAGCTGAAATCTATTTATTTTTTTTTCATTAAGAGTCTTTTCAACTACATTTTGAGTAGCTATCCCAGCATGGTCAGTACCGGGTATCCAGGTAGTATTATATCCCTTCATTCTTTTATATCTGATAACTACATCCTGCAGGGTATTGTTTAGAGCATGGCCCATATGAAGGTATCCAGTCACATTTGGGGGTGGTATTACTATAGAGAATGGTTTTTTTAATTTATCGACTTTTGCATGGAAATATTTATTTTCAAACCAGTAGCTGTAGATTTTTTGTTCATGTATTAAAGGGTCATATTTGCCTTCGACCTTGCCAAACGTTTTAAGCTGATTTTTCCTCATCTTTCAAAAAAACTTTATTACTTGATCCGGTTATTACCTTAGGTTCAATCCTATTTTCTACAACCTCTCTGGTAATAATACACTTACTTATATCCTTACGTGCTGGTATTTCAAACATAACATTCAACATTATCTCTTCCATGATGGCTCTCAGTCCTCTTGCTCCTGTTCCTCTTTTTAAAGCCTGCTTTGCAATCTCTTTTAAAGCATCTTTAGTGAACTCCAGGTCGACCTTATCCATTTTAAACATTTTGCCGTATTGCTTGACTAGAGAATTTTTTGGTTTTACTAAAATATCTACTAAATCATTTTGTGAAAGATTAGACAACGTACCAACCACAGGCAATCTTCCAATAAGTTCCGGGATCAAACCATATTTCAATAAATCTTCCGGCATCGTCTGTGGTAGAAGTATATCAATCTTTTCAACCTTACTTGGAACCTCTTCTGAAATAAAACCTATGCTGCTTTTATTTATCCTTCTTTCTATTACTTTTTCAAGTCCGCTGAACGAGCCTCCACAGATGAATAAAATATGGTTGGTGTTAATCTGTATAAAATCCTGGTGAGGATGTTTTCTACCGCCCTGCGGCGGGACATTAGCTTCAGTTCCTTCCAAAATCTTAAGCAAAGCCTGCTGCACACCTTCCCCGGACACATCGCGTGTAATCGAAGGATTCTCAGATTTCCTGCTTATTTTATCTATCTCGTCTAAATAAATAATGCCGGTCTCAGCTCTCTTAATATCAAAATCCGCAGCCTGTATCAGTCTCAATAATATATTCTCCACATCTTCACCGACATAACCCGCCTCAGTCAGCGATGTTGCGTCCGCAATACAGAAGGGGACATTTAATATTTTGGCAAGAGTCTGTGCCAGAAGAGTTTTACCACAGCCTGTAGGGCCGATAAGTAAAATATTGCTTTTTTCAATCTCTGTATCATCATTATCCAGCTTGTCCTCATATTTTACTCTCTTGTAATGATTGTACACAGCTACAGATAATATCTTTTTTGCCCTTTCCTGACCTATTACGTATTGGTTAAGGATTGAATACATTTCTTTTGGTTTGGGAAGATCTTTAAAATCAACCTCCCTTTCCTCTTTTAGTTCCTCATCTATAATCTCATTACACAGATCAACGCACTCATTGCAGATATATACTCCCGGTCCGGCAATAAGTTTTTTTACCTGATTTTGAGATTTGCTGCAAAAAGAACACTTTAAAAAATCACTTTTTCTTCCATCAGTAGTTGGCAAGTATACACTCTCCTTTAATAAATATTACTTTTTATAAATAACCTCATCTACTATTCCATATTCTTTAGCTTCTTTCGCATTTAATATAAAATCTCTTTCGGTATCTTTTTCTACTTTCTTTACTTCCTGTCCTGTATGCTTGGAAATTATTTCATTCAGAAGGGCACGGATTCTTACCATTTCTTTTGCATGGATCTCAACGTCAATTGTAGTTCCCGAAACACCTCCCGACGGTTGGTGAAGCATAACTCTTGAGTTAGGAAGTGAAAATCTTTTACCTTTCTCTCCTGCAAGGAGTAAAACCGCTGCCGCGCTTGCAGCCTGACCTATACAAATAGTTGATACGGGAGATTTTATAAACTGTATGGTGTCATATACTGCCAGAGCCGAAGTTACAACTCCACCAGGACAATTTATATACAACTGTATATCTTTATCCGGCTCTTCTGCCTCAAGATGGAGCATTTGCGCCATAACCAAATTAGCAATATTATCATCTATGGCTACTCCTAAAAAAATTATTCTTTCTTTCAACAGGCGTGAGTAAATATCAAAGGAACGCTCACCCCTGCTAGTCTGCTCGATCACCATCGGAATCAAATAATTATTATACATTTTAACCTTCACTCTTCCTTTTTTGTTGTAAATCAGGAGTCCAAAGCTTTTTAGTTCTCCCCTCTGTTTCTGTATTACCTTTATCAGGTGTCCATATCCCGCTCTTGCTCTTGCTTTCCGTCTTTTTTCCTTCCATTACCTTAGAATTCCTTACCAGTAAATCAATTATTTTTTTTCTCCTGACAGTTTGCTTAACAGTTTCTTTACCCTCAGGTTTTTGAAGGAATTCCTTTATTTTATTAACGTAATCTTCCTCTTTATATCTGTTTATAATATCATCTTTTTCTTTTTTGATTTCATCCTCCGAAGGCTCTATATTATCCTTTTCCGCTTTTTCTAATGCTTTAAAAATTAAATATTCCTTGACTTCTCTTATTGCCCTTTCCTTAATCTCCCGGTTTAATTTGTCTTCCGAAACATTTATTGCCTTGAGATAATCGCCCCTTTTTATTTTTTGTTTTCCCAAACCCGCATCAATATTTTTATTGATTTGTTCTATCCTGCTGGTCACCATCGCGTTTGGAACATCGGATTTTATTTTATCTATAATATGATTTATAATCTCTCCTACTATCTTTCCTTTTCTAATATTTTTCTTCTGCTTCATCAATCTTTTTTTAATACTATCCTTAAAACTATCTACATCCTTGTAATCACCAAAGTTCTTTAAAAACTTCTCATCTATTTCAGGTAATACCTTTCTCTTTATTTCCTTTATAAAGATATTGAAATCAACCTTTTTGCCTGCGAGCTGTTTGTTTTGAATAGCATCAGGCAGCGTAAGTGTTATACTTTTTTTCTCACCCTTTTTTATACCCACCAGTGAATTTTCAAATTCTGGAAACAGAGTATTGGAACCCACTTCCAGAAGATAATCTTTAGCACTGCTGCCTTCAAATTTCCTGCCTTCAATTTCACCATCAAAATCAAGGGTAATATAATCACCTTTTGATATGAGCTTATCATCCTCAACCGGCTCTAATGTAGCAAAGTTGTTTCTGATATCATTTATTTGATTTTCCAATTCCTGATCAGATATATTTGTCGAAAGTCCTGTTACCTCTATACCCTTGTAGTCAGGCAATTGTATTTCCGGTTCCAACTCTAATTCCACTTCAAATAACAAAGGCAGATCTTCCTGCAGCTGAGTTATTTTTACCTTGGGATAATCTATGGGCCTTAGATTAGATTCCGTAACTATATCCGGATATAATTCAGAAATTAATAGGTTTGCAGCTTCACCCAGTATATACTTCTTACCAAAGTTTACGTCAATTACCTGATAGGGGATTTTTCCTTTTCTAAAACCGGGAATATTAGCTTTATTGGATATATTTTTATAGGCTTTACCAATATGCTTTTTTAAGGAACTATTTTGAACTTCTACATTCAACTTAATTTTGTTTAAATCGGTTTTCTCCCGGCTCTTTATTTTATAGCTCAAGTAAATCCTCCCTAAATATCTACAGCAGTAAAGTTACATTTCAACATTAAGACTCATATTATAATAGAAAACAAATAAAATACAAACTGCCATTTGGCAGCTTTTTAAAGCTGATTTGGTGCGAGAGAGGGGATTTGAACCCCTACAGGTATTACCCCACTAGATCCTAAGTCTAGCGCGTCTGCCAATTCCGCCACTCTCGCATTAATGGTGAGCCGTACAGGGATCGAACCTGTGACACCCTGATTAAGAGTCAGGTGCTCTACCAGCTGAGCTAACGGCCCACCTATATACAAAACTGGCACGCCTGGAGGGATTCGTTCCTTCGTCTCGCTTTGCTCGCTGCAGAGACGCAAGCTCCCTCATCTTCGATTCAGTCCGCTTTTTCGAATCCTGGAGACATGCCACTGGCATGTCTCCCTACCTACCTTGAACGTACCTATCGTTTTATATATACAAAACTGGCACGCCTGGAGGGATTCGAACCCCCGACGCACGGATTCGAAGTCCGACGCTCTATCCAACTGAGCTACAGGCGCTAATTTTAAAAAATGGGGTGAGAAACGGGGATCGAACCCGCGACCCCAGGATCCACAATCCTGTGCTCTACCAGCTGAGCTATTCTCACCATTACTGCTTTAACAAATACCGAGAGTGACATTACTCAATATCATTACACTACCTGCAAACTAGGTACGCCAGGAGGGATTCGTTCTTTCGTCTCGCTTTGATCGCTGCAGAGACGCAGACTCCTTCGTCTTCGACTCAGTCCGTCTTTTCGAATCCCGTAAAATATGCACTTCTGGCATATTTTACACAGTTTGGCCACATTAATCTTTACAAACTATAGTAACTTTATATGGTACGCCAGGAGGGATTCGAACCCCCGACCCAC
>CAZODQ010000026.1:0-12414 GCA_964578625.1 uncultured Actinomycetota bacterium
GAGCATTTCCTCGGTAAGGAAAAGGTCATCGGTTCAAGTCCGATCGCGGGCTCCACACAAATAGTTTGTTAATATAAAGATTAATTCTTACCGTCATGAGGTAATGATATGGCTAAATCGATCTATGTAGTAGATGATGAAGAAAATATCCTTGAGATCATTGAATATAATCTGTGTAAAAACGGATATGATGTCAAAGGTTTCAAGGATGGAAGAAGCTTTCAGGATTATTTTGATGTAAAGAAACCGGATCTGGTAATACTGGATCTAATGCTTCCGGACATTGATGGTTTTGATATATGCAGAGACATTAAAGAGAGAACGGATGTACCGGTTATAATTCTGAGTGCTAAAAGTGAAGAGTTGGACAAAGTGCTTGGATTAGAGCTGGGTGCCGATGATTATATGGTAAAGCCGTTTGGAATGAGAGAGCTTATGGCAAGAGTAAAAAATCTCCTAAAGCGATCAAAAAGTAAGGTTCAGTCAAAGAAGGCGAAACCTTTGCGGAGTGAATATATTTTTAATTCCATAAATTTATGTATAAATGAAGAAAAACATGAACTCTTCCTTGATAAAAGGCCTGTAAAATTAAATCCGAAAGAATTTGAAGTCATGACCATGCTGATCAGAAATATAAATAGTCTGATGACTAGAATGGATCTCATTAAAGCCATATGGGGCGAGGATTATTTTGGAGACACCAGGACGCTTGATGTCCATATCAGAAGAATAAGAAAGAAAATGTCGTATAAAGATTTTGGGAAAAAATACATAAAAACTATCCATGGATATGGTTATAAACTCTCCAATGAATTTTAATCTTTTTTTAACAATTATTTAATTTTTTATTAACATCGCAAATTCATTATTTGCTATAATCCCCTCTGATATCATTATGGCTGATTTTAATGTTAGAAAGGAGTAAAAATTGTCAAGAAGTGGAAACAAAATATGGGATGTTATTAGCCTTGCAGTAGTAATAATGTTTATAGGGAGCATTATATTTTCCGGCTGTAATAAAACGGAAGAAGTAAATGCAGAAGTGAAAGCAGGAGGAACAACAGAAGAAGGCGGAAAACAGTTTGAAGGCCAGGAGCTTAATATCTCTGGCTCTACTACAATCCTCCCTATTACAACTCTGGCAGCGGAAGCTTTCATGGACGAATACGGCGGGTCAGTGACTGTCAGCGGCGGAGGTTCCGGAACGGGGATATCCGAAGCAATAAACGGATTAAATGACATAGGTAATGCTTCAAGAGCTGCAAAAGATACAGAGAAAGACGAAGCCGCCGATCTCGGAATAGAACTGGAAGAAGTAGTGGTGGCAATTGATGCAATATGTGTTGTGACCAGCGGAAATATCACAGGTGTTGATGATCTGACCATACAGCAACTTTCCGATATCTTTAGAGGAGAGATTACCAATTGGAGCGAAGTGGGCGGACCGGATACCCAGATAGTTTTAGCTTCCAGGGACTCGTCATCAGGTACTTATGAGTACTTCCTTGAAAGAGTAGTCCAGATCGATAAAGAATTTGAGGATTATACCTTTGCGGCTACTGCTCTAGCCCTCCAGTCAAATGCTGATGTGGTAAATACAGTTGCTGATAACGACAATACAATAGGTTATATCGGTCTTGGATACCTGAAGGAAGCTGTCGACGGCGGAGCCAAGCTGGTAAATGTGGAAGGCATAGAACCTTCGCTTGATACGGCAAGATCGGGAGAGTACCCTATATCAAGACCACTATATAATTATTACAGGAAAGGCGACCTGAGTGATATAGGTCAGGCTTATCTTGACTTTCTTCTAAGTGATGAAGGCCAGGCCCTGGTTCAGAGCGCAGGTTTTGTACCTCTTCCGTAGATTTAAAAAAGAGATTTTCATAAAACTGTTTGATACAGGATTGAAAAAAAGAATACTGAAAAAAGAGAGAAGAGGGGTTATAGATTTTTATAAATCTATAAACCCTAATTTTAAAAAATATAGCTTAATTTTAAAATTATTTGTATTATATTTTTGTAAATATAATCCTCCATATTGATGATAAGGCTAAAGATAAAATTTAGGAATTTAAAAAGTTTTTTTATAGCAAAATTTATTTTGCTAAACGGTATAATCTCTATTATAGTACTAGGTTTAATACTTACTTTCCTTGTATATAATTCCATTAAGTTTTTCAGTCAGTATCCTATATTTAATTTTCTGGGTGGAACCCAATGGTCGCCTACGGTTGTAGGGAAATTCGGCTTTGTCCCTCTTCTGGTCGGCTCTTTTGAAGTAGCATTTGGTGCTATATTAATATCTGTACCTCTGGGTGTCGGGGTGGCAATCTACATAGGTGAACTTGCCCCCAGGTTTGTAAGAGAAACAATCAAACCGATAATAGAGGTACTGGCAACTCTTCCCTCTGTAGTGATAGGTTTTATTGGTCTAAAGACTATTGTACCGATTGTAAAGAAGGTGTTCGGTCTCAGTATCGGGCTTACCGCATTAAGCGGGTCAATAATGCTGGCGTTTATGGCTCTTCCGACTATAATATCAATTTCAGAGGATGCAATAAATGCAGTGCCTAAAAGATTAAGACATGCATCTCTTGCACTCGGAGCCACAAAATGGGAGACGACAATTAAAACAGTGGTTCCGGCCGCTTCTTCGGGTATTATTGCCGCAGTTTTACTCGGACTGGGAAGGGTAGTCGGAGAGACCATGGCAGTACTGATGATAACCGGTAATTCTCCCAGGATAGCATTTTCCTGGCTGCAGCCTGTAAGGACAATAACTGCAACCATAGCAGCAGAAATGGGCGAGACTGTTCAGGGAGGACTTCATTATTCAGCTTTGTTTGCCATTGGATTGATATTATTTATTATAACATTCATTATCAATTTGATTGCTGACAGATATGTAGGCAGGATCAGAAACGTATGATAGATAAAAAAATGAAAAGCAGGTATTTAAAACAGAATATTTGGTATTCAGTATTACTATTTTTAAGCTTTATAGTCATTATATTTGTATTTGGCATAATAATTTATCTTATTGTCAAGGGCGGACCAACACTGAGCTGGGAATTTATCAGTCAGAAGCCGAAATCAGGTATGCGTGAAGGCGGAATAATGCCAGCTATCGTAGGTACTTTGTATCTGGTGCTGGGGACCATAATCTTTGCCCTTCCGATTGGAGTATTTTCTGCAATATATTTGAACGAATATGCGGTAAAAAACAGGATCACAAAGATAATAAGGCTTTCAATAATAAATATGTCAGGAGTACCGTCAGTGGTATTCGGTCTATTCGGTCTGGGTATGTTCGTAATATTTTTCGGTTTTGGGAAGTCTATCCTTGCAGGTTCCCTGACCCTTGCATTTTTGATTCTCCCGGTTATCATTACAGCTTCGGAGGAAGCATTAAAGTGTGTTCCGGAGACTTACAGGCACGCGTCTCTGGCACTGGGTGCTACCAAATGGCAGACTATAGTAAAAGTTGTACTTCCCCGGGCCCTGCCGGGAATAATAACCGGTTCTGTTATAGGAATAGGAAGAGCTGCCGGGGAAACTGCGCCCATATTATTTACGGTAGCAGCGTTTATGAAGCCCGACCTGCCCAATTCTATCTTCAGCCAGACAATGGCTCTTCCCTATCATCTATTTGTTGTTGCTACCACTATGCCGGATGCTCCTGAAGATATGCAGTGGGGGACTGCTCTGGTGCTGCTTATACTGGTAATGATATTTGCGGTAACCGGAGCGATTATAAGGGCAAGGGCAAGATTGCGCAGGGGTGAATAGTACGATTACTGGTTTTTAAAAAACGGGGATTGATTATGAGGAGGATATTTTATGAGAAACTTGACGAAATAAACCAGGATTTGATAAACATGGGAAGCCTTGTCCAGGATGCGGTACATGATTCTTTGCAGGCATTTCTTATTACCGAGTATCAGCCGGGGATGTAATTACCTCTGAATTAAGCTTTAAAATCCATAAGTAGAATTTAATATTTAACTCTGATATTATTTTTTTAATATTAAATAAGATTAATATAGGTTTGATGTCACAGGAAATTTATATATATTTACTGGCAATAGTTGTGCTAATTCTTTTAGTACTGACTATATATTATCATTTAAGAGTAAAGAAGATATACAGACACTTCAAAACGCTTTTAGATATTTTATCATCGGGTATAAGCGAAATCAGTAATATAGGTATTGATAATTCATCAGTGCATGTATCATCAAAATTAAACGAGTATGAAAGATTCCGGGATGTTAAGGAGCTTATAAACAATATCTCTGAACAGTTTAAAAAGAATTCAAAACTCATAGATACTGTTTTAAATAATATGTCTATGGGCATCATGATAATCGGAATTGATAAAAAGATTATTAAAATAAATGCTTCACTTCTAAATCTTTTCCATCTCGAGAGCAGTAAAGTAATTGGAGAAAACATAATGATGGTGTTCAGTAATGCAAAATTAGAAAGTATGGTAGCAGACACAATAAAGGATAGAAAACAAAAAAAAGAAGATATGAAATTTTACGGTTATGAAGACTTGTATCTTACTATAGAAACTATTCCTTTAGAATTTGATTATAATACAGGAAGTAAAAGTATTTCTATAAAGGCAGAAGCCGGAAAAGAAATAAGTGTTTTGGTACTGGCGGAGAATGTAACACAGGAAGTTGAGTTCTCGAAGCTGAGGAGCCAATTTGTTGCAAATGTCTCACATGAAATGCGAACACCCCTTACATCGATAAGAGGATATCTGGAAACAATCCTCGGTTCTGGTATAAAAGATAAAAAGCTGGTGAGAAAATATTTAAACAAAGGTCTTGAAGAAGTGAACAGGTTAAACTTTCTGATAAAAGATATCCTTGATCTTTCAAGGATCGAATACAGGCGTAATGTGATATTTGCAAATGATATAGATCTTGTAGAGGTAATAAGGGAAAGTATTGATTCGTTGGATTTTCTGGCGGATGAAAATAATATTACCGTTGAGTTTGAGCATACAAAGGATTCAATAAAATACAGATCAGATGAAGAACTCTTTAGGCAGCTTGCAGGAAATATAATAGAAAACGCAATGTTTTATGCAGGCAGCGGATCCAGGTTAAAAATAAATCTTTCGGAGGATGAAGAAAATATATATTTAAATTTTGCTGATAACGGAAAAGGAATATTAAAAGAGGACCTTCCTTATATTTTTCAAAGATTCTTCAGAGGAAAGTCACCATATTCTTTAAAAAGGATCGGATCAGGACTGGGGCTTTCCATTGTAAAACACACAGTGGATCTTCATGGAGGCAGGGTAGAAGTTACCAGCAGGCCGAACATTGAAACAAGTTTTAAAATTGTGCTGCCGAAAAATATTTGACCCCCTGATAACATAATTAAAAATAGATAGAAAAATCGCTTATATACAATTAAAATAGATTTAGAGGTATAAAATGAGAAAGACATTCCAACAGAAACTCGGAGAAATAACAGAAGATGTACTTGCTATGGGGAGTCTTGTCCAGGATGCAGTACATGATTCTATTGAGGCGCTGGTAAAGATAGATCAGCAGCTGGCTGAGAAAATCATTGATGGGGATGAAAAAATAAATGAATATGATATTTCCATTGAGGAAAAATGTATAGTTATTCAGGCAGAACATCAGCCAGTCGCAGTTGACCTTAGATTTATTCACTCTGTAAGTATAATAATTAAAAGCCTTGAGAGAATTGGTGACCTTGCAGTGAATGTAGCCAGGATTATCAAGCGTCTTTCAAGAGAAAAAGAGAATAAAAATCTGGATAAAAGAACTATAGACCTTTTAGTAGAAATGGGAAATCTCGTAAAACACGAACTGACACGCGCACTGGAAGCATTTAAAGACAGGGATCCAAGGCTTGCATCAAAATTGGATAAATCCGATGATGCAGTTGATGAGATTCAAAAGATGATATTCAGGAAATTGTTTTCCACAAAAAAGGGAAAGGAAAATATAAAATTCATTACTAATATTGCACTTGCAAGTCGCTACCTTGAGAGAATGGGCGACCAGTCGGTAAATATAGCAGACAGGATCCTGTACTTCTTAACCGGAGACTATAGGATTTTTCACGGTAATGTATGATCTTCTCCAAGGCAATTGACGGCTCCTTCGTAACTTTTAAATTCAACAATCTATATTATAAGAAGTCTTAAACCAATCGGTGTTTTTAATTAGGAACCAGAAATTTTAAATCATATATAATTCGAGCGTATTTGAATAAGCAATAATAATGTTATATAATTATATAATATTTTTTAAATATAGATATTATAATTGATTTATAACAAATGATAAAAAAAAAGCTTAAATTTAAGGATAAAGTTAAAGGTGGTTCCGGAGAACCAGAAAAGCTTCAGGAAAATAAAGATAATGATATTGAAGAATTGTTTGATAGGTTTGAAGACCTGAAAGCAATTTCCTGTATAAATCATGCTGTAAATACGGGAAGAAGTCTAAAAGAGACAATCAAACTGTTTTCAGACCAGACCAAAAGACTTTTTTCCAGTTCAGGTGCAACGGTTTATTTACTCAGCAGTGATAAAAAATCCCTGATAATGCAGAATTACACAACCCCCCTCAATATATTGAGGAAGATAGAATCATTAATCGGGATGAAAATCCAGGAAGTTAGAGTCCCTCTTATAAAAAAAGGTTTTTACTATAAAGTTCTGGAAAGAAAAAAGCCGCTGATTTTAAGTAATCCTGAAGATATAAAGAAAGCAATACTGGAGTTTGTTGAAAATCTCGAACCTAAATCTGAGATATTGTATAAATCCATTAAGAAATTAGTACCGGGGATTTACCGGATTTTAGGTACTAATTCAATAATGATCGTTCCTTTAATAGAAAATAACAAATCAATAGGAATTATTGATATCGGCAGTAGAAACTTGTATGAAAACAGTGATCTGGAGAGGATGATGACTATTTCTGAGGAGGTAACCGCTGCCATAAACAGGAAATTAATGGAGGATGAACTAAATTATACCAATAAAGAATTGAATATATTATTTGAAATAAATTTTGATGGAGTGCGTTTTATTGATACAAATTTTAATGTGCTGAAAGTCAATAAAAAATTTTGTGAGATTTCAGGAGTGGATGAGAAGAAGAATCTTGCAAGAAAATGTTATAAAGTCTTTTACAATCCGGGCTGCAATAAACCGACCTGTGTATTAAAAAAAATACTTGGGGGGGCAAGAAAGATTAAAAAAGAGGTTAATAAGGTCAGAATTGATAAAAAAATAATCCCATGCATACTTACCGCACTTCCGCTGAAGGATGCTGGTGGGAATATAATCGGTGTAGTTGAGAATTTTAATGATATCTCTGAATTACGTAAAGCCGAGGAGTCTATATTAGAAAGTAAAAAGAAATATAGAGAACTGGCAGAGACACTGGATGAAATAATAGTCGATCTGGACCTTAAGGGGAAAGTCACCTATGCCAGTAAAAAAGCATTCGATGAAACCGGCTATACACAGGAGGATATGGATAAAGGATTTAATATTATGCAGGCAGTAGTCCCAATGGAAAAAGTGAAACTCACAGTCAATTTTATCAAGCTTTTAAAAGGGAAAAAAGATAGAAGGACTTCTATCTATAAAATAAAACGAAAAGACGGAACTACGTTTCGCGCAATTGTTCATCCTAATTTTCTTTTAGATGGTAAAGGTAAGGTTACCGGAATAAGAGTGATACTGGTAGATTTATCTGATATTGAGATAGCAGAAAAAAAAGTAAAAGAGAGTGAGGAAAAATACCGTTTACTGTTTGAAAATTCTCTTGATGGAGTTTACCGGACCACATTGGAAGGAAAATATATCGATGTTAACCCATCCCTTGTAAAAATGCTGGGTTATAGCAGCAAAGAAGAACTTATTGCAATCGATATCCCAACACAGTTATATGTCCGGAAAGAAGATAGACCGGGACCGGACAAGAGAAATAAGATATTTGAAACCCGGCTTAAAAGGAAAGACGGTTCTATAATAGTAGTTGAGATCAACTCAAGAGTAGTTTATAAGTATGGAAAACCCGTATGTTATGAAGGAATGGTCAGGGATATAACGGAACGCAAGACAGCAGAAAAGAAGGTTCAGGAAGGTTACCAGAAGTTAAAGGAAGTTTTAAATGATGTTATAAATACTTTAGCTTCCATAGTTGAGGTCAAGGACCCATATACTTCAGGACATCAAAAAAGAGTGGCAGTCCTTGCCACGGCTATTACGAAAGAGCTGGGCATGGGTGAAGAAAAGATAGAAGCCATGAATATAGCAGCATTGATTCATGATATAGGAAAAATAAATCTGCCTGCATCTATCCTGACCAGGCCGGGGAGACTGTCAAAAATAGAATATGATATGGTTAAAACTCATCCCAAGTTAGGATATAATATGATAAGTCATATAGATTTCCCGGAACCTGTGGCTGATATTATACTGCAGCACCACGAGAGAATAGATGGTTCTGGATATCCGCAGGGCTTAAAAGGAGATAAGATCATTCCGGAAGCTAAAATACTCGCGGTAGCTGATGTTGTAGAAGCTATGGCTTCTCATAGGCCTTATAGGCCTGCTTTAGGTGTTAGAAAGGCTATGGAAGAAATCAAGCAGGGAAGAGGTAAGTTATATGATCCCAGGGTTGTAAATGCTTGTGTTAAGCTTATTAAAAATAAGAAGGTTGATTTAAAGCCGTTGTATTAATAAAAATTTAAGTTTATTTTAAAGCCTTTAAAAGATTTTAGTTACAACCTTAATCATAATCCACGATCTCTGTTACATCTTTAAATCTGTAGGGTTCGACTTCGAATGAATAATAACTCCGGTCATCAAGTAGTTCATAATCCATATCAAAACAAGTATTAAATATTACCCTGAAAGTGTTGACAGGGGTTATGGAATCATATAAAAGGTCATATCTCTCCTGGGGTATATATATTGCGTAAAATATTCTCATTCCTTCTCTGAACATATCATCTGTTGGGTATTTCCCTTCAATAAAGGTATTACGGGAACCGTGATCAGCCTGAAGTACAATGACGGGAGGGATCTCCGAATTTGACAGTATTTCATAAACAAGTTCTTTGATTTCCTTATTGATATAAATCAACTGGTTTAAATAATATTCTTTTTGTGCCGGGCCCCATTCATCCATATTAAATTCCGCTTCCGGGACAGGTCCGCCGTCTTTATTAAATAAATAAGGAGGATGGGGGCAGACTATATGGGAGAAAACGAATTTTTTCCCCTCGATTTCATGTATTTTTGCAATACTGGAAAAAGTATTAATGACCCTACTCCTTCCAACATCCTGAAAAAATTTCTTTACAAAAGCATCAGCCATTGTAGTTTGGATAAGCAGGGTCTGAAAATCATCCCATTTGTTATGGCTGATCGCTATATTTAAATCTGCATATTGATTGTAATTCGTAGGCCCCCAGCCGGAACTGAAGTGAATATACTGGTATCCCATTGATTTTAAAAGTTTCATTACCTTATTGTCTTCAATCATCTGATGGGGTATGGTTCTGTCGTCAGAGCTCGGACCTAATGTATCATTTAGATAATTGATATACTCCATATTTAATGAGGAAGACATTGATAGAAAAGACATGGGATAATTACTTGTACTCTCGGCTGCAATATAGAAACCTTTTTCTGTAAGATAATCTTCAAGATCGCTGTTATCGTAATCGTAGACTTCTTTAAGTGTATTTGAGCTGGCATACCCATCAAGAATTATATAATATATATCTGGAAATACAGTTTGATCCTCCGACTCATATACTTCCCCCTGGTCATCCTGCTTACTTAATGTTGTGTCTCTTTCTACTCTTGCAGTATTTAATTTATAGATTCCGATACTGGAAAGCGAGAATAAAACTAGTACAATAGCAATAATATTTAAGATATTGGTAAAGTTTCGAAGATCCCTGCGCGTCCTTATAGTAAAATACAGACCCAGGATAAACAGTATAGACCAGAGAAACATCAGATATCTGTGCCTGCCGATTATAAAAGTGCCAAGGCTGGCACCCTGTATCACATCATAGACTCGGCCGTAGGAAAAAAACAAAATTAAAAAGCAAGAGGTGATTATTCCTGATTTTTTAAAATCCTTTTTTAAAATCAGCCAGAGCAGAGTCACTGATATGGCTGTAAAACCTAATACGATAGCTGAAGGGATGATGATTTCAGTAAATGGGAGCTCTCTTATATTATAGGAATAGAGAAAAAGGATAGGAAACAAGCCGAATAGAAAAGGGTGTATAATAAGCGTTTTTTTCATGATTTTTTTTAACTCTTTTTCATAAGATATAGTATTCTTTTGGAATCCTTGATCTTATCAATCTGTTTTATCATAAAGTATTTTTTAAATTCTTTTTCAAAAACCTCTCTGGTATAATCAGGGAAAATATCCTCTCTAGTGGAAAGCATTCTCTGAATCTGAGAATCATCTTTGGGCACAAATTCAATTATAAGGCAGCTGCAAATGGAACTGAAGAACTCTGCAATTTTACCTAAGGGGAGGTTGTTTGTGATCGCCAGGTGGTGGATAAGCGCAAGGGCAAGTACAGTATCTACCGGTCCTCGTTCTATAAGCGAGGTTCTCTCTTTATTTTCCCAGCCAATGGAAGGGCTGGGGTTGGTCAGGTCAAGGATCAGGGGAAGAATATCGGTTTCACTATTTTTAATGCTTCTGAGGTAATTTTTTTCAACTGCAGCCGGGTCGATATCAAAAGAGACTGTATATATTCCTTGACTCGATGCAATACGGCTGAATAACCCGTCGTTTGCACCGAAATCCCATAGCTTTTTGGTACTGGTCTCCCCTAATAATTTTTTAATAATCTCTTTTTTATGTTCAAATGCTTCCCTAGAATAATTGGTATCCTGGTAGTAATCAGCCCATTCAGTACCTTCCGGCAGCCATTTCATTCTTTTAACTGTAGATTCCAGGCTGTCTATAAGTGCCAGAAAAGACAGGCGGCTTATTTTATGTGCTCCAACGTTTACTTTCCTATCCGCAAAGTGTTTTTGGCTTTTAGAATGGAGGTGAATATGTGAAAGCAGCGAAGCTTTAAAACCGGTGCTGGATGGCAGCAGTGCACTTGCAAGATCAAGCGGTATTCCATCAAGGTAAATACGAGATAATTGATTTAATCTGATATCCCTGTAGGCAATCAATGCAAGAGGTGCGATAAAGTGCTGACAGGCCTGCCTGTATGCTATCCAGGTCTCACCCTTTATGTATTTTTTAAAAGATAATGTATCTATAAGAACCGGTTTTCCATTTTTAAACTGGATATTGTATGCACTCGAGTCTTTTAGAGTCATTTCAAAATCCATGGCAATTTTTTCAATTTTAAAAGTGACCAGTGCTGCATCCTTAAGCTGGCTGAAACACCATTCATAGGGATATGATATAAAAGGTATCTGGTCCGGCTGTATTACCTTGTAAGCTTTACCGGGATCGGGACCCTGTATATTGGCTTCTTTATGAGGAATAAGTAATTGGCTTTCAACGAGTTTGCTGTATAGTCCTGATTTCATCAGGTGGTCATAGTCATCTTTATAGAGTTTGTTTATCTGTCGATAGATGGAGCTGTCTTTATAGAAAAGGAATCCGCTGGGGTCTCGGAAAGAACTATGGACATGCTTATCGGTTTTTGATTTTATCATTTTTCTTTGCCTTTAACGAGAGGTTCTTAAAGAAGCCGTAAATTTTGCGCCAGAAGATCTTGACTCCGAATGCTCCGCCGATTGCAACAGCTATGATTATCTGAATAATATAACTGCCAGTCCCTGCATCAAGATAGGCATATATCCTGCAGGGTGATATAAGATAGAACAATATAATAAGGCCGAATGCTGATAAGAAGATTTTAAAATATTTCATAATAATCTTATTTCTTTTTGGTTTGTCAGATATCGTCTGTTTATTATATTATTTTTATCCATTTTTTATAAGCTATTTTAATATAAATTATTCCTGTTTTATATTATTTAGTTCATGTATGAAATTTTACTGGATTTTAAAATGTGCAGTCTACGTTGGGCAAAAACAAAATTGCAATAGCATCGAAAAGAAATCGGACTTCTTGCTTATTGTATTTGACACTTAAAATCTTCTTTTATAAAATTTATCATTACTTTAAAAATAATTAAAAATAATTATAATTACTTTTATTGAAAAAGTGTTTTTTAGGCTTTTATGGCGGTGTAGCTCAGGGGTTAGAGCACACGGTTCATACCCGTGGGGCCATTGGTTCAAATCCAATCACCGCTACCAATTTTGTGGGATTCTAAAACAAAGAAAGGATATATTATGGCTAAACAAAAATTTGAAAGGACCAAGCCTC
>CAZODQ010000027.1:0-11212 GCA_964578625.1 uncultured Actinomycetota bacterium
GTGTTCATAGTGATTATATATTAACTCCTAAAGATTTTTTGTCAAGTTTTATCTATGTGTCCAATAAATAGGGGACAGTCTGAAATACTAACATTTTGATTGAACTAATTTTTCAGGAGAAGATCAATTTTAAGAAGCCCATAGGATCAGCCAAATCCTAACTTTCAAATTAGACTAGTTCTAAGAAAACCCTCGAAAAGGTTAATTCTTGTACTAAATAGAAAAAATAAATTGAATTAATACAGTTCACTTGTATAATAGTAACTATAAAAGTAAGCTAATATAGTGTGAAAATTTAAGTATTACCTAGGAAATATACCCTATTTAGTCGGCTTATAGCATAAAAAAAGTTGGAGTTAGCCTATAAGCCGAGTTATATACTAAAAATCACAAAAAATACTACTTTATTAAAAAAATTCTTAACTATTTAATACAATTATTCCTTCTTATCCAATTGATTAATTTTTACAAATCATAATTAAATTAACTATTAATCACATATCAAATTACACCCCACTAACCAACGCCCACACCCACAATACCATTAGCTTTACTTAGACATTGCTGTTAAAATATCAAAGGTTAATTTCTAATAGAATGAACGGTAAAAATAAGAATTTAAAAACATATAAAATAGCTGTAACCGGTATAGTACAGGGCGTGGGCTTTAGACCCTTTATATATAGACTCGCAAAAAAACATAACCTTTCAGGATCAGTTGCCAACACTACTGAAGGAGTCTTTATAAATATCAATGCACCGGGCAGTGATAGGGTTGATAACTTTATTGCTGATATCAGTTCACAAAAGCCGCCCGCATCCTTTATTGAAAAAATAGAATTTAAGGAAGTATCTTTCCAGGATTTTACAGATTTTACAATAGAAAAAAGCAGGGAGACCAAAGAGAAATTCCAGCTTATCTCTCCAGACATCGCCACCTGCAGCAAGTGTATAGAAGATATAAACAATAAAGAAAACAATCGTAGATACTATTATCCGTTTACTAACTGTACCAATTGCGGACCAAGATTTACTATTATAAAGAAGATGCCTTACGATAGGCCGAATACCACTATGCATAAATTTACACTGTGCAAGGACTGTACTGAAGAATACAACAATCCCCTTGACAGAAGATTCCATGCGCAGCCAAATGCATGTAACAGTTTCGGACCTAAGCTTATGCTGACAGACAGCAGAGGTAAAAATATAAATACTAATAGTCCAATAATTAAAGCAGCAAAATTACTTAAGGAAGGAAAGATCATTGCCATAAAGAGTCTCGGTGGATTCCAGATAGCATGCGATGCAACTTCCGACAGTATCGTTTCAGAACTTAGAAAAAGAAAGAAAAGGCCCGTAAAGCCGTTTGCCGTTATGATAAAAAACATTGAGTCCGTAGAAAAATACTGTTATCTAAATAAAACTGAAATAGAAAGCCTTACCTCATCAAGGGCTCCTATCGTCCTGTTAAAAAAGAAGCCCGGCAATAATACAATATCCAAATATGTTTCTTTATATAATAGATACGAAGGGGTAATGCTCCCCTATACCCCTATCCACCACCTGCTTTTCAACCATATTGATATCCCTCTTGTTATGACCAGCGGAAATGTATCCGAAGAGCCTATTGCTGCCGAAAATCCTGAAGCTTACGGGAGGCTTGGAAACATCTGTGATTACTTCCTGATCCACAACAGGGATATCTATTCCAGATATGACGATTCTGTAATAAAAATCTTTAATGATAAAGAAATGATCATAAGGAGGGCCAGAGGTTACTCTCCCTATCCGGTAAAACTAGGAAAATATATTGGAAAACATATTATAATGGCAGCAGGAGCACATGAGAAAAATACCTTCTGTTTTATGGTAAAAAACTACGGGATTATAAGCCAACATATAGGTGACCTTGATGATATAGAGTCTATGGAATTCTTAAATTCAACATTTGATAATTACAGGAGACTATTTAATATCGAAAGAATTGATCTAGTAGTTTATGATAAACACCCCGGTTATGCTTCAACAAAATTTGCCAAAAAACTAAATGTAAAAAGAAAGATTGAAGTACAGCATCATAAGGCACACATTGCAAGTGTAATTGCCGAAAACAATATAAATGACAGTATAATCGGCTTTGCCTGGGACGGTACAGGTTATGGAGACGATAAAAAGATCTGGGGCAGTGAAATACTTATAACCTCTGATGGCCTAAGCTATAAAAGAATGGCACACCTCAAGGAAAAGGTTATGCCCGGCGGAGAGGCTGTAATCAAAAATCCCTATAGGATGGCAATTACTTACTTATATTATTTATGGGACAGGCATGAATATGGCAAAAATAGATTTTCAGAATTCGTATACCACAGATTTCCGTTTTATAAGGAAATAATATCCGAACTTGAAATATATACTATTAAAAAGCAGATAGATACCAAATTTAACAGCCCGGTTACCACCAGCATGGGAAGATTTTTTGATGCAGTAAGCTCAATACTTGACTGTACTCATTCAGCCAGTTTTGAAGGTGAAGCAGCAATACACCTTGAAATGACAGCTGCCGGCAATGAAAAGGAAAAGTATGATATTAAAATAAATAATATGAGCGGTAAATATATTATAGATGACCTGTATATATTTAAACAGATAATCAAAGATATACAGGATGGAATAGATAAAAGTAAAATATCTGCTAAGTTCCATAACACTCTGGCAGATGCCGTACTAAACATCAGCCAGATGATTAGAGAAACCCATAATATTAACAAAGTTGCATTAAGCGGCGGTGTTTTTCAAAACAATTACCTTCTTAGCAAATGTTACAATATATTGAAAAATAACAATTTCAATGTATACTCAAATTTTAAGGTCCCTGTAAATGACGGGGGTATTTCCCTGGGGCAGGCATATATTGCCGCATTGAAAATCTTATTCTCAAAGAAAGGAGAGCTTAAGTCATGTGTTTAGCCATTCCTGCCAGGATAACTAAGATAAATAAAAATATAGCAGAAGTTGAAAGTCTTGGAGTTAAAAAAGAAGTCAATATTTCTCTTGTCCCGGGTGTCAATATAGGAGATTATGTCATAGTACACGCCGGGTTTGCAATACAGCTTATAGATGAAGAAGACGCACTTATATCACAGGGTTACTGGAAGGAATACCTTGATAAAGAAAAAAATTAACAAACTTGTAAAGTTTTTAAATAAAAACAGGCCTGACCGTAAAATTAATATAATGGAGGTATGCGGAACTCATACCATGGCCATATCAAGACACGGTTTAAGACAGCTGCTTCCTGATAATATAAACCTTACAAGCGGTCCGGGATGCCCGGTCTGTGTTACCTCTGTAAATGATATTGACTGGATAATCGAGATTACAAGGCAGTACGACGTGTCCATATTTACCTTCGGAGATATGTTCAGGGTGCCGGGAACCGAATCAAGCCTTTACAATGAAAAGTCACAGGGAAGGGATATAAAGATTTGCTACTCCCCCTCCGATGCACTGGATTTTGCTAAAAATAATCCCAAAAAAAAAGTTATTTTTATAGCAATTGGCTTTGAGACAACAATTCCTCTGACTTCCATTATTATTAAAAGAGCATACATAGAAAAAATCAAGAATTTCTATATATACAATGCACACAAACTCATACCAGAAGCACTGGAGCTCCTGCTTATTGACAAAGAAATAAAAATTGACGCATTCCTCTGCCCGGGGCATGTCTCTGCGATTATCGGAAGTACTCCATATAATTTCATAGCACGTGACTATAATGTACCCTGCGTCATAAGCGGATTTGAGCCTCTTGATATTATAAAGTCCATTGTGATGATAACAGAACAAATAAGAAAAGGGCTATCGGAGGTGGAGATCCAGTACAGCCAGGTGGTAAGGCAGGAGGGAAACCCCACAGCAGTAAAATCAATTTATGAGGTATTTGATAAATCAGATTCATTATGGCGGGGCCTTGGAAAAATTTCCGGAAGCGGTCTTAAATTAAAGAAAAATTATATGCATTTCGATGCAAAAAAACACTTTCCGGTAAAAGAGATAAATTCCAGGGAACCAGCCGGCTGCAAATGCGGAGATGTTCTTAAGGGAATCATAAAACCGACCGAATGCAGGCTTTTTTCAAAGACCTGCAGGCCTGAAAATCCTGTAGGGCCCTGTATGGTATCAAGTGAAGGTTCCTGTGCAGCATATTATAAGTATGAGAGATTAAAAATCTGACATTTTAATAATTTTTATATGGCAAACAGTAAAAAGTTTAAGGATAAGATTATACAGCTTTCCCACGGAGACGGCGGGATCAAGACAGGCGAGCTTATAAATAACCTGTTTCTTAAATATTTTGGAAATGAGATCTTAAATAAACTGGAAGACAGTGCCGTACTCAAACCCGTAAGCGGCAGAATTGCCTTTACCACAGACAGCTTTACAGTTGACCCTATTTTCTTCCCAGGCGGAGATATCGGAAAACTGAGTATATGCGGTACCATAAACGATCTTTCAACCACAGGATGTACTCCCCTTGCGCTCAGCCTTTCTTTTATCATAGAAGAAGGACTACCAGTCTCTGATCTTGAAAAGATACTTGCTTCAATAAAAAAAGTAACGGCTGATACTGATATAAAAATAGTCACAGGTGACACAAAAGTCGTGGAAAAAGGAAGTGCTGATAAAATATTTATAAATACATCCGGAATAGGACTTGTTGATAATGATATAGATATATCCCCTGCAAATATCAAAGTCAGCGATAAGATACTTATAAACGGAAGTATTGCAGACCATGGAACTGCTATCCTCAGCCAGAGAAAGGAGTTTAATTTCAAAACCAGCATTAAAAGCGACTGTGCACCTTTGAATTCTCTTGTCAAAGATATGCTTAGCGCTTCGACAGAAATACATGCATTAAGAGATCCAACGAGAGGCGGCCTGACCTCAATACTCTTTGAAATGGCAAGGCTTTCTGGAACCAATATCAACATATACGAAGAAAAGATCCCGATAAAAAAAGAAGTGCTCGGGGTCTGCCAGTTCCTTGGGCTTGATCCTCTTTATATTGCCAATGAAGGAAAAATGGTAGCTGTTGTAGATAAAGAAGACGCGCCTAAAATACTTGGCCAAATGAAGAAAAATAAATACGGTAGGGACAGCCAGATCATAGGAGAAGTTACCGAAAAAGGTGAAGGTCTTATTGTTTTAAACACAGAATTGGGCACCAGAAGGATTCTCGACCTTCATTACAGCGAGCAGCTCCCAAGAATTTGTTAAGATCAACAATCAAGTATTATGTTTCAACTGAGATTATTTTAATCTCATCAAAATCAACGATTTCTATTTTTCTGCTTGAGCATTTTGGGCATTCGGCAATAAAAAGATCTTCTATTTCGGAAATCTTTCCACAATCTTCGCACTTGATCTGGGCTTTTTTCTTTACAAACTTAAGGCTGGCATCTTTTAGGACATTATCGTCCCTGGTCAGGAAATTATAATAAAACTCAATCGATTTTGGTTCAATATGCGCAATTGAACTTATTTCAAAATCAATCCTTTTTATCTTTCTTACTTTGTTCTCTTTTACTACCTTTTTTAATATATCGAGAATAGAACACGCAATGGAATATTCATGCATATTTTCTTTAAGATAAATTTACTAGTCTTTATTTATCTCCCTGATTATCATATCACATATTTTTGGAACAGAATCAAGAAGCTTTTCTGAAAGGCCTTTTGATATACTTTCAGGAATATTTTCTACCTGGCAGGAGAATATTTTTATATTAATACCGCAGTGGTCCTTTAACTCTCTTAAAAGATTGGATGTAGGCAGCTGATGCATCGAAAAATCATCTATCTTATTTTCCGGAATATCCTCAACCTCAATCTCAAATATATCACCCGGCTTTTTTCTTACATCAAGTGCATCGATTATAACAATCTTTTTCGGTCTATTTTCAGCAAGAGCTATATCAAACAGGATATTTCTGATACTGGTCCCAGCATTTATTACTTCAACATATTCCGGGATTTTACAGTTTTTTCCCAAATATTCTACTACTTCAGGGCCAAAACCGTCATCTCCAAATAGGATATTCCCACATCCTATTATAAGGACCGGTTTTCTGTAACGGTCAGGTATATCTCTTTGCATTATTTAATTTTTAAAAGTTTTCACCACTTTACCTGAAGCATCCACAATATCCAGCTTAACAGCAATGCTGCCATCCAGGTTGTGAGTTGCACATGACAGGCATGGGTCGTATGCACGAATTGCCATCTCTACTCTATTTAAAATACCCTGGTCATATTTTCCGTCTTTTATCAGATCCATTGCTGTCTTTTTTACCGACATATTGATCGGCGCATTGTTATGTGTGGTACCCACAATCATATTTACATTTGTAACAATCCCATTTTCATCTGTTTCATAATCATGGATCAGCGTACCTCTTGGTGCTTCTGTACAGCCTATTCCCCTTGCAGCACGGGGTTTGACTGGAACTCTTATTTCCTTTGAAGTTATATCGGGATCTTCAAGTAATTGGACAGCATATTCGGCATTATACAGCAGCTCTATTAATCTTGCCCAGTTATAAAGAAGCGTCAGCTGTACGGGCCTTCCGAATTCCTTACGGTACTCTTCAAGTTCTTTCTGTGCAAGCGGTGTACGTATCTTTTCACAAACATTCATTCTTGCAAGCGTATTGGTTCTATAAACACCTACAGGATTATCCAGATCCATTGAAAGTTTACCCGCCTTTTTCATATATGGAAACTTCAGATATGTCCAGGGTTCAATATGTTCTCCAATATAATCTGTATACTGCTCGTAGGTAAAGTCCTCAAAACTGCCGTCAGCCTGCATCATCCTTAAAAAACCGTCATAAAGGTCCATGGTACCGTCTTTTGTCACTGTTCCTAAAAACCCTGTTTTTATAACACCAAGTGTTTTGACCGCTTCAATATACGGCGGGAATATATTATTCTTGGCATAATCTATTGAAAATTTTGCAAACTCCAGTACTTCTTTTGCCATTTTCAATGCTTCATCTCTTTCTTCTGAAGTCAAAACCTTGCTGTATCCTCCAGGAACCGCAGTAACTGGATGTATGGATTTCCCCGAAATTATTTCCAGCATTCTTGCACCTAAGTGTCTGTTTCTTATAACTTTCTTTCCTATTTCAGGAAATTTCTGAGCAATGCCTATTACGTTCCTTACAGAATAATCTGCATCAGGACCCATAACAAAATCAGCCCCTGCCAAAAAATAAAAATGCAGTATATGTTCTTCGGTAAAAGCAATCGAATTGCATAGTTCCCTGAGTTTTTTACCCGCTGGCGGAATCTCTACTCCAAAAACAGCATCGCATGCCTTTGCGCTTGCAAGGTGATGTGACCACGGGCATACACCGCAAATGCTTGTCGTAATTCTTGGAAGCTCCTCTACAGGCCTGCCGATACAGAACTTTTCAAATCCCCTTAGCTCGACGATATGTACCATGGTATCTTCTACATTACCGCTGTCATCTAACTGTATAGTAACCTTTGCATGACCTTCAAGCCTTGTTACGGGTTGAATAACAATCTTTTTACCCATTTTACCTCCTCTTAATTTTAGTTATCGGTACTTTTTATGTGCTGCGTCAATATTGTACCGAAATTATCTAATAAAATTCTATGGTCTCTTGGGCAGTGGTCTCAGTCTGCCCTGTGCTCCTATATACCTCTGAAATGTAGAACGCCTGTCAAGAATCAGCTTTGGGTCAAGGCCGATACTGGAAAGCGCACCCATCATCTCGACCATCGGATTAGCTCCTTTTCTTATCGGACCAAAACAGCCCCTACAGGGCATAAATCCCTTAATACATCTCGGTGTTTTTTCACTACCTCCGCAGCCGGACCTCGTTATAGGACCAAGACATAGATAGCCGAGTTCCATAAAACATCTCGAATCTTCTAATTTCTGACCGGGTGGTACTATCGATTCCAGCGGTCTCTTAACTGCTGTAATCGCCTTTTTTTCTCTTTTTGTAGGGCAGTCATCACAAACACTCCGTTCCGGTATTTCAAATGTCTTTCCTTCAAGCAGCGCAGTTAGCGCCTGGGCAACAAGCTCGGGTGAGGTCGGGCATCCGGGAATATAGACATCGACTTTGACTACTTCATCAATAGCGTAAACCCTATCGGTCAGTGGTGGAATATCCATTGCAGGTGTATCAGCCGAATCCGTAGTCTTTGACTGCCTAAAAACCTTATCATAAAGCTCTGCTAGCGGATATTGATTAGCCAAAGCAGGAATTCCTCCGAAACATGCGCAGGAGCCAAGCGATATAAGTGTCTTGCATTTTTTTCTCATTTCCTCTGTAATATGTTTTTCTTCCTCATTTCTTATCCCGCCTGATATAATCCCTATATCTGCTTCCGGAATCTCCATTTCTGTTTTTTCACCTGTTTGACCAAAATACTTATGGTCCATAAGTACAGGCATATGCACAATCTCAAGCTTGGGCAATAAATCAAGCAGTGGTTCTCCAACGTCTAAAATGGTTACCTCACACCCGCCGCAGATGTTTAACCACTCTTCAGCAACTTTTACTGGCATAATTTCTCTCCTCTCTTTAAATAGTAGGTTGACCTTCAACTACAACTTCTTCTACAACTCTACGTGTAAAAATATAATATTTCTTCTCTTCCTCAAACACCTCCGTTTCAAAGCCGTCTTTTTTATATTTTTGAGCTACATCTGTAGCGCTTTTTTTATCAGGATAATCTTTCCCATCCCACATAAACTTTTTTTTGTTAAATATTTTCGCTAATTGCATTTTTACCTCTCATGTTTTAAACGGGCTTGGGCCCAGCTTTTTAAGTGTTTGCGTCATATCTTCTACAATTTTTGCAAATTTAGGCCCTTCTGAAGCTGAAACCCATTCCAATCTAAACCTTTCATCCTCTATTCCAAAATCTTCGAGCATAAGTCTTATTGCATCTGCTCTTGCTTCCGCTCTTTTATTGCCATCCTGATAATGACAGTCGCCAATATGACATCCGCAAATTAAAACTCCATCAGCACGGCCCTGCGTTAATGCATCAATTACATAATTAGGATGCACCATGCCGGAGCACATACAACGTATTATGTAAATATTTGGTGGATATTGTATTCGCGCAGTACCTGCAGAATCCGCGGCCGAATAAGAACACCAATTGCAGCAAAATGCTATAATTACCGGTTCATAATCGTTTGACATTTTATGAAACCTCCACTACAGATTTAATCATTTCTTCAAAATATTCAGGTTTAAAATGTTTGATATAAATACCTTTTTTAGGGCATGTTGCCATACAGACACCGCACCCGCGACAGATTGCTTCATTTACTTCGACGGTCTTTTTTATACTGCCATCCTCCTGCATATATTCAATAAGTGTTATAGCTTTGGCAGGACACGGATCTACACAGTATGCGCAGCCATCACAATTCTCTTCCACCACAAATGAAATTGCAGGAGATTTAACCAGCTCTTTTTTTAAAACAATTCCTGCAACCCGTGATGCAGCACCTTCACCGTCTATAATAGAATCCAGAATGCTCATTTTCTTCCGTGCAGTCCCGCATTTAAACACTCCATCAGTATTGAAATCAAGGGGATTTAAAATACCAAGCATCCCAATAAAGAAATTCTTTTCATCTCTCTGAAGAAGTAAATCGCTCTCAAAATCACTGTTTTCTGATTCTGCTTTCATATCATTACTTGTTGCAATGACAACACAGCCGATATCTACATTTTCCTTCCCTTTTGAACTTACAATTTCAGCACTGAAATTCCCTACAAAACCCTCTATTCTTCCTACTTTAGTTTCGGTATAAATTTTTACTTTCTCATTTTTACTTAATTCATATATCAGGTTTTTCACAAACTTATTGTTATTTTCCTTTATTTTTTCAAGACCTGATTCCTTCTCAACTAAATAAACATCAAGACCGGCCTGTCCAAGTTTTAAAGCACAGGCAATACCACTTGGGGTTCCGCCTATTATAAGGCAGGCAGATGTTACCGGAACGTGAATATCATCCAAGGACTCGAGCAATGCAGCACGTTTTATTCCCATTCTCATAAGCGTTTTTGCTTTTTCCGTAGCCTTTTCCTTATTATTCGAATGTACCCAGGTGCATTGGTTACGTAAGTTTACTATTTCCATTAAATAACGGTTTAAACCCCCCATTTCTGTATGAAGTGAGAATAGGTCTTCATGGGTCTTTGGTGAACATGCACCTATTACAATTCTGTTGAATTTTTTTGTTTTTAATAGTTCTCTTACTTTCACACCGTCACATCCAAAAGGAGTTAACTCTACATGTTTCACATAAGGAAGTGATTCCGTATAGTTTATAAGTTCATCTATATCAAGAAGTCCTGCTATGTTTACACCGCAGCGGCATATGACTGCTAAAATTGACGGTTCTTCATCAATTTTTACAGGTAAAATATCCTTTTCAGGCAAAGCCGTCATTTCCTTGCCGCGTGAAACAGCTAACAGTGAAGCTGCATGCGATGCTGCTGAACATGCCTGAATGATTGCATCATCTATCCCTTTTGGCTCCTGTGCACTACCGCATATAAAAACTCCTTCTTTTGATGTATAGATCGGATTTGAATTATCTGATTTTTTACTAAAAAATCCCCATTGATCAAGTTCTAAACCTGCTTTATCTGCAAGAGTACGCGTACTTTTGGTAGGAGCATAAGGCGGGACAATAACAAACATCTCCGCATTAAATACTTCCTTACTATAAGAAATATCAATATTCCCGTCTTTTCCTTCAGTAACTTTTAAAGAGTCCGTTTTGATAAAATTGATTTTAGATTCTACTGCTTTATGGTAAAAATCTTTATAATCATCCCTTTCCAGATCAATACCTTCGTAAAAAACAGCAACAGAAGCATTAGGATTTCTTTCAATAGTGCCTATAGCCTCTGCAGCGGCAGTCATAAAACCAACAGGTGAAGGATTATTAAGCACATACCACGCAATAGATTGCGGTTCTTTTTTATCGTCGCGTTTTATAACTCCGCCGGTCGGACCAAGACCTGAAAGCAGGCGCTCAAACTCGAGAGCGGTAAGAATATTTGGAAACTTTCCGTACCCAAACCTTTCCAATGATTTCGTTTTCATTTCATCCATTCCAGTAGCTAAA
>CAZODQ010000028.1:0-10921 GCA_964578625.1 uncultured Actinomycetota bacterium
TTTATTACTTTAAACTATTATAGAACGTTTTGCCCCCTTATTTGATGGAGAACCATTAATAATCAGATGGGTCAACCTGCTCCTGATGATACTGAACTTTAATTCCCCTTATAGTTTTCAAAACCGGTTCTTCAGTATTTTTTATATAGACTTGAATTATTCGATAATATTTCTATTATTAATTAAAAAATGTTTATTTAGAGTTATATTTTTTTAATAAATATAACTATAATAAATTTCTAAAAAATTATATGTTGAAAAATTTTATAAAAATGTCTAAAATATACAAGTTGTCTTTTGTATTACAAAAAAGTACTCTAATGGATAATTAGTTTATATGTATTTTAAAGATATAAGTAGGATTATAAAATGACAAGCCGGGCTATTTTTATAAAAAGAGAATATCTGACTTTTATATTCGCTACTGTGATATTTGCATTTTTATATTTTTTAAGTCTCTATAGCTATCTCCTTTACCATAGTCTTGCTGAGATATTCAGCATTGTAATAGCTACAGGTATTTTTATGGTGGCATGGAATTCCCGTAAATTTATGGATAATAATTATTTTCTGTTTATTGGAATAGCCTTTTTATTTGTAGCATTTGTGGATTTGATTCATATCCTGGCTTATCCTGGGATGGGAGTATTCCCTGAATATGGAACAAATTCAGCAGTGCAGTTGTGGATCTCCGCAAGATATATCGAGAGTATATCTCTACTGATTGCTGTCTTTTTTATTGGCAGAAAGCTAAAACATATTTTATCCTTTTTGATATATTCATTGCTGGTGATCGTACTTCTTTTATCGATCTTTTATTGGAAAGTTTTTCCTAACTGTTTTGTTGAAGGATATGGTCTGACTGTATTTAAAATTATAAGTGAATATATTATTTCAATTATCCTTCTTACAGCTATTTTTCTGATGTTTAGGAAACGTACCGAGTTTGATAAAACAGTATTTAAACTTATGACAGTGTCTATAGTTATAACTATTTTTTCAGAACTTTCTTTTACAATGTATAAGGATGTATATGGCATCATGAATCAGGTAGGCCACTATTTTAAAATTATTTCATTTTACCTTATTTATAAAGCTATTATAGAAAACGGTCTTAAAAGACCTTACAGCGTCTTGTTTAGAAAGCTTAAAAAAAATGAACAGGAACTTGAGAAAAAAAATCTCAGGCTTGAGCTGGTAAATAAGGAACTGGAGTCTTTTGCTTATTCCGTATCACACGATCTGCAGGCCCCTTTAAGGAGTATAGATGGTTTCAGTCAGGCACTACTTGAGGACTGCAGCAGTAAGCTGAATAGAGATGGTAAGGACTTTTTAAATAGAATAAGGTCTTCTACTAAAAGGATGGCAGGATTGATAGATGACCTGTTGACTCTTTCCAGGATCACAAGGAGAAAAATAAATTACAGAGAAGTCAATCTCAGTAAGATAGCAAATGAAGTTGTAAAGGATTTAAATACGATGAAAACTAAGCAGCAGGTGAAGTTTGAAATAACACCACAGCTTATTGCAAATACAGATGCAGGACTTATGAGAATTGTTCTGGAAAATCTTTTAGGCAATGCATATAAATTTTCGAAGAAAAGCAATAATGGGAATATAGAATTTGGCAGTACTGATATAAATGGCAGTAAAGCGTACTTTGTAAGTGACAATGGTGTAGGGTTTGATATGAAATATGCCGATAAACTATTTGCCCCTTTTCAGAGATTACATTCCGAATTTGATTTTGAAGGCACAGGTATCGGCCTGGCTATAGTACAGAGAATAATACATCTTCATCATGGAAGAGTCTGGGCTGAAGGTGAAGTCGGAAAAGGAGCGACGTTTTATTTCACTGTTTGATCGGAAGGAGGAATAAGTTGAGTAAAAAGAACATATTATTGATAGAAGATAATCCGGATGATGCGGCTCTGATAATCCGGGCTCTTAAAAAAGGAAATATAATAAACGAAATTAGAGTTGCTCATGACGGAGAAGAAGCACTTGATTCTTTAGGTCTCGTGGATACATGCATCGGTCCTGATATAAATGACATGCCAGAGCTTATAATTTTAGATTTAAAATTACCAAAAGTAGACGGTCTTGAGGTGCTGAAACGAATACGTTCCAATGAAAGGACAAAACTTTTGCCTGTCATTATTCTAACTTCATCAAAAGAAGAAAAAGATTTAATAGACAGCTACAGCTCTGGTGCCAATAGTTACATAAAAAAACCTGTAGATTTTAACCAATTTATAAAAGCGGCCGCTCAGTTAAAGTTATACTGGCTTGTATTAAATGAATCTCCACCCAGGAGGTGAAGAATTTTGAAGAAAAAGAAAATCAAAATATTAATTGCCGAAGATTCAGAAAATGATGTGCTGTTATTGATACGGAGAATGAGGAAGGATGGCCTCGACCCTATATATAAACGTGTAGAGTCATTGGAAGACATGAAGGCTGCACTTGAAAAAAAAGAATGGAATGTAGTTTTATCCGATTATAATATGCCTAATTTCAGCGGGTTGGATGCCCTGAATTTATTAAGACAGAATAGTTCCGAGATCCCTTTTATTATAATATCAGGTACTGTAGGTGAGGAAATTGCTGTGAAAACTATGAAAAAGGGTGCCAATGATTATTTGATGAAAAATAATCTTGTAAGGCTGGTACCTTCTATTAAAAAAGAGCTCCAGGAAACGGAAATTAAAAAAGAACGCAGAGAAGCTCTTGAAGAACTGGTAAGAAGCGAGAAAAGATTTAAAGAACTGGCTGAGCTGTTACCGGCAATGATTGTTGAAACAGACTCAAATAATAGAATTACATTTGCCAATCATACTTTTTATAAGCTTACCGTCTACTCATCTAAAGACATTGATAAGGGAATGTATATACATAAAATAATAGTTCCCGAAGAAAGGGAAAAATTCAAAGAAAATCTAAAAAAACATAATGGGAGAAGTGCTTGTGAATATACTGTACTGAAGAAAAACGGAGGTAGGTATCCAGTTATCATATATTGCAATGATATTTACAGCAGTGATAATAAGAGAATTGGTTCAAGGATAGTCATAGTCGATATAACTGATAGAAAGCAGGCGGAGTATAAAATAGAAGAAAGTTATAAAAGGCTCCAGAAAATCCTAAATGACACCATAAACACTCTAGCTTCAATAACGGAAAACAGGGATCCGTATACTTCCGGACATCAGAAAAAGGTTGCATATTTAGCTATTAATATTTCGGAAGAATTAGGTCTATCTGAAGAGGAAACTGAAGCTCTGGGTACTGCCGCAATGATCCATGATATAGGGAAAATTACTATTCCTGCTTCTATTCTGTCAAAACCGGGAAAGGTAACCGATGTTGAATATAAGTTGATAAAGACCCATCCCAAAACCGGATACGAAATTATAAGGAATATAGAATTCCCATACCCTATTGATAAAATCATATTACAACACCATGAGAGGCTAAATGGTTCAGGATACCCCATGGGTTTGAAAGAAAAGGATATAATGTTAGAAGCAAAAATACTGGCTGTTGCCGATGTAGTAGAAGCTATGTCTTCCCATAGGCCTTATCGCCCTGCTCTGGGTATAAACAAAGCTTTAGAGGAAATTGAAAAAAACAAAGGTACGCTTTACGATAAGAATGTGGTCAATGCATGTGAAAGGCTTTTTACCAAAAAGAAATTCGAGTTTTAACTGCCCTTAATAAAAATAGAAATACATTAAATCAATTAAAACCTGGCTTTAATTTTCTAAATACATATTATTATGATAATATGAAAAGCCGATCATTTAAGTATTATAGTACTATATAATTTTGGTTAAAGGCTGGTTCAATACTAGGTGGGGATGTAGTTCAGTGGGAGAACGCTTGTCTGGCAGACAAGAGGTCGGCGGTTCAACTCCGCTCATCTCCACCATTTTTATTTATTAGTTTATATAATAAAAGTATCAATAAATTGAGGGGATGTAATGAATGTAATAAAACTAAAACCCGAAAAAGAGCAAATGACTCTCTGGATTATTGGCTGGGTAGTATCCTTTACAATAGGAATGCTTATCTGGATTATTCTTTCTATTACAGTTAATTTATTTATTTTTTTGATTGCAGCTTTTGGGTGGCTTGTGATTATGATTCCCATTATTATCTGGATTCCGGCTGCTTTCAGGGCACTGGAATATTATATAGATGATGAAGGAGTTAAGATGAAGGGTGGAGTGGTATGGAAAAAACATGTTACCGTACCATATCCCAAAATAACTAATGTAGATATAACTCAGGGACCTCTGCAAAGAAATTATAATATCGGGACTATACATGTGCAGACTGCAGGCAGTGGTGGAAAACAAGGAGAAAAGGCCGAACTTAGAATGCAAGGTATAAGAGAACTTGAAAAAATAAGGAAATTGGTTATAGGAAAAGTCAGGAATTCATCCTATCATTTAGGCGGAGTAGTTAAATCAGAGGGAGAAAAAATACAGGCAGAAAAAATATCTGTTCTCAAAGATATGCTGAAGGAACTGGAAGAAATAAAAAGCTTGCTTGAAAGAAATCAAAAGTAAATAAGGAAATTACTGCCTGTTACACTTGTGCTTAAATTATTAAAGCTTCGGGTCTTTTTATTTGACAGTAACATATATATTAAAAATTAACTCATCCTTTAACTCTGTTTCTTCCCAGGGTCTCTGGTAGTTAAGTATGATTTGGGTCTGGCCGCTATTTTTAGCTTCAAATGTGAAAACTTCACTGCCGCCGGCACATACCAGCTCTTTTTCTTTTTCTGTTTGTATATATTCAGAACTAACCAATGAAACTACAGTCGTATCTATTTCTTTACCAGGTGTCCAGCTATACCCTGTAGTAGGGTTAGAATCGAGTAATATGATTATTTTATCTCCCTTTTCAAGTTCAATGGAACTGCCCTTAGCATTAAAGCCCAATTCTACAGTATCTCTGCATGAACATAATAAAAGCAGTGAAAATATAATAATGATCACTGTAGAGAAAATTTTTAATGTTGCACTTCTATTATTCATTTTGTTTCCTTTCTTCTCCGGTAATGATAATATTAAAAGAAGTGATGGCCAGTGACTATTATTGATTAATAATAGCTTAAAAATATCCAATTGGAAATGCAAATTCCGTTATTTTTAAAAAAGGCCTGGTTCTTTGTAATGCCGTTTTATACAAGGTGATTTTATCAGGGAAATAGTAAGGAAAGGATAATATAATCAGACTGGGAATAATAGGTCTGCCAAATGTAGGTAAGAGTACACTGTTTAATGCTATAACGGCTGCCGGAGCTGAAGCTTCGAACTACCCTTTTTGTACTGTGGAACCAAATATTGCCACGGTACCTGTTCCGGATGAAAGATTGGAAAAATTATCAGAGATTGTTAATCCGGAAAAAATAACTCATGCTACTATTGAATTTGTGGATATTGCCGGGCTGGTAGAGGGTGCCAGTAAGGGTGAGGGGCTTGGGAACAAGTTCTTGTCTCATATCCGGGAAGTGGATGCCGTTATTCATGTAGTGAGATGTTTCAGAGATGAAAAAGTATCACATCCCTATGCTGATATAGAACCTGTGAGGGATGTTGAAGTAGTAGATATGGAATTGATTTTTGCAGATCTTGAAACTGTTGAGAAAAGGATTGAAAGGGCAAATAGGATGGCAAAAAGCGGGGATAAGAGATATGTAAATGAGTATGAGTTGCTGAAAAGGGTAAAAGCGGAATTGGAAAGTGGAGTTCAGGCAAGGAATATGCTGTTTAGTGATGAGGAAAGAATAATTATTGAAGAGCTTTTTTTACTGACCTATAAGCCTGTCTTATACGTTGCAAACATTGATGAATCTGATATGGGGAAAGAAATAGAAAGCCTTGCTGCAGTATTTAAACTTTATAAATATGCTTCCAGGGAAAAGTCGGATGTGATGTCAATAAGCGTAAAAATTGAAGAAGAAATATCACAGCTGGAGCCGGATGAGAAGAAATTGTTTTTAAAGGAACTCGGCATTCCGTTATCCGGTATGGATAGACTGATAGAAAAGTGCTACAAGCTTTTAGGACTTATAAGTTTTTTAACCATAAAACTTCCTGAATTACGGGCATGGACTGTTAAAGATGGTACCAGCGCACTGGATGCCGCGGGTAAGATACATACGGATTTCAAGAGAGGTTTTATATGTGTTGAAATTATAGATTACAATACTCTTATAAATACCGGCTCTTATTCGGCTGCAAGGGAGAAAGGGTTAATCCGCCGCGAGGGAAAAGATTATGTAATGAAAGACGGGGATGTTGCCCTGTTTAAATTCAGTGTATAAATTGAGTTTTACAATATTCATTTGTATAATGTATCTGAGTCTTTACCGGCCGTTAAAATCTTAATTTCTATTTATCAGAAAGGACATTTTTGGAAAGAAGAGGCAGAAGAGAAATAATCATAACTTTAATAATAATGATTATAATTGCTGCAGTTATTGTAAGCTGGCTTTCTGGTTTATGGAGCTGCGAGGCAGGAAGGGTAGATTTAACCAATGAAGAAAGACTGACTATCTCTAATTATCTAAATTCAGTATCGATATATGTTCAGCAGTCCAACAGGCTCTCTTATAAATTTTTTAATGTTCTGGATAAAGCAAAGGAACTATCACGTGAGGATATAGACAATGAACTTTTAGATATAATTGAAGAGAGTAAGGTTATTTTAGCTAACTGTAAAGAATTAAGACCTCCGGAATTTTTTGATGTTGCCCATGGATATTTAGAACTGGTATTTGAAACCAGAAGCAAAGCTTATGAAGATTTCAGGCCGGCTCTGTTTAATGCACTTGAAGATCTGGATTTGGATATTTCTACTGCACAGATAACGAATACCTTTTTATATATGTTTATGAGTGATGAAATTTATCAGTATTTTCAGGATAAATTAAAGGAATCAGGAGAGCTTTTAGGAATATCTGATCTGACTATAATTGATTCAAAGATACTTCAGGACAGAGATCTTACCGACACTCAGAATGTTATGACATTTATTTCTGAAATAAAGGCTGTAGCCGGTCTTCAGGAGAGAAGGGGTGTGGCAGTTATTGATGATAGCATAGAATTTGATCCTCCGGAGATTAATATACAGGGAGATTACCGAATAATAGCTAAAGGCTCTGAAATCACTATAGCTATCAAAATAGAAAATCAGGGCAATGTAGTGGAAAACGATGTAGATGTGGTAATGAAATATATGACACAGGATAATGTTTTCGAGGAAAAAGAATATGTCATAAGTTCAATTAATCCTTCCGAGCAGAAGGCTGTGACTTTATCAGGATTTACTGCTTATCCAGGCAGGAAATGTGAACTGGAAATAACTGCCGGTCCGGTGCCTGATGAAGTGCTTATGGCCAACAATACAGCTACATACAAATTTATGATGGAAAATTGAAAGTAGATGGGAACTTTTAGGCTGCTTTATTTGTAATTTCCGTTACATAGTTTTCAATTATTTTAAAGAATAAACTTTAATAAAAAGGTTTTCCATATTAAATTTATCGGTTATAATGTTATATCTAATTTTTAAAATTAGAGTTATTTACATATGGAAGAAAAAAAGAATAAATTTTTTACTTTATTATTTTTTTCAGATGCTAAATCTAAGATAAGAAAAGTAAAGATTTCTCATAATGCATTAAGATTACTATTTATTGTATTTATAATATTTCTAGCCGCTGCTGTTATTCTGGTTTCGGACCTCTTTGCAACCCATCAAAAATTAAATGAAAAAATAGCTGAACTTGAAAGAGTAGAGTATAAAATCAATTATAAGGAAGTAGAACTGGCAAATCTCGAAAAGAAGACCAAGGAAATAGAAACAAAAACAAAAATACTGGAAGGTTATCTTAATGAAGTAGAAGAACTTGACCAGATGGTAAGAGATATAACAGGAGAAGGTGGATATGTAGAAGAGGTAGCAATTTATACTGCGGATTTGAGTTCTGATATTAAATTAGAAGAAGACCCCAATGAAGTTTATTACTATATCAGTGACCAGGAGCAGGAACTGGATGATATAGATACATTACTGGACAATCTTTTAACCGTAGCTCCAGAGTTATCGGAGATACTCTCTATAGATAAGCAGAATATGGAAGACCATTTATACCTGAAGGATCATACTCCTGATATCTGGCCTACATGGGGGATGATTACCTCAAGATTCTGGGCTTGGAGGGGAGGCCATAGACATAAAGGACTGGATATTGCAAACAGCGTAGGTATCAATATACAGACAACTGCCAGTGGAGTGGTAATTTATTCAGGCTGGCAGGGAAGCTATGGACGAAAGGTTGTTATCTATCATGGACCTGGTCTTGATGATGCCAGCTACAGCACTGTATATGCTCATCTTAGCAAGGTTTATGTAAAAGTGGGAGATGAAGTCAGTAAAGGTGATGTGATCGCAGCTATGGGAAATACCGGTAACAGCACCGGACCTCACCTGCACTATGAAGTTTTAGTTAATGGCATCCCTAATAATCCAGAGGATTTTCTGCCATAAATAGGATTTAATTTGTAAAAACTTATTTCGTTTTTATATTGTATTTAATCAATGAATTTTATAGACATAATTTTTTATTATCAAATTTTTGAAATTCAATATGGTAATAATTAAGAAAATAGCATACTTGGGACCGTCTGGAACATTTACCGAAGAAGCACTGGATAAGTTTGTTCAGGATGTAAGTCAAATAAAAAAAATACCATTTCCCACAGTTGTAGATGTGATAAAAAGCGTGGATAGAGGAGAAGTTGATGAGGGATTAGTTCCTATTGAGAATTCTATTGAGGGTTCGGTAAATATCACGCAGGACATCCTTACCTTTGAGAGTGAGGCAAAAATAATAGGAGAAGTAACTATCCCTGTAAAACACAGCCTTATCGGCAAGAAAGAAATCAAGCTTAATAAAATACGCAAGATCATATCTCATCCACATGCAACTGCCCAGTGCAGAAAATTTTTAACAGCCAGCCTGAAGGGTATTGAAATCGTTGCTGCCAACAGTACTGCAGAAGCAGTAAAAATTTTAAAAAAGGAAAGTGATGATGTTGCAGCAATAGGAACAAAAACCGCTGCAAGACTGTATAATCTTAAAATAATAAAGAGCGACATTGAGGATAATAAGGATAACAAGACAAGGTTTGTTTTCATTGGTAATAGAATTCAACCGAAAACAGGCATTGATAAGACTTCAATGGTGTGTTTTCTCAAAGAGGACAGGCCGGGAAGCCTTTATAATATATTAAAGGAATTTGCTCAGAGGGACATTAATCTGACCAGATTGGAATCAAGGCCCGCTAAAAAGAATCTTGGGGATTATGTATTTATGATAGATTTAGATGGGCACCTGCATGATAAGAATATATTTGAAGCAATTGAAGTTCTTAGAAGAAGCGTATATCTTGTAAAAATTTTAGGTTCATATCCTAAATGGACTGATAGGGTTTAGAGAAAGAAAGTAAAATGATCGATTTAGAACTATTCAGGAAAGATCCCAAAGTTTTTGAATCAGAAATAAAAAATAGAGGTTTAAAAATTGACACCGGTACTGGTCTTAAACTGGATAAAGAAAGAAGAGATCTTATATTGAAAGTTGATAAACTGAGATCCGATAAAAATACAGCCTCAAAAATAATACCGACACTTAAGGGAGAGGAAAGAAATAAAAAGATCAGCCAGATGAAGAAAATAAATGATGATTTGAAGAAGTTAGAGATCAGATTGGCTGAGGCAGAGGAAAAATTTATAGCCCATTTTTCAAAATACCCCAATCTATCACACAGTACCACTCCTGTAGGAAAAGACGAGAGTGGAAACGTAGTTCAATTCTATTATGGGAAGAAACCTAAATTTGATTTTAAACCAAGAAACCATATAGATCTTGGGATAGGCCTTGATATATTGGATGAAAGCAGAGCTGCAAAAATTTCTGGTTCAAGGTTTGTTTTTTTGAAGAACGAAGCAGTTCTATTAGAACTGGCTTTGATCCAATATGTTCTGAATATCTTAATCAAAAAAGGCTTTACACTGCTGCTGCCTCCGTTTTTAGTAAAAGAAAAAGCTATGTACGGTACGGGATTTTTTCCTGTAGAAAAAACACAGTATTATAAAACTGAACTTGATGATTTATTTTTAATAGGAACATCTGAAGTTCCGTTATGTGCATACCACAGTGAGGAATTTCTGGATGTAGGCGTTCTTCCTTTGAAATATACCGCTTTTTCTACATGCTTCAGAAGGGAAGCCGGGACTTATGGAAAGGATTTGGGCGGGATGTTCAGAGTTCATCAGTTCGATAAGGTCGAGATGTTTATTTTCGCCCACCCCGAAAAATCATGGGGAGAATATGAAAGGTTGAGAAGTGTTTTAGAAGAGATAATGCAGGGGTTGGGGTTTCATTACAGAATTGTAAATATGTGTACCGGAGATATCGGTACCCCTAATGCCAAAAAATATGATCTTGAAGCATGGCTTCCCGGGCAGAATAAATACAGGGAATTAGCTTCCTGCAGCCATGATACGGATTTCCAGGCAAGGAGACTTAATATAAAGTATAGAGATGGTAAAAGGAAAGAGCTGGTCCATACTATGAACAGTACTGCCTGTGCGGTAGGGAGGACTTTGATAGCAATTTATGAAAATTACCAGGACAGCGAAGGTAATATAAAAATTCCGGAAGTCCTGCTTCCATTTATGAACGGAATGGGTATGATTTCTGCTAAAAAAGATAAATAGCGCAGTTTTATATATCCCGCACAAAATCAATTCTATTGGCTTGAATGACATTAATAAATCCCGATTTTATGCTATAATTTGTCTTTGCTGGAGAGGTGGCAGAGTCTGGTTGAATGCG
>CAZODQ010000029.1:0-10219 GCA_964578625.1 uncultured Actinomycetota bacterium
TATTTGGATTGACAGGTTGTGCTGGAGAGCAGATAGTGATTTTAAATTGCGAGGAACAGCTAATCGATATATTTGGTGCTGTCGATATCAAGTGTTTTCCCACAGCCATGACTAAAAATGATGAAGATTGTGACCTGGATATTGCGTTTGTTGATGGATCTGTCGTACAGCCTGAAGATAAGCAGTCATTGGAAAAGATCAGGAAAAGGTCAAATTCGCTTATTGCGCTTGGCACCTGTGCTGTATGGGGAGGACTTCCAGCTATGAGAAACGACGTCCCGCGAAAAACATTTTTGGAGAAAGTATACGGTGAAAGCGGTAAGTCTTTTAAAAACATCCCGGCTCAGCCATTGAAAAATTTTGTAAAGGTCGACTTATCTATTTCAGGATGTCCAATAGAGAAAGAGCATTTCTTAAAAGCGGTTGCATCTTTGCTGCATGGAGACGCACCTATACTTCCCAGCTATGCAGTATGCACAGAGTGTAAGATGAACGAATATGAATGCGTGTTGACCGGGAGAAGTGAATTATGCCTGGGGCCTATAACCGTAGCCGGATGCGGTGCACGCTGCCCGGGTTATAATATCCCATGTATTGGATGCAGAGGTCCTGTAGATGAAGCTAATGTTGCATCGGAAATAAAAATATTAAAAGAAAAAGGATTTACTATGGTAGATATACAAAATAGACTGCGGAACTTTGTTGCTCAGGCAGAGATTTTGCAGTAATAATTTAATAAGGGATAACGTGATGAATAAATCAATAAAGATCGGTCATTTATGCAGAGTCGAAGGACACGGTGGTATTACTCTTGATATTAAAAATGGAAAGATAGTTAAAGTGGAAGCGGATATCTTTGAGGGGAGCCGTTTTTTTGAACCGATTATAATCGGGCGGTATTATAATGAGATAACACCTATTTTATCAAGGATATGTGCCATCTGTTCTGCAGTCCATACGATAACTTCACTGGAGGCTGTAGAAAATGCTTTTGATGTCAGGATAACGCCTCAAACTAACCAACTGCGGGATCTTTTAATTCAGGGAGGTAATATAGAAAGTCATGCCCTTCATCTGTTCTGCCTGGCGGTACCGGACTATTTAGGTTATACGGGAGCTGTTACTTTAGCAGCTGATAAACCGGAACTGGTGAGAATGGGTTTGGATTTGAAGAAACTTGGAAATAATATCCAGGAAGCGATAGGCGGCAGGGCAGTTCATCCTATAAATGCTGTTATAGGAGGTTTTGGCAGGTTACCTGATAAAGAACTTATACTTGAATTAAAAAGACAGTTGGAAAAAGGATTACAGCAGGCTGTGGATACTGTTGATATAATGGCTAATTTAAAAATTCCTGACTTCACTGAATCTATGACAATTTATGCAGCGCTTGATTCTTGGGATGACAAATATAGCTTATTTGGAAATAAAATAATATTATCAACTGGAGACTCGGTAGATGTCAATGAATATAAAAAAGTCTGTAATGAAAAAGTTGTCCTGCATTCTCATGCAAAGCACAGCCTATTTAAAAGAAAACCATTTATGGTCGGTGCTCTAGCAAGGATAATGTTGAATGGACATAAGCTAACCGGAGAGGCTAAAAAAGCTATTGAAAAATTAGGTTTGAATCTGCCTTCACAAAATATACTTTACAATAATCTTGCTCAGGCTGTAGAGATAGTCTACGATATAGAAAGATCACTTGAGATTATAGAACAGCTTCTTAGATATGGAATAAAAGATGAAAGACCTGTCAGAGTAAAGGTTAAAGCGGGTGTAGGGACAGCTGCCTGTGAAGCGCCGCGCGGTATATTGTTTCATAGCTATATTTTTGACAGCAAAGGAAGGGTAACCGGCGCAGATGTCATAACACCTACAGCACAGAACTTGGCCAATATGGAGAAAGACTTTAGAGCTTCAGCAGAGAGGCTTATCAATGAATCTGAGGAATCACTATCAGAAAAATTAGAGATAGTGGCAAGGGCATACGATCCCTGTATTTCTTGCTCTGTTCACTTAATTGAGGTAAATTATAAGTATTAATAAAAAAGAATTAGAGTGCTGGGTACTTAATCCTTCAAGTAAATTAAAGCAGATAATAATAAATTTAATTACATACTTATTTAGAAAGTTACCGGAAAGCAAATTTTATAAAAGGGTTAGATTATATGAGACTTTCAAGAAAAGGGGATTATGCTTTGAGAGCTATGGTACATCTTTCTCTTAACTATGGTAAGGATTCTATACAGATACATGAAATATCAGAACAAGAAAAGATACCGGAGAAATTCCTGGAGCAGATTTTGCTTGAGCTTAAAAATGCCGGTTTGCTCCAGAGCAGGCGCGGTATTGGCGGGGGATATAGTTTGATCAGGAATCCAAAAGAAATCACTCTTGCCAAGGTGATCCGAATTATTGACGGTCCCCTTGCTCCGTTGAGCTGTGTAAGCAAATGGGCACATGTAGATTGCCCGGAAGAAAAAAATTGCGGGCTTTATAGTGTGATGTTAGATGTACGCAACGCTATCGCTAAAATTCTGGAAGGAATTACTTTTGCTGATGTTTGTAAAAGAACAAAAAGCATACTAAGGAAAAAATAAAACAAGTATATTTAAGATTCATAGGTGTTTTTTTGATTGTTTTTATTATTTTAGGTGTAATTTACAGGTTATCCTTACCCGATTAGTGAAAGCTTGATCAATATAAGTTGCCAAGTTCTTTGAATCTATCTTTCAAGCTTTCATATAATGATTTATAAATCCGGTATATCTTATTATATTTTTTAACATTTTCAGCTATAGGGCTATTTTCCTGATTGATGTCATCAATTATTTTATCTGCAATATTTTTAATATCAGGATAGATCCCGCACCCCTTGCCTGCGATTATTGCTGCCCCGAAAGCGGGACTTTCTTCGACATTCAGGGTAATGACTCTTGTATTGAAAGTATCGGTTATAATCTGTCTCCAAAGCCTGCTTCTTGATCCACCTCCGGATAATACTATTTTTTTTGAATTTATATTAAGTTTTCTCATTAAAGTAAGACAATCCAGCTGGCTGAATGCTACTCCTTCCATAATTGATCTTACGAAGTGATCTGGACCATGTAGATAAGAAATACCAAAAAATACACCTCTTGCATGAGGATCTGCGTAGGGTGTTCTCTCACCTGACAGATATGGCAAGAATATAAGTCCATCTGATCCTGTTGGTACTTTTTCTGCCTGCTTATCCAATAAACCATATCCTTTTATAGCAGGGAAATTTTTAATTATTTCTTTAGACGGTCCAAATCCATCGAAGTACCATTTAAGTGACCCAGCAGCTGAAAGTGTTACACCTGTAAGATGCCATTTTCCGTTAACGGCATGACAAAAAGAGTGTAATCTACCCTGTGGATCATATAATGGTTTATCAATACTTGCGAATACTACGCCTGAAGTTCCTATTGAATCTGAAATAAGTCCACTTCTTATAATACCGCTGCCGACAGCACCTGCAGCATTATCGCTGCCTCCACCGACTATAGGAGTACCTTCAATCAGTCCGGTAAGGTTAGAAGCGTCCTTGCTGACTTTTGAAGATATTATTTCTGATTCGAATACATCGGGAAGTAAATTCTTGTTTATATCAAGGCCGTTTATTATTTCATCAGACCAATTTCTGGAAGGTATATCCATAAGAATTGTACCGGAAGCATCAGATACCTCGGTTGCATAAATATTTGATAGTTTGTATCTTATATAATCTTTGGGCAGAAGAATTTTTGATACTTTTTTATAGTTTTCGGGCTCGTTCTCTCTAAGCCACAGTATTTTGGGTGCTGTAAATCCCGGCAGAGCCCTGTTGTATGATAGTTTTATAAAACCGTTATAGCCAAATATTTTATATATAGTTTCGCATTGCCTGTAGGTTCTCTGGTCGCACCAGAGGATTGCAGGTCTTATTACTTCGCCTTTGTCATCCAAAAAAATGCTCCCATGCATCTGCCCTGATAAACCAATACAAGCGATATTTTTAGAAGAGACATTTGATTTTTTTATGATATCTTTTATTGTTTTAATTGAAGCAATCCACCAATCATCGGGAATTTGCTCGGCCCATCCGGGTTTGGGGGTTATAAGTTTATAATCATCTGTGCTCGAAGCTACAATTTTATTTCTTTCATTTATTAGTAACGCTCTTGTTGAAGTCGTTCCTATGTCAAGTCCTAAAAGAAATTTCATAATTATAAAAAGATACTGTTTTTAATTATTGTCTTACTTAAATATTTACTCCATCATTTTTGCCAGTATTAATTCTATATCTCCCCTGTGATTCTCAGGGTCATAGTATGCTTCTATTAATTCTTCGTTTGGCAGGCTATTAATTCTTTCATTCATAATATTAAGCACAGTAGAGTTTATTTCAATAGCTTTCTGTACAGGCATTCTTTCAGGATTGATATCGATTCCGTAGTATTCATTATAACCTGCCATTTTTAATGAGAAGAGTGCTGCTTCAGCCTGTGACCATTCTACTGTTCCGACATTCAAGTCCTGATCGTAGTTACCCATTGGCTGGCTGTTCCAGTGTGTATGGAAGAGCCTGCCTTCTCTGGTTATTCTGCTGAATGCATAGGGAGCATCTTCAAATCCCATTCTAATATGACCTATCTCAGGCTGCATACCCATTAATCTATAACCCTTGTTTAGGAGAGTTCTATTAGTTTCTGATTTTAATCTTGATTCGATATCATGGCAGGCAAGCAATCCGTCTACAGTTGTCCGGTAGATATTATTTGGAGCAGGTTCATATGGTTTTGGCTCTATGGCTACTGGGACCCCCGGAACCTTATCCATAGCGTAAGCTACCGCATCTTCGAATCTATCCCACATATTATAAAAATTGGTTCCGAGAGAATAGAGGTAACCATCTATTCCCGGCCATATACCGGCATGGTGCAGGTTATTTTTTTTGACGAAATTTAAAAGGTTTGTCAAAACTTCTATTGCTTTATCTCTATATTTGTTGATTGGATTTGATAATGAACCAAATTCAAATTCTTTAGGGTAAAATATTGAAGGGTAGCAGGAGAGCAGTTTAATCCCGCTTTCCTTCTCGAGTTTTTTATAAAGATGATAATTGTCTTCGTTTACTTCCAGGGGATAATGTGCTTCTATTGCCTTTACCCCGAATTTAGCCATTTCTGCTGCCATTTCAATTCTCTGTGGTATATCTTTATTTTCAATGTATGCATCATGGAATCTGCCGCCAACAGGCGTGAAGTACCATATGCCTACCGAGATTTTAATATCAAGGCTAAAAGAGTTTAAATGTTCAATCAACTCTTCTTTCGTTCTTCTCTTTTCCTGGTTAATTGTATCTATCATGTCTTTCATGGTTTCTTCCTCTCTTTAAAATAATTTTTAAATTATTTGTAAAATTTTAATTTTTACCAACAGGTAATACCTGGATATTAAAAATTAGACTTTTAAAATTTTATTAAATTAATAACTTATAGTAGAAAAAAAAGATTAGTTAGTCAAGTAGATTATAAAATCAAGTTAAATAAATGGCTTGACTAACTTATATTTTGATTTTATAATAATCAAAAAATATAAAGCAATTTCTATATGATGGTTCCGGGCAAAGCTTGTAAAAAAATAAGTTTAAAAATATTAAAAATCTTCACATGCAGGATTCTGTACAATTCTGCATTCAATAAATTTACTTAATTTTAATCTAAGATTTTAAAAAATATTGGTTTATGGTTTTAAAAAATAAAAATAATAAAAAAAATAAAAATCTGATAAAGGAGGTGAGGAAAAAAATACGAGATTTGTCTAAGATACGACGCGACAGGTTAAACTTGAACAAATCTCCCATTTATTTTATTAAAGTTAAAATTGATTTAAAAGGAGATGAAAGAAGTGAAAAAAATATTAATAATTACACTCGTAGTGGCTTTTATGGTTTCAATGTTATTCATTGTAACTTCCTGCACTAAGGGTGGAGCTGCAACTGAGGGTGCAGCTGCAACTACTGAGGCTGTAGCTACAACTGAGGGTGGAGCTGCAGCTGGTGAAGGTGCACTTATTGGTGTTACAATGCCTACAAAATCATTACAGCGTTGGAATCAGGATGGTGACAACATAAAGCAACAACTGGAAGCAAAAGGTTACAAGGTAGACCTGGAGTATGCTGAAAATGATGTAAACGCCCAGCTCAGCCAGCTTGAAAACCAGATTACAATGGGATGCAAAGTTCTGGTAATTGCTTCTATAGACGGTTCTGCTTTAGGGGAAGTATTGAAGAAATCTTCAGATGCAGGAATAAAATCCATTGCTTATGACAGACTTATAATGGAAACTACTGATGTTGATTATTATGCTTCATTTGATAACTTTAAAGTTGGTGTACTTCAGGGTACATTCATTGAAGAAGCTCTTGGTTTAGCTGATGGTAATGGTCCGTTTAATATTGAGCTTGTTGCAGGTTCACCGGATGACAATAATGCTTTCCTGTTCTTTGGAGGTGCAATGAGTATAATCCAGCCTTATATTGATAACGGCCAGCTGGTAGTAGGTAGCGGTCAGACCGAATTTACAACAATAGCCACGCCTGCATGGAAATCTGAAACCGCTCAGGCAAGGATGGATAATATTATAACTGCAAATTATGCCGGCGGTAAAGTACTCGATGTTATTCTTTGCCCGAATGACAGTACTGCAATAGGTGTTATTGCAGCACTTGATAATGTTGGTTACGGAAGTGCTGATAAGCCTTATCCAGTAATAACCGGACAGGATTGTGATATAGCTAACACAATTGCCATGATTGATGGCAAGCAGTCAATGTCGGTATTTAAGGATACACGTACCCTGGCTGCTAAAACTGTTGAAATGGTTGATGCAATTATGAGTGGAACGGAAGTACCTGTAAATAACACAGAAGATTATGATAACGGTGTTAAGGTAGTTCCTTCATTCCTTTGCGATCCTGTAGCTGTTACTAAAGATAATTACAAGGAGATGTTGATTGATAGCGGTTATTACACAGAAGACCAGCTGACAAAGTAAAGATTACATATTTTTAAAGATGTAATCTCTTTTTGCAAAGACTGCAGGCCGGGTACTATTATGAATATTCGGTCTGCAGTTTTATAAAATAAAAAAAGGAAGAGCCTGCTAGATGGAAAAAACAATTCTTGAAATGAAAAATATAACAAAGATTTTCCCGGGTGTTGTAGCACTGGAAAATGTAAACCTTGATGTAACCGAGGGTGAAATCCATGCTCTTGTTGGTGAAAACGGTGCGGGAAAATCTACACTAATGAATATTCTTTCCGGCGTGCATCCTTACGGAACTTATACCGGAGATAGTATATACTATGGCCAGGAATGCCGTTTCAGAAATATAAGGGATAGCGAGCATGTTGGAATTGTTATCGTTCATCAGGAACTGGAACTTATACCGCACCTCTCAATTGCTGAAAATATATTTCTGGGAAATGAACGTGCAAATCATAAAATTATAGACTGGGACAGGACTCATTATGAGGCAAACCAGCTTTTAAAGCGTGTGGGTCTTGATGAGGATACACAAAAGCCGATAAAAGATATCGGTGTGGGCAAGAAGCAGCTTGTTGAAATTGCAAAGGTGCTATCAAAAGAAGTTAAGCTACTGATACTTGATGAACCAACGGCGGCGCTTACAGACGAAGAGTCAGAAAATCTGTTAAAACTGTTACTCCAGTTCAAAAAAGAAGGCATAACATCAATATTGATCTCACATAAAATACATGAAGTTTCTGAAGTAGCAGACAGGATAACAATCCTTCGCGATGGTGCAACCATAGAAACTCTTGTCAAAGGTAAGGATGATATCGGAGTAGATAGAATAGTAAAGGGAATGGTCGGTCGTCCTTTAACAGACAGATTTCCTAAACGTAAATCAAATATAGGTGAAGTTACGTTTGAAGTAAAAGAATGGAATGTATATGACCCTCTGGATGAAAATAAAAAGGTTATAAAAAATGCGAGCATAAATGTTCGAAAAGGTGAAGTTGTGGGGATTGCAGGATTGATGGGTGCAGGTAGAACAGAGTTTGCAATGAGTTTATTTGGAAGGGCATATGGCAGAAATATTTCCGGTAAAATGATAATAAATGGTGAAGAAGTAGAACTTAGAAATGTAAGGAGTGCAATAAAAAACGGGGTTGCATATTGCACAGAGGATCGTAAAACTGCAGGCCTGATATTAAATTTTGATATAAAAACAAACCTTACGCTTGCTGGACTTGATAAAGTAAGCAACAAAACAATTATTGACCAGAATAAAGAAATAAGGGCAGCAGAAGAATATATTAAGAAACTAAATATTAAAACTTCTGGTTTAACGCAAATAGCCGGTAATCTATCAGGAGGTAATCAGCAAAAGCTCATACTTTCAAAATGGACATTTGTAGAACCGGATATCCTGATACTTGACGAGCCAACAAGAGGAATAGATGTTGGAGCTAAATATGAAATATATTTAATTATAAATAAACTGGTTTCGGAGGGCAGATCAGTAATTTTTATATCTTCAGAGCTCCCTGAAATCATAAGTATGAGCGACCGTGTATTTGTTATGAATGACGGCTCTATAGCAGGAGAACTCAAAAAGGGCGAGGCTACCCAGGAATCAATAATGAAGTGTATCATGGAGAGTCAGAGTAAGGGAGTGCAAAAAAATGGGAAAATCTAAAATAGGCGATCTTTTCAAAAATAATATACGTCAGTATGCTATGATAATAGCTCTTGTGGTTATTATTTTTCTGTTTCAGATATTAACAAAAGGTGTACTTTTATATCCCCAGAATGTGGCCAATCTTATACTGCAGAATGGTTATGTAATAATACTGGCTATCGGTATGTTGCTATGTATACTGACAGGTGGAAATATTGATCTTTCGGTTGGTTCTGTAGTTGCTTTTACTGGTGCAATAGCCGGGTCATTGATAATCGGGATGAAAATGAATGTGTGGCTGGGTGTGCTGATTACCATTATTGCCGGTTTTGCAGTAGGTGCATGGCAGGGATTCTGGATTGCATATATCAGAGTGCCCCCATTTATTGCCACACTTGCAGGTATGCTTATGTTCAGGGGGCTTACAAATGCCATACTTAAGGGGCTAACACTTGCACCATTTCCGGATAGCTATCTCAGGTTAACAGGAGGTTTTACAGGGGATATATTTAATGTTCTAGGGTTTAACCTTAATATTACATGCCTTGCTACAGGTGTAATAGTTATAATTTTTTATATATTTTTTGCAATAAAGGGTCGTATAAATAAGAGGAGGTATAATTTTGAAGTTACTTCACTTCCATTATTTATGCTTCAGATTCTTTTAATTTCAGGTGTCATTATGCTGTTTTTCTACTGGCTTTCACGATATAAAGGCATGCCTACTGTGCTGCTTCTTATAGGCGTCCTTATAATTGCATATACATTCGTAACACAGAATACAGTATTGGGAAGATATATATATGCAAAAGGAGGAAATGAAATGGCGGCACGCCTTTCGGGTATTGACCCGAAAAAAGTTATGTTTTTTGTGTACATGAATATGGGTGTGTTGGCTACTGTCACTGGTATTGTATTCTCGGCGCGTCTCAATGCTGCTTCACCGGTTGCAGGGACCAATTTTGAGCTTGATGCAATTGGCGCATGCTTTGTTGGTGGTGCTTCGGCTGTAGGTGGAGTGGGAACTGTAATAGGAGCTGTAATAGGTGCGCTGGTGATGGGTGTATTAAACAATGGTATGTCAATACTTGGTGTTGGTACTGAATGGCAGCTGGTTATAAAGGGTATGGTAGTACTGTCAGCAGTTGCGTTTGATGTATTTTCTAAATCAAGGTCAAAATCATAATTTCATAAATATAAAGTAAAGGAATAAAATAGGCAAAAAATAGTAAAATAAATAATCTGCTTATAATTTTACAGAAAGTCAATTTGCTGGTATGTCTTTTAAAAGTTTGACTGTTTTATAAAAAAAATTAGTTAGCCAAGTTAATTATAGAATTATGTTAAATAAATGGCTTAACTAACTAATTTTTTATTATAGAATTAATTATGTATAAATTAAATGTATTGTTAACAAGTTAGGTTAACACTTTTGGTAAAAGATGTTCTGGGGTGAACCCCATACTTAGACGTATTGTATACTAAAAATAGTTAATATAGAAT
>CAZODQ010000030.1:0-10006 GCA_964578625.1 uncultured Actinomycetota bacterium
AGTTAAGGCACTGTGTTGTTAGAGAGCGGGTTGCCCCGTTTGTTGGTGAAGAGCCGTGAAGAGCCAGTGTTTCTTCTCTTTTAGAGATGATTATCATAGGGTGGCTGGGGAGGGAGGATTCGAACCTCCGATCACGGGACCAAAACCCGTTGCCTTGCCGCTTGGCTACTCCCCAAAGAAGCTAATAAATTTTATATTAGATTTTTAGAAAATTCAATCTGAAGAGGGCTGTTATATTGGAATCAATTAAGATTGGCTTAATACATTATCTGTAAACAGTTAAACTGTTAGGTGTCGTATGTGATAAGAAGACCCTTGTGGATAACTGCTCCAAACCATTGTATACCTCGGTTGCCGTTTTTAGATCACCACATAATGCAAATACGGTAGGGCCGCTTCCCGTCATCTGAGTTGCAATAGCTCCCAGTTCGGATGCTTTTTCTTTTAACTCCAGTATCTCTCTGTCTTCGGTCACTACCACTTCTTCAAGGTCATTTTTAAGCTTTTTAAAAAAGGAGGAAAATTTCTTTTCCATAATATTGCCAACCAGTTCCTTATGTATTGACTTTCTTTCTATCCCAATCAAGTCAAACTTTTCATATACATCTCTTGAAAGGAACTTTGCATCATTAGTAGCAAGTATTATCCAGCAAAAAGGCAGATGCGGCAGTTCGGAGAGTTTTTCTCCCCTGCCCTCTGCAAGAATCGTCCCCCCTTTGATGCAGAAAGGAACATCCGATCCTACTTCACCTGCAAGATACATCAAATCAGTAACTTTTATATTAAGGTCAAACAGATTGTTTAATGCGACCAGGGTCGCCGCTGCATTGGTACTGCCGCCGGCGAGGCCCGCGCATACCGGAATATGCTTTTCTATATTAATTATCACAGAATATTTATCCCTCAAATCGTAATTATCTAAAATCTGTGCTGCTGCTTTATGGACCAGGTTTTTCTCATCAAGAGGGATATCCTCATTATTGCAGGTGATATAAATCCCGTTTTTATTCTCAGAACCGTGATTAATCTTACTTTTTAGAACCTCGAAGGTAAGCTTATCGGAAAGACTTATACTCTGCATTATTGATTTAATTTCATGAAAACCATCGGACCTGTCGTTTTTTGCGACATTTAGATACAGGTTTATTTTCCCCGAAGCCCTAAGTTTTAAAATATTTTTATCATTCATTCCGCTATATGATAACATAAATACACCATATTATATATTGACAAGATTTTTATACAGGAAAATATAATCCTCCAGGCTAAGCTCCTCTGCTCTGGTATTTCTATCTTGTCCTATTTCAGACAGCAATTTTATTATTATTTCCGATTTATGGCAATATTTTGAATTATTTTGCAACAGCGAATTTATAAGTTTCTTTCTCCTGTGTAAAAAACATTTTGTTACAAAATCAAAGAAATCCTTTATATCAAAGTTTTTTTTGATTAAATCTTTGTTATCTTTTCTTGTCACTTCGACAACTGTCGAATCAACAAAAGGCCTGGGCAAAAAACAATTACGCGAGATCTGAAAGCAGAGGTTGAAGTCGGCAAGAAAGTTAGATTTTACGGTATAAGAACTGTAATTTTTATCTCCGGCCGAAGCAAGCATCCTTATAGCTATATCCTTTTGTACTGTTATAAACATTTTTCTTATATCTTCCGCTTCCAGAAGAATCTTTAATACCAGCGGTGCCGCAATACTGTACGGAAGATTTGAGACTACTTTTTTTACATTATATCTACCGGCAATATCAGCGTAATCAACTCTTAGGGCATCAGAACATATTAGCTCAATTTCTCCGCCGAGATTCTCACTGAATATATCTTTAAAAGCCCTTGCAAGCAGTCTGTCTATTTCAATACAGATTATCTTTTTTGCCCTTGAGAGTAAAATCTCCGTAAGACTGCCTATCCCGCTCCCCACTTCAAGGACTACATCACTGCTGCTGACACCTGCGCGTGAGACTATCTTCTTTGCACTGTTGGTATCGATTAAAAAATTCTGGCCTAAATTCTTCCTGAGCCTTATTCCGTACTTTTTTAAAATTTGAGTCGTTTTTCCGGTTGAGCTGATGTAAGAATACATTTTTATTTTATTGAAAAGAAACCTTCTGCATTTTTAGAAGTGACTTCCGCCACTTCCTCTATGCTTAAATTTTTTACTTCCGCAATTTTTTGCGCTACATACTTCACATATCCAGGGTAATTTTCTTTACCCCTCTCTGCCTGCGGGGCCAGGAAAGGTGCATCAGTCTCAATAAAAATCCTCTCGATCGGGACTTCTTTAACAGTCTCCAGTAAACCTACAGCATTGGGAAAAGTAATTACCCCGGTAAAGGAAATGTACAGCCCCAGGTCAAGACAACAAGCGGCAAAATCAGCATCTCCTGAAAAACAGTGGACTACGGCTCTGAAATTTTTCCGGCCGGAATATTTCTTCACTACATTCAGGGTCTGTGTGTGGGCATCCCGGTCATGAATTATTACTGGGATATCATATTTTAAGGCCAGCTCTATTTGTGATATGAAAGTCTTTTCCATATCCTCTCCGGGACTTAGGTTCCTGTAAAAATCAAAACCTGTTTCACCTACCGCAACGACCTTGCTGTATCTTTTACCCTCATTATTACCGGCAGTATCAGTGTACCCCTGTACCAAATGTTCAAGGATTTCTATTTCTTTCTTCCCAAAATCCCTGGCATAATGAGGGTGGACGCCGACACTTGCAAACACATCCTTGAATCTCTTTGCATATTCTATAGACTTTCTGCTGCCGCTGATACTTGATCCTACATTTATTATATATTTAACACCTTCATCCTGGGATCTGGAAACAGCTTCTTCAGGAGTCAGATTTTTTAACATATCTATATGAGCATGTGTATCTATAAAATACATGGTATCGATTTACTCCCGGTTTCCGGTAAAGATCACTTATTCTCTTCAATTCTGGGGAACAGTATTTCCCTTTTACCTATTCTTGTTCCCCCTTCAAACTTACCCCAGACTCCGTCATCTTCAAATATAACTTCAGAAACTTCTGCTTTTATTCCCAGCTGAGAAAATATTTTACGGCAGGTCGATGGTATAAAAGGTGTAAGGATAACAGCCGACAGCCTGATTGCTTCTATTACTTCATACAGTACCGCATCAAGCTTCTTAAGGTCATCATCGCTGCTGCTTTTTGCCAGATTCCATGGCTGGCTGTCCTCGATATATTTATTGGCTAAATTTATAAATTCCCATACCTTCATAAGGTATTCCGAGAACTTAAAACTGCCTATGCAATTTACTGCCTCTTTTTTTACTTCATCCCATTTCTTTTCAAAATACGGGCTTGAGACCTTTTTAGGTACTGTGCCGCTCTTATACTTTTCCACCATTACAAGAGTCCTTGAAACCAGATTTCCAATATCATTGCTGAGATCCGAATTATAGCGCCTTATAAAGGCATCATCGGTAAAAGAACCATCCTGGCCGAACGACACTTCCCTGGTTAAAAAGTATCTTATGCCGTCAACGCCGTATTTATCAGACAGCTCATCGGGGTCAAGGACAATCCCTTTTGATTTGGACAGTTTTTCACTTCCGCTCAGAAGCCAGCCGTGTACCACGATATGCTTGGGAAGTTCAATACCCAGCGACATCAACATGGCAGGCCATATCACGGCATGAAATTTTAAAATATCCTTTCCTATATGATGCTGCTCAGCCGGCCAGTACCGGTCAAAAAGACCCTGGTCACCGGAACTATAGCCTAATGCCGAAATATAGTTGATAAGGGCATCGACCCACACATAACAATAATGGCCGGAATCAAACGGCAGGGGTATCCCCCACTTCACTGCAGTTCTGGAAATACTGATATCCTTGAGCCCCTGCTTTAAAATACCCAGCACCTCGTTTTTTCGGGTCTCGGGAATTATAAAATCGGGATTGGCCTCAATATGCCTTATCAATTTATCTTCATATTGGGATAATTTGAAGAAATAGTTTTCTTCTTTTACATACTCGACTTCCCTGCCGCACTGAGGACACTTACCTTCCACCAGCTGGGAATCCAGAAGAAACGTCTCGCATGGTATGCAGTATTCCCCCTCGTATATGCTTTTATACAGATCGCCGTTCTCTTTCAATTTGGTAAGTATATTCTGGACTATTTTTTCATGCCTGCTGTCAGTAGTCCTGATATAACTGTCATTACTGATATCATACAGTTTTAGGAGCCTTTTCATATCTTTGACCATTTCATCTACATATACCTGCGGAGAGACTCCTTTATCCCGGGCACTCTTATTTATCTTCTGACCGTGCTCATCGGAACCGGTCAGGAAAAAAGTATCCTTTCCTGTGGTCCTGTTAAACCTGGCCACTACATCTGCAAGTATGAATTCATATATCTGTCCCAAATGCAGTTTTGCATTCATATACGGAATTGCCGTCGTGATGTAAAATTTTTCTTTAGTCATAGTATCCTTTTTTTACCTGTTATATTTAAAGGGGATAATACCTTTTTCGTTAAATTTTCGTTGCAATATTATACAATTTTTGCTTATCTATGTCATACCTGGATAACACAATCTTTATGGCGCTCTTTTTGGAAATGCCCTGTTCAAGCAGGTAAAACAGTTCTCTTTTTATATCTTCCTCGGTAAAACCCTTTATAAGCTCTTTTTTATATCCCTCGACCACAAGAACGGCTTCGCCTTTTACTTTCTTTTTTCTAATTTTTGCTGAGATGTCACTCAGTCTGCCTCTTATCGACTCCTCATATATTTTAGTGATCTCCCTTGCAAGGCTTGCTTTCCTGTCGCCAAATTTCTCTAATAGCTCATTGGTAAGTGTTTCTATCCTTTTAGGCGACTCGTAGAATATAAGGGTGGAGGGAGCTGCGGCAAGTTCCAAAATCCTTTTTTTTCTTTTAGCCTTTGGCCTGGGAAGAAATCCTGCAAATAAAAAACTATCAGTGGGCAGCCCTGAAAGAACCAGTGCGCTTATAGCAGCATTAGGGCCCGGTATTACAGTCAATGGAATATTTTTTTCGATACACCTGTTTATCACCTTAAATCCCGGATCCTGAATGGCAGGCGTCCCTGATTCCGAAACCAGAGCAATATTATATCCTTCTTCTAGTTTATCCGTTATGTAATCCCTCCGGTTTTCCCTACTGAAATCATGATAGCTTATTATTTTCTTACCTGAAATATTATATTTCCGGAGCAATTTTTTTATGGTCCTGGTGTCTTCTGCAGCAATTAAATCTACTTCGCCAAGTGTCCTTATAAGCCTGAAGCTGCTATCCTCAAGATTACCGATCGGAGTCGAACAAATGTAAAGAGTCCCTTTGATCTTATCACTACTTTTTCGATTCATAATATACACAGTATATAAGTCTGTACTAAAAAATAGCTTTTTTAAAATCCTACTTTATCTCCTTAAACATCTCTTTAGGATTCCCGCAGACAGGACATTTATCCGGTGCGGCACCCTCTACGGTGTTTCCACAGACCTGGCATACAAATATGGCTGTATCAGGATTATTGCCAAGATTGTCAAGATACTTCTTGTATAATTCAGCGTGGATCTTTTCAACCTTATTGGCAAAAACAAAACTCATCCTTGCTTCATCTTCATTCTCATTCTTCGCATCTTCAATCATTCCCGGATACATCTTCTCGAATTCATATGTCTCTCCGCCTACTGCTTCCTTTAAATTTTCTTCCGTAGATTTAACACCGCCCATTGCCTTTAAGTGATTATGTGCATGCACGGTTTCTGCATCTGCAGCAGCCTTAAACAGTTTTGCCTCCTGGGAATATCCGTCCTGATTGGCCTTTTTTGCAAAAGCAAGATATTTTCTGTTCGCCTGTGATTCACCTGCAAAAGCATCTGCAAGATCCTTTAAAGTCTTATCTCCCATTATTTTTCTCCTCTCCTATATTTATATTTATTTAAATCACCTGTCTTTTTACATTTATCACATATTCCCTCAAAAATAATCTTTAAGTCCAGTACATCAAACCTCTTTGCAACACTCTCCGGTATATTTATTTGAGAGGAACTGTCGTAGACATCTATTATATTATTACACTTTATACATCTAAAATGATAATGTCTTTTTCTGACACCATCAAATCTCTTGGGCTCACCTGGTATCGTCAGTATATCGGCAGCACCTATCTTTGAGAATGTAATAAGAGTTCTATAAACCGTATCAAAAGAAATAGTAGGAAATATTTTCTTTACTTTTTTGTATAAGACCTCAGCGCTGGGATGATCTTTTGATTCTACCAGTTCCTTATAGATCAGACTTCTCTGAGGTGTGATCTTCAAATTATTTTTCTTGCATATTCCTGTAAAAAATTCCATGGTGCCTATTAATTTTTAAATAGTTTTAATTATTATATAATAATAGTTACTATCAGTCAATTAAAATCCAAGCTTGAAAAAAAACCGATATTAGGTCAGAATTTGAATATGAGCTTTAAAAATTTACCCAGGTTTCCCAAAAGAATCATAATCTCAATTATTATCCTTATTACAGTGTATTTCCTTGGCTCTCTGGGGTATATGGTAATTGAGGATATGAGCTTTTTGGACTCAATTTTCATGACAACCATCACTATAACTACTGTTGGATACGGCGTAGTAAAAGAACTATCAACAGCAGGGACCATATTCACTATTTTTCTTATTATAATCGGTACCGGTACTGCAGCTTACATCTTAATCAATTTAGCTGACTTTATATTAAGTGAATTTTTATTAGGGAGAATTGAAAAAAGAAGGAAGATAAAAATGATATCAAAACTAAAAAACCATTATATAATATGCGGACTGGGAAGAGTCGGGCTTGAAATAGCAAATGAACTGGCAAGTAACAAAATAGAATTCATAATAGTAGACCGTGCTGATGAACCCATTGAGATAGCAAGACAGAACAACTGGCTGTATATTCAGGGTGACGCATCCAATGATGAGACACTGCTGGAAACACAAATAACCAGAGCCAAAGGTTTGTTTGCAGCATTGGATACCGATTCAGAGAATGTCTATGTCACCCTCTCTGCTAAATCTCTAAATCCCTCCATATTTATAGTAGCCAGAGCGACTATTTACGAGACCGTCAATAAATTAGAAAAGGCAGGAGCTGACAGGGTAGTCTCGCCTCAGATAATCGGAGGGCGAAGAATGGCTGCAATGGCTCTGCAGCCTTCAATATGCGATTTTCTGGACACCATAATGCAAACAGAAGAAGCCTTGATCAAACTGGCAGAGATTGAGATTAAACAAAAAAGCAGGATCGATGGTATAACCATAGGCGAATCAGGGAAAAAATATGGGATCGAAGCTCTAATAATATCAGTTGTCGAAAAAGGAGAGAAAATCTCGGTTAAAAAGGCCAGTGGAAATACAGATATGAAAGCCGGGCATAAAATAATTGCCATTGGGACCAGCAGCCAGATCAAACACCTTTCAGAACTTGCAGCCAGCTGATTTTTTTGGTGTCATTTGTGGTATTCAGTTCTCTACAATTAAAAAATTAGAACCATTAGGAATATAGGGATATAATAATAAAAATCTGTTTGTCCGAGGTAATTATGAACATAGAAGAATTAAAACGATACCAATCCGAAGTTGAAACTGAAATAAAAACAAATATCCTTCCATTCTGGGCTCACAAGGTGCTTGATGAAGAAAACGGCGGATTTTATGGGCTGATTTCAAATGACCTTATCATAGATGCATCTGCACCAAAAGGCTCGGTTCTATGTTCCAGAATCTTATGGACTTTTGCCCGTGCCTATACTGCTTTTGGAGACAAACTTTACCTCGACCGCGCCAGCAGGGCATATAAATACCTGGCCGATTATTTTGTAGATGACGAATTCGGCGGAGTATATTGGAAAATAGACCATAAAGGAAACCCCATAGAAAAGAAAAAACAGATATATGCACAGGCGTTTGCAATATATGCCCTGGCGGAATTCTACCATGCAGCCAGTTCAGCCGAAGCCCTGCACCTAGCAAAAGATATTTTTTACAAAATAGAAAAATTTGGATTTGAAAAGCAATATGGTGGTTATTATGATGCATTCAGCCGTGACTGGTCTCCTACTGAAAATATGCAGCTGGGAGAAGGTGATATGAACGCTCCCAAGACAATGAACACAAACCTTCATATTTTAGAAGCATACACAAACCTGCTTCTAAACTGGAATGACCGTAATCTTCGCAGCCAGTTAAAAAACTTAATAATGGTTACTGCCAAATACATTATTGATTCTTCAAGCTATCACTTAAAGCTATTCTTTAAGGAAGACTGGGAGGTACTGTCCGATACTGTCTCCTATGGACATGATATCGAAGGAAGCTGGCTTCTGGTGGAAGCTGCAGAGGCTTTAGGTGAAGAGTCCGTCTTGGAAGACATAAAAACTATTACCCTCAAAATTGCAGACATTACTTACAAGGAAGGTGCTGCTCCAGATGGAGGCCTGTGGTATGAAGGAGACGCAAAAGGTGTAACTCATTTTAACAGTGATTGGTGGCCGCAAGCGGAAGCAATGGTGGGTTTCTTAAACGCATATCAAATAAGTAACAGTGAAAACTTCCTGCAGGCGTCACTAAACAGCTGGAACTTTATAAAAAAATACATTATTGACAGGCGTTACGGAGAATGGTTCTGGTCTGTTGATAAAGACAGAAATGTAAATGACAGATTGGAAAAAGTCGGTATATGGAAATGTCCATACCATAATGCACGTGCCTGTATAGAGGTAAGTGAAAGGTTAAATAAAATAATAGGTGACAGTAATTATCAAATTAAAAACTTTGAGCAGGAAGGTCAATAAACATGAGCAGACAAACAATCATAAGCTCTGCATTACCCAATATTCCCTGGGAAGAAAAGTCAGAGGACTATAGATATGTGGTATGGCGTTACAAACAAAATCCCATTATACCAAGAGATCTCATACACTCGTCCAACAGTATCTTTAACAGCGCCGTAGTACCATTTAAGAAAGAATTTGCAGGAGTCTTCCGCTGTGATGACCGGAGACGCAGCCAACAGCTCCACAGCGGTTTTAGCAAGGATGGAATCAACTGGGAGATAGAAAACGAGCGTATATCGTTTATCTGTAATGATCCCGAAATAAGCAATTTTGTATACGGTTATGACCCCCGTGTATGCTGGATCGAAGACAGGTATTACATTACCTGGTGCAACTGGTATTACGGATCTACAATAGGTGTGGGATATACATATGATTTTAAGAAATTCTATCAGATGGAAAATGCATTTCTTCCATTCAACAGAAACGGAGTATTATTCCCCAGAAAGATAAAAGAAAGATATGCAATGCTTAGCCGTCCCAGCGATAGCAGCCATACACCCTTTGGAGATATTTTCTACAGTGAAAGCTCTGACCTGCATGACTGGGGCAGCCACCGTCATGTTATGTCCACAACTTACGGATGGCAGGCCACCAAAGTAGGGTCAGGCCCAACACCAATTGAGACTACAGAGGGCTGGCTTCTTATTTATCACGGTGTTTTAACATCATGCAACGGATTTGTATACAGCATGGGTGCTGCACTTCTTGATATCGACAAGCCGTGGAAAGTGCTTTACAGAACCGAGCCATATCTGCTCTCACCGCAAGAAACATACGAATGTGTAGGAGATACTCCAAACGTGGTATTCCCATGTGCCGCACTTTGTGATGCACCAACAGGACGTATAGCGATCTATTACGGCGCTGCTGATACAGTTACCTGTCTTGCTTTTACACAGGTAGATGAACTTATTGATTTCATCAAATCAAATTCAAAAATTTAGCTGCAGCCAATAGATCTTATTGTAACTAAAGAAGTTAGAAATTGTCTTTTAAAAGAATCTCTGCTTATTATACTTGCCTTGCTTTTCCTATTAACTAAAAAATGCTGGTGGCGAGACGCAGAATCGAACTGCGGACACATGGATTTTCAGTCCACTGCT
>CAZODQ010000031.1:0-9839 GCA_964578625.1 uncultured Actinomycetota bacterium
CAGGGAAAATTTGAAGGAAATGCATTTTGGAAAATGGGAAGGAATGAAATTCGAAGAGTTGGGCAGAAAGTTCCATGATGAATTCCAGCACTGGTTAAGTGATCCTTATAAGTACTGCCCGACGGGAGGAGAAAGCTTCAGCCAGGTAAAGAAAAGAGCAATTGAAGAGATTGAAAATATAGTAAAAGAAAGTGAAAACGGCAGTAATGTTGCTGTGGTGACCCATGGAGGAATTATACTTTCCATACTTGTATACTGGCTTCAGATCCCACTGCCCAGGTGGAGATCCGTTATTTTAAATCAGGGAGCAATAAATATTGCAGTAATTGACAGAGGTTTCCCATACGTTTCAACAATAAATTTCACTGGTCATCTGAGTACTCTATATGATGGCAGTGAAGACAAGATTATCAAGACTTACAGCATGTTCAGAAGTGATGACAATAAATCGAAGGAGATTTAAAGAAGGTGTTTAAAAATGGAGAATGGTAACGATACTTTGGATATTGCTGCAGGTAGTATATTTAAAAACTTTCTGGATAACTGGCTAAATATAGTAATAGTAATAGCTGTTTTTTTAGTTGTATTGATATTAGTCAGTATTATAGCCAGAAGAGTAAGGAGGCTTGTTGAAAGAAGGATCAGTGACGAGAAGCTGCTAATTAAAAAGCGTACCATCACATTTACGAGTGTTGTTTCTAATCTAATAATTATAATCTCTGCAGCAGCCGCTCTGCTGATAATAGCCGATCAGGTTGGAATAAGTATTACTCCCCTGCTTGCCGGTGCAGGTGTGGCAAGCATAGTAATTGGTTTTGGCGCCCAAAGTCTTATTAAAGATCTAATAAATGGAATATTTATACTACTTGAACAGTGGTATCAGATAAATGATATAGTAACCGTAGGAGATACGACCGGAACAGTTGAGAGAGTCAACCTGAGAACTACAGTTATAAGAGATCTTGAAGGGACAGTTCATTTTATACCTAATGGTGAGATAACTAAATTAAGCAACCGTACTCAAATCTGGTCCAGGGCCGTAGTGGAGGTAGGTGTCCATTATGGTGAGGATACAGATAGAGTAGTAAAGGTTCTGGGTGAAGTGTTTGATGAATTAATAGCCGATAAGAAATATAAAAAATCTATTTTAGAAAGGCCTGAAGTATTAGGGGAGGGCGGAGTAAGTGAACTTACCGATTCATCTGTCGTATTCACTATTATCTGTAAAGTAAAACCAGGCGAACAGTGGACTATTGCCAGGCAGTTGAGAAAGAGGATAAAAGACAAATTTGACAGTGTGGGTATAGAAATTCCCTATCCCTGCACTAATGTATATATGAGGAATGAAGAATAGGGCAAATTCTGCGGTATTTTAAGAAATTTCATTTTAATTAGTTATTGATTATTAGATTCAAATGTTATAATATCCCTAATGGTAATAATGGTGAAAAGTCAGTTAAATCCTTTTTTATCTTATTATCTTTCTGTTCTGCTTTGATAAAGTAGAACCTAATTAAAAAATTAGTCCATAGGAGGATTCAAAGATTGAAAAATTATGAGCTTGTGGTTATTTTTGACCCATCCCTTAAAGAAGAAGATGTTGAAAAACAATTATCCAAAATTACTTCACTGCTGGAAAAGGAAAAATGTAAAGTTTCCAATATAGACAAGTGGGGAATCAGAAAGTTAGCCTACCCTATTAAAAAACAGGAGAACGGCTATTACATAATAGTTTATTTTAATGGTGATAGTAATGTAGTTGCAGAGCTGGACAGAATAAACAAGATTAATGATAAAGTGTTGCGTCATCTGATTGTAAAGAGTGAAGAATCTTAAGTGATATAAATCAATAATAAGAAGGTGAAGAGTTATGGCTTTTGGTGTTAATAATACGACAATTCTGGGAAATTTGACCAGGGACCCGGAACTAAGATTTACTCCAAATGGTACTCCGGTAGCAAGTTTTGGGATTGCAGTTAACAGAAGTATAAAAAATAAAAATTCCGGTGAATGGGAAACACAGGTAAACTTCTTTAATGTTACTGCCTGGTATAAACTTGCGGAGAATTGTGCTGAAAGTTTGAACAAGGGAGATAGAGTCCTGGTTTCCGGCAGACTTTCACAGGACAGCTGGGAAGACAAGGAAGGGCAGAAAAGATCGGTAGTGAGGATTATTGCTGATGTTATAGCACCAAGCCTGGAGTTTGCTTCCTGCAAGATCGAAAAAAATCCTAAAGCAGAAGGAGGAGTATCCGGCGGGAGCGATAGTAAAGAAGCTGATATTGAAGAAGCTGATTTCAGCGATGAAGATATACCATTTTGATCTTAATATCATTTAATTTAAATTTAGAAGGAGAGATTTTAATTGGCCGGGAAAAACAAAAATAATAGAAATAATAGAAATAATAGAAATAAATTTGATAGAAGTTCAAGAAGTGCAACGGGATCTATGCTTAATTTAAGGCAGAGAAAAAGGTTCTGTTATTTCTGCAGGGCGAATATTGATAATATTGACTACAAGAATGCCAGTTTACTTGAAAAATTTATTTCCGATAAAGGCAAGATAAGACCAAAGAGATCTACCGGTAATTGCGTACAGCACCAAAAGAAGATAGCTATGGCTATTAAAAGGGCGAGAGTCATTTCTCTTATTCCTTATTTTAAAAGATAAACATAATCTTGGTAATCTTATATGTCCTTTGATAATTTAAATAACACTAAAGTCAAAAAATTAAATCTGGTATTACTCACTTTAATTACAGTCCTGTTAATGGTCTTTATTATATTCTTTCCCTTTTTAGGATTTATCGGATTGGCATTAATACCAGTTCCGGCTACCCTGCTGGTTCTCAGAGGTAGGATAAGGGATGGTATAATTTGCGCAGTGATAGCCTGTCTTATATTGTTGCTACTGGATTATATACTTGCATCTGTGGCAATAATTGTAATAGTTGCAGTATCCTTTATTTACAAGAGTTCCATTGGTAAAGATAAAAGTAGATTATTTATAGTAACAAGTATTTCTTCAATATTTTGCGCAGCGGCTTTATTGTATGTTGTAATGGTGTCTGTTGTTAACAGAATTAATTTTGTTGGTGATATTTTAAACAGTTATAATGTTTATATCGATCAGATATCCGGGGATCAGCTTATTTTGGATTATGCAGGTTTATTGTCAATCAGCCAATCCCAGCTTGACTCGATAATCCAGCAGACGCAGGATATCCTAAGGTTTTTTCCATATATTGTTCCCGGAGTTTTAATATCATTATTTGTTATTACAGGTGTGATAAATTATATAGCAAGCTTTAAAATGCTTAAAAAATATGATGTCGATATAGAACCGTTCCTGTCTTTTAAAAATTGGGACCTTCCATGGTATTATTGCTGGGGAGTAATTTTAGGATTGATACTGGTGCTGATCCCTTCTATGAGGAATAATTTTGATATGCTTATAGATATTGCAGGATTTAATCTGCTGACTGTGTTCGGACTGCTGTATTTAATTCTTGGAATTTCAGTGCTGTGGGGAATATTTGAAAGATTTAAAGTTTCAATTATCTTGAGAATAGTTATTCTTATAATTTTTGGTTTGTTTTTTATGTTTGCTATATTTATTCTGCCGTTTTTAGGATTAATTGATATATGGATCAATTTCAGGAGATTAAAAAGAGGGCAATTAATTCAATCTTGAATCGTAAAATAGGAGGAGAATTTGAAAGTAATACTTACTAAATATCATGAAAAACTGGGAGATGTTGGAGATGTGGTAGAAGTAAAATCCGGTTATGCCAATAATTATTTAATACCCAATGGAATTGCTCTGCCTGCAACCAGGGGTAATATAAACCAAACGGAGCTAATAAAGCAGGCTGCCTTGAAGGTAGAAGCAAGGAATATAGCGGAAGCGGAAGAGCTTGCCAAAAAGCTTGGAGATTTACAGGTTACCTTCGTTGTAAAAACAGGAAGGGAAGGGAAACTATATGGTTCTATAACCAATAAGGATATTGCTGAAAGGATCTCTGAGGGAAAAAGCATGGAGATGGATAAAAAGAAAATTGAACTGCAGGAACATATAAAGGAATTAGGAGAATATAAGACAGAATTAAGATTATATAAGGAAATAAAGAGTCCTTTGAAAATAATAGTTGAACCTGATGAGGAATCAAAAAAATTAATCGAAGCTTATGAGGCAGAGAAAGTAAAAACTGAAACCGAGAAAAAGGAAAAAAAGAAAATAAAAGAAGAAGGATCTAAAAAGGAAGAAGAAAAAGCCGGAGATAAAAAGAGTTCCGAAGAAAAAGGAAAAAAGAGAGGAAAGGAACCGGGGCAAAATCCTAAAAAGAAATAGTATATGAAAGAACAAATTAAAAGAGAAGGGAAGCTCTCACCGCTGGATACCAGCAAACTGGAACGAATACCTCCCTATAATATAGAGGCAGAGGAATCCCTGCTCGGTGCTATGTTAATTTCAAGAGACGCTATTGTATCGGTTATGGATATTGTAAATCCCGAAGATTTTTACAGAAAATCTAATCAGGAGGTCTTCAGTACGATAATAGAATTGTATGTAAAGGGTGAACCTGCTGATCCTATAACAATAGCCGATAATCTCAAGAAAAAGGGACTGCTGGATGAGGTGGGGGGAAAAACTTATATACATTCTCTTATAAGTAATGTTCCTCTTGCAGCCAACGCGGAATATTATGCTCAGATTGTAAGAAGCAATTCTATTTTAAGGAAGTTAATTTATGCTGCTACTGAAATAGCGACAATGGGTTACGAAGTTCCTGAAGATTTGAATTCAACTGTAGACAGGGCACAGCAACTTATATTTGAAGTATACAAAGATTTAAGCGGTGGAAGCGAAAAGGCTAAAGTTGCGGTGATGAAAAATATAGTTACCGAAGCTTATGAATTGATAGAAGCTCTACATGAAGCCAAATCCGATATATCTGGGATCCCATCGGGATATATAGATTATGATCAGATGACTTCGGGTTTCCAGAATTCTGATTTGATCGTCATAGCAGCAAGACCCGGAATGGGAAAAACTTCATTTGTTCTGGGTATAGCAAGGAATGTCTCAATGATAGAAAAAATTCCGGTTGCTATTTTTTCACTGGAGATGTCAAAGCAGCAGGTGGCACAGAGATTGATGAGTGCGGAATCAAAAATAAACTTGCATAATCTTAGAAAAGGTAAAATAAAAGAAGGCCAGTGGGGTCAACTGGCCAGAGCTGTCGAGAGATTATCCGAGTGTAAAATATATATAGACGATACTGCTTTTTTAACGGTTATGGACCTGAGGGCCAGAGCCCGGATGATGGTCAGTGTCAATAATGTTAAATTAATAATTGTTGATTATCTGCAGCTGATGCAGTCCACCACTAACTACAGGGGAAATAAAGTTCTGGAAATAACGGAAATATCACAGAACCTGAAAGGCATCGCTAAGGAATTAAACGTTCCGGTGGTAGCAGTATCACAGCTCTCAAGGGAAGTGGAAAAGAGGGAGATGAAAAGGCCTATTCTTGCGGATCTCAGGGAATCGGGTTCTATTGAGCAGGATGCGGACCTGGTTACATTTATATACAGAAATGATTATTATGAAGAAGATGAGTCCAAACATACTGGGAAAGCTGAGATAAGGATAGCCAAACACAGAAACGGACCTATAGGAAAAGTAGATATGTATTTTAATAAGGAATATGCGTTATTTTCAAATTTAAGTAAATCCTTTCAGACTGAGAATAGGAGTGATTGAAATGCCCAGTGTAGCTATAATCGGTTGCCAGTGGGGCGATGAAGGAAAGGGAAGAGTTGTTGACCTGCTTTCAGGCAGGGTGGATATTGTAGTAAGATTTCAGGGTGGAAACAATGCCGGGCATACAGTAGTCAAAGGAGATGATGAGTTTAAACTTCATCTGATCCCATCAGGTATCTTATATCCGGACGTTGTTTGCATTATTGGGAATGGAGTGGTTTTAAATCCTGAAGTGCTGATAGAGGAACTGGACGACCTTGAAAGCAAGGGAATAAGTACTGACAATCTGAGAATAAGCTGTAATGCACATCTGGTTATGCCTTACCATATAATTCTGGATAAAGCGGGTGAGCATAGGTTGGGCAAATCCAAAATCGGCACTACGCATAAAGGCATTGGGCCTGTATATGCAGATAAGGCACTAAGGATGGGAATAAGGGCACAGGACCTCCAGGATTTAAAGATATTTAAAACCAAACTGGAAGAATCCCTGAAGCTGAATAATACAATTATGGAAAAAATTTACGGGCTGACTCCTCTTGATATGGATGATATTTTTAATAAATACAAGCAGTATGGAAAGAGAATAGAAAAATATATAGTTGATGCTACTTTCATGCTGAATGAAGCTCTTGATAAAAATAAAAAAGTAATGTTCGAAGGCGCACAGGGTACTATGCTGGATATTGATCACGGCACATATCCCTATGTGACTTCTTCTTCAACTATTGCCGGCGGTGTCTGCATGGGAGCTGGAATAGGTCCCGGCAGATTGGATGAAATACTTGGTGTTGTTAAGGCTTATACTACCAGGGTCGGTTCCGGCCCATTTCCAACTGAAGACAGCAGCAAGGTCGGAGAGTACCTGCGTGAGAAGGGACATGAGTATGGGACTACCACAGGGAGACCAAGAAGATGCGGGTGGCTGGATGCAGTTGTCTTGAAATATTCTATAATGGTGAACTCAATAGACAGTATTGCTTTAACTAAACTGGATGTATTAAGCGGCCTCAAAAGGGTAAAAATCTGTACAGGCTATGAATATAATGGGAAAGTTTATGAGTGTATGCCCTGTCATCAGACTATCCTGCACAAGTGCACGCCGGTATATAAAGAATTTGAGGGGTGGAGTGAAGACGTAAGCAGGGTAAGGAGCTTTGAAGATCTCCCCAAACAAGCACGGAATTATATAAAAAACATTGAGAGAATTATCGGATTACCGGTTTCAATGATCAGTGTGGGTGCTGAAAGAAGTAAAATCATTATGAAAGACCATGATCTTGAAAGCAGATTATTTGATCAGAATAAAAGATCGACACTTATTGTTTAATAAATCAGATAAAGGAGTAAATTGAATATTCTGGTAATAGGCGGCGGTGGAAGGGAACATTGCCTGGTGTGGAAAATCTCAAAGAGCCCTCTTGCAGAAAAGATATATGCAGCTCCGGGAAATGCAGGAATATCAGAGATAGCCGAATGCATTGATATGGACATATCAAAAAAAAATTTTAGTGATCTTTTAAAGCTGGTAGAGGACAGGGGAATAGATCTGACGGTAGTTGGCCCGGAAGCGCCTCTTGTGGATGGAATGGTTGATTATTTTCAGTTAAAAGGCCATAAGATCTTTGGTCCGGGCAGGCAGGCTGCAGCTATGGAAGGAAGCAAGGTTTTTGCCAAAGAATTACTCCAGAAGTACGGCATACCCAGCGCAGACGGTATTATTTTTAAAAAAGAAGATTATGATAAAGCAGTAGATTATATTGAAAAAAGAAAAAATTTTCCCGTGGTCATAAAGGCTGACGGCCTTGCGGCGGGAAAAGGCGTGATCATAGCGGATGATAAAAGGCAGGCTGTAGAAGCAGTAAAGGATTGTTTTATAAGAGGCAAGTTTGGAAGCTCCGGGGATAGGATAATAATAGAGGATTTTTTAAGCGGATATGAAGTATCGGTACTGTGCCTATGTGACGGCCGGAAGATTATTCCAATGGCTCCGGCACAGGATTATAAAAGAATCTTTGATGATGACAGGGGTAAAAATACCGGAGGCATGGGAAGTTATAGCCCGGTACCCATGGTTGATGAAAATACTTACCAGAAGATTTTGTCAGAAATTATTTTTCCTACCGGCGCTGCGATTGCAGAAGAAAATATAGAATATAAGGGAATTTTATATGCGGGGATACTTGTGAGTGAGGGTAAACCTTACCTGCTTGAATATAATTGCAGATTTGGAGACCCTGAGACCCAGGTGGTACTTCCAAGATTGGAGGAAGACCTGGTGCCGTTACTTTTAGAATGTATAAACGGAAATCTCACAAGACAAAAGCTTAAATGGGATGAAAACAAGTGTATTTGTGTCGTAGCCGCATCGGAAGGATATCCGGATAGTTCTTCAAGCGGAGATGTAATTGAGGGTCTGGATTACTACAGGCAAAGTGATGATATAATTATTTTCCATGCCGGTACGAAAATAGGAGACGGAAAAGTGGTAACTAACGGAGGAAGAGTATTAGGAGTTGTTTCGAAAGCTGCAACTTTCAGGGAAGTAAGAGAGAAAGTTTATAAAGCAGTGGAGAAAATCAAATTCAGAGGGATTCAATATAGAAAAGATATTGCATTTAAAGCGGAAGGGAGTGACTGATGGCTATGGTTATTAAAGGTAAAAAAGTCGCTATAGTAATAGGCAGTGTTGCTGATGAGCCAGTAATGAAGAAAGCATCGGATATTTTAAAAGAATTTGAAGTGGACTATGATATTCAAATACTTTCGGCGCACAGAATGCCAAATAAGACAATAGAGTTCGCAAAAAGTGTGAAGGAAAATGGGATAGAAGTAATAATTGCAGGAGCAGGAAAAGCAGCACATCTCCCCGGTGTAATTGCTTCATATACTACTATACCGGTAATAGGTGTACCTGTTAAAGCTTCTGATCTGGGAGGATTGGATTCACTATTTTCCATAGTGCAAATGCCTTCGGGAGTTCCTGTCGCCTGTATGTCTATTGACGGCGCAAAAAATGCAGCACTATTTGCCATTCAGATACTTGCTTTAAAATATAATGATCTAGCGGAAAAGCTGGAAGAATATAGGATAAAGTTAGAAAACCCATAACAGGCAATTTGAACGGCGACAGGGATATCTATGAAAAATACTATCATGGGTAATATATCATCCAGGTAAAAATTGTAATGTAATTTAATAAGTTATGATTGATGACAAAATAAAAATAAGGGTAAAAAATTACGGTTTTTACTATGGGAAAGTGAAGGTCTTATCTGATATTAGTCTGGATATACAAAAGAATACCATCACTGCAATAATCGGGCCGTCAGGGTGCGGAAAATCCACACTACTCAGGACTTTCAATAGGATGAATGAGCTGATTCCCAACACCAGGGTAGAAGGAGAAATAATAATGGACGGAGTTGATATATATAGGGACTATATAGATGTTGTAGACCTCCGTAAAAGAGTAGGAATGGTATTTCAGAGGCCGAATCCTTTTCCTAAAACTGTTTATGAGAATATTATTTATGGACCTAAGCTTCATAAAAAATACACCAGGCAGCAGCTGGATGAACTTGTAGAAAGAAGTCTTAAGAAAGCAGCTCTGTGGGATGAAGTCAAGAATAAGCTTAATACCAATGCATTGGATCTTTCAGGCGGACAGCAGCAGAGGTTATGTATTGCCAGAGTTCTTGCTGTAAACTCAGAAATAATACTTATGGACGAGCCTGCTTCGGCACTGGACCCCATATCAACGCAGAAGATAGAGGATCTGATGGATGAACTAAAGGAAAACTATACTATAGTAATAGTAACTCATAATATGCAGCAGGCTGCCAGAGTGTCGCAAAAGGCAGCTTTCCTTCTGACTGAAAAAACTGATGAACCTGCCACATTGATTGAATATGATGATACCAATAAAATCTTTACAAATCCCGGAGATAAGAGGACAGAAGATTATATAACCGGGAGATTTGGTTAATCAGATATTTGTTTTTGACATCTTATATCTCATACAATATAATACCTCAATTAAATAACTACATTTTAATATTCAAGTATTAAA
>CAZODQ010000032.1:0-8257 GCA_964578625.1 uncultured Actinomycetota bacterium
GAAGAGATGGTTCAATGGTACTGACGTAATGGTTCAATGCTGGTGAAGTTTTACATAATGCATCTTTAGGTAATTTTATATTACTTTTCATTGAATAAAATTCTTATTTCCAAAAACTAATCCTTATTTATTTAAGATTATACTATTTTTAGTACAATATTATAATAAAGATATATTCTCCAATAATTCTTATACTATTAATTCATTACATAAATTATTGATTTATTTTATGTTTTTAATTTGATAAAAAATTTCTGACTTCACAAATAAAATGTTGCTTTATGTACATTTTTATGTTATGTTCATTGTTAATGAACAATATAAAAAGATGTACAAAGGAATAAAAAATGGTTAATAAAATTGAAGATAATATTTTCAATCTAGCAATTGATGAATTTAATAAAGATAAGAAAATCAAGTTAAAAATAGAAATCAAAAAAGATGGAAAAAATATTCGCGGTTTTAGATTTGATAAACTAGTAAAATTTAGATATCAAAAAAAAGACCTACTTTATTGCGTTGAAATAAAACAACACATTAATAATTCTGTTATTGCTCTTCTATTACAATATAATAAAATACTCCCATACCCTTTTCTTCTAATAACAAGGCATGTTAATAACAATAAAGCTGAAGAATTAAAAAAAAATGGAATTCAATTTATTGACACTGCCGGTAATGCTTATATTAATTACTATCCAATTTATATTTTTATTAAGGGTAACAGAACCCCTGATATATTTATTAGAAATACAAAACACCGCGCTTTTGAACCTAGCGGACTAAAAATAATTTATGCTCTGTTGTGTTATCCTGATTTGATAAAAAATCCATACAGGCATATCGCAGAAATTGCCAATGTTTCTCTTGGCACAGTCGGATGGACAATAAATAATTTAATTAATTTAGGCTTCATAATAGAAATGGGCAATAGAGGTCGAAAACTATTAAAGAAAGAGGAATTGTTTAATAGGTGGTGTATAAATTACAATGAGAAATTAAGATTAAAATTATTAATAAATAAATTTGTAGGACCAAAAGATTGGTGGACTAGTTATAAATTGAATTCAAAACTCGCTCAATGGGGAGGAGAAGTTGCTGCAAATAAATTGATAAAACATATAAAACCGCAAGATATTATCATTTACACTGACCGAGAAAAATATCAAAAGATTATAGTTGAAAATAAATTACGCAAAGACATTAATGGAGACACTGAATTTTTTGAAAGATTCTGGAAATTTGACAAAAGTAACAAATCTAAGGAAATAGTAAATACAATATTAATCTATGCAGATCTAATTAATACTGGCAATCAAAGAGTTATAGAAACATCTAGGATTATTTATGAAAAATATATCAATAAATATATCAGGGAAACTTAATAGTCCATATATTGCCGCGATTGAAGAAATAAAAAAAGTAACTGTTTCTCTTAAGATACCATTCTTTATAGTTGGTGCATTAGCAAGAGATATTATAATGGAATATTTTTATGAAATCAAAGCGCCTAGAATGACTATGGATATTGATCTGGGAATTAAAGTTTCAGACTGGAAAGAATTTAACCAACTAATTGATACTTTAGAAAAATCTGGGGAGTTTAAAAAAACAGAAGAAAAACATAGAGTTTCTCACGGTGATATCTTTATTGATATAGTTCCCTTTGGAAATATATCCAATAAAAATAAATGTATTAGTTGGCCTCCTAAAAAAGAAGTTGTTATGTCCGTTATGGGGTTTAATGAAGTTTATAATTATTCAACTTTAGTTAGATTGAAGGGTAAACCAACATTGGATGTTAAAGTACCAACACTTCCAGGTTTGTCAATGTTAAAGCTATTTGCTTGGAAAGATAATTTTCCCAATAGATCAAGAGATGCAGAAGATTTATTATTCATTATGAAGAATTATGAAAACGCAGGGATTTCCGAGAAATTATATAAATCAGAATTACAATTACTAGAAACTGAAGATTTCGATAATCAAGTTGCTGGAATTGTACTATTAGGAAAAGAAATGAGTAAGATATGTACAACTCAAACTATCAAACATTTAAAAAAAATTATAGATGAAGAAACTTTTGAGAATTCTGACTTTAATTTAATTAGAGACATGTTGTTTTCTAAAAGAGATAGCTTTAATAGAATTTTATATTTGTTAAAAAAACTAAGAGAGGGTATCTATTATCAACGAGACTAAAATATTTAAGATTATTCTATTTTTCGAAGTCTAATATTTTCTTTCAAAAATAATTCGAAATTTCATACTTCGATAAACTTATAAAAAAAGACAATCCAATAAAGGACTGCCTTTTTAGTCGACTGGAACCCAAACAACAATTAGAACTTAGCAATTTAAAAATAAATTGTCAATATTTATAACGAACTAATTACACTTTAGCGTAAAAAATAATTCCTATATAAAATCTCTAATGCAGGAGTTTGGACAATTTATAAAGCTCTTTATCTAAAGGCTTTGTCTCCTTAAACGCTTCCTCCAGTGAGACTGAGGTAATTTTACCATCCCTCATAACTGCCATCTGGCCAAATTTTCCTTCATGAACTAACTCTACCGCTTTTGCCCCCAGCCTTGTGGCGACGACCCTGTCAAAACCTGTCGGTCTTCCGCCCCTCTGAAGGTGACCTAATATGACCACCCTGGTACTGTGGCCTGTTCTTTTTTCTATTTCTTTGGCAACGACATTACCAATACCACCAAGCTGAACGTGGCCGAAAGCATCGAGCTTATCCGAAGCTGTTATCTGACCTTTTTCCTGGGCAGGTTTTGCCCCTTCAGCAACTGCGATGATGGTAAAGTCCTTACCCCTCTCTCTCCTCTTTTCTATAACCTCTGCTATATCATCGTAACTAAAGGCGACCTCTGGGATCAAAATGATGTCAGCTCCTCCGGCAATCCCTCCATTCAGGGTAAGCCAGCCCGAGTCTCTTCCCATTATTTCCACTATCATCACCCTGTGGTGCGAGCAAGCTGTTGTGTGAAGTTTGTCGAGGCAGTCCGTTACAATTTCAAGCGCTGATGCGGAGCCAATGGCATAATCGGAATAATTGATATCATTATCTATGGTCTGAGGGACACCCACGCCCTTTATACCGTACTTGGTAAGTTTGGTTATGACACCATTGGTATCATCCCCGCCTACTGCTATTATAGCATCTAGCTCCAGCTTCTTTATATTGTCTTTTACTTTCTCCACGCCATTCTCTATCTTAAAAGGATTGGTCCTGGATGTTCCTATAATGGTACCTCCCTCTGCCAGTATTCCTGAAACCATTTCCCTGTCCATTTCCACAAACTTACCTTTTATAAGGCCTTCCCATCCGTCTAAAATACCGATCACCTTATAACCATATTCCGATGCTTTGGCATGAATCGCCTTAAAGGCTGCATTTATTGCCGGGGAATCCCCTCCGCCGGTCAAAACACCTATTTTCTTTATCATATCCATATCCTCCTTTTATAACAAAAAAAAATCTTTATATCTAAAAAAGATAGCTTCTGTCAAAGTTAAGATTATATTAATTTATATTAAATAATCAACTTAATTTCTTAGTTATAATATCATTTACCATCCTTGGATTTGCCTTACCCTTAGTTTTGGCCATTACCTTTCCGATCAAAAAGCTTATGGATTTCTTATTGCCCTTTTTGAACTGTTCAGCCGGGCCGGGATTATCCTTTATTACCTCTTCAACAATGGACTTCAGTAATCCCTTATCACTTATCTGCTCCAGCCCCTTTTCTTTTATAATACTGCCGGTATCCTTTCCGGTTGTAAACATCTCCTCAAACACAGATTTGGCGGTCTTCGAGCTTATTTTCCCTTCATCAACTGCTTTAAGCATACTACACAGTTTCTCAGGAGTGACTTTGCTTTCATTAATTGTTATCTTCTCTTTATTCAAAAGTGCACTGAAGTCTCCCATTATCCAGTTAGCTATATTCTTGGGGTCCCCGTAATACTTACAGCATTCTTCAAAATAATCTGCCAGATCCCTGCTGTTGGCTATAAAGCTGCTGTCATACGCTGACAGATCATACTGCTTTTCAAATCTCTTGATTTTTACCGAAGGCAGCTCCGGAATTGTTTTTTTAATATCCTCCACTACCATTTCTTCTATATACATGGGGACAAGATCAGGCTCAGGGAAATACCTGTAGTCGTGGGCCTCTTCCTTAAAGCGCAGCGGTTTGGTGGTCTCCGTCTGGCTGTCATAATGCCTTGTCTGCTGTATCACCTTCCCGCCGTCTTCCAGGACTTTGATCTGCCTTTTAACTTCATACTCCAGTCCCTTCTGCAGAAACTTAAATGAGTTTAAGTTTTTAATCTCTGTTTTAGTGCCTATCTTATCCTCCCCTTCTTTTCTTACCGAAACATTGGCATCGCACCTGAGGCTGCCCTCTTCCATGCTGCAGTCGCTGACATCCAGGTATAAGATCAAATTCCTAAGGTTTACCATATATTCCTTTGCCTCCTCAGGCGATCTTATATCCGGCTCGGTGACAATCTCTATAAGGGGGGTCCCGGCCCGGTTAAAATCAACTATGCTGGCTTCTGATTCGCTTATCCTCCCGGTCGCCCCTGTGTGTATCAGTTTTCCGGTATCCTCCTCCATATGCACCCTTGTGATTCCCACTCTCCTGACATAATCTCCCATATCAACATCCAGATAGCCCCTGGTCCCCAGAGGCAGATCGTACTGTGAAATCTGGTAGTTTTTAGGCATATCGGGGTAGAAATAATTCTTCCTGTGAAAAATAGTATATTTTTGGATATCGCAGTTCAATGCCAGTGCGATCTTTATGGCATACTCCACTGCCTTTTTGTTAGTGACAGGGAGTGAACCAGGATGCCCCAGGCACACCGGACAGGTATATGTGTTTTTTTTCTGGCCGAATGAAAGCCTGCACCCGCAGAACATCTTGGTATTAGTAAAAAGTTCGACATGGGTCTCAAGACCTATAACAGATTCATATTTGTCTTTCATCTCTCCAGTCCAGATATAAAGGTTGATAATTTAAAAAAACACCCAAATTTTTATAAGTCCGGCTTTCCGGTAAAACCTATTGCCTTCTCCAGGTTGTGAGCTGTCCTAAGTACATTGTCCTCCCGCAGTATATTTCCTATGATCTGCAATCCTATAGGCAGCCTGCCGCTTGAAAGCCCTGCAGGAATTGAAATCGCCGGCAGTCCTGCTAGATTTACCGGTATGGTGCAGATATCCGATAGATACATGGTCAGCGGGTCCTCTGTCCTCTCCCCGATTTTAAAAGCTGTAGTAGGCGAGGTGGGAGAGATAAGAACATCATACTTCCCGAAGGCTTTTTTAAAATCATTTATTATAAGGGTCCTTACTCTCTGCGCCTTTTCATAATATGCGTCATAATACCCTGCCGACAGACAGTAAGTGCCTATCATTATTCTTCTTTTTACCTCATTTCCAAATCCCTCCGCCCTGCTCTTTCTGTACATTTTACGCAGTGTCTTTTGTTCCATGTTCCTGTATCCGTACCTTACTCCGTCAAATCTTGAAAGATTGGAACTTGCTTCCGAAGGAGCAATGATGTAGTAGACACTGAGTGCATGTTCCAGACTGGGCAGAGAGACTTCTTCAACACTTCCGCCCATCTCTTCTACCAGTTTAAGGGCCATCTCAACTGCCTTTTTTACCTCCCTGTCGATCCCCTCCACCATCAGCTCACGGGGTACTCCGACTTTTATGTTTTTTATATCCTGCCTTAAAAACTTTTTATAATCCGGGACATCCGCGTCAATCGATGTGGAATCATTTCTATCATGACCGCATATCACATTCAAGAGCGCTGCGCAGTCTTCCACATCCCTGGTAAGCGGCCCTATCTGGTCCAGAGAAGAGGCAAATGCCACCAGCCCGTACCTGGATACCATCCCGTATGTAGGCTTAAATCCCACAACCCCGCACAGTGACGCCGGCTGCCTTATTGAACCGCCCGTATCGGACCCGAGCGAGCATACGGCTTCTCCCGCTGCAACACTGGCCGCCGGGCCTCCGCTGGATCCCCCGGGCACCCTGCCTGTATCCCATGGATTCCTGACCGGCCCGAAATTGGAGTTTTCATTGGACGAGCCCATGGCAAACTCATCCATGTTTGCTTTTCCTACCAGTATAAATTTTTGTCTTTCAAGTCTCTCTATTACTGTGGCATTATATACCGGGATATAATTTTCCAGTATCTTGGATGCACATGTAGTAGTAACACCCTTTGTGCATATATTGTCCTTTATGGCCAGAGGTATGCCGGTAAAATCAGATACTACACCTCCGGTGCCTATGATTCTGTCGAATTCTCCTGCTTTTTTAAGGGCATTTTCTTTTTCCAGCCTGATATAAGAATTGAGTTTCTCTTCCACATCTTCGATCCTGGAGTAGATGCTTTCCGTAATCTCGGTGCAGGATATCTCTCTTTTTACAAGCTTATCTTTCAACTGGTGCGCAGTAAGATAGTTGATCTCCAAAATCTCTCCTTACTAATCTATTTTAGGCACTTTAAAACCGTCACTTTTTTTATCAGGTGCATTTTCCAGCGCGGCTTCCTGCGGAATCGATTTTCTTACCTCATCTTCCCTGAAGACATTTTTTATATCCAGTATGTGTGATGTGGGCGGTACTCCTTCAGTATCTACACTGCTTATATTTGCTACGTGGTCCAGTATTTTGCCCAGCTGCGAGGTGAATTTTTCTATGTCCTTATCATCAAATTCCAGCTCCGCAAGCTTTGCCACATACTTTACATCGTCTTTTGAAATTCTTTCCATGAATCTACCTCTTAAAATACCTATAAAGATAATTTAAGCCCAAATTTAAATATAACATTTTAGCAAATATTTTACCCTATTAATATAACTTTATGATATCCAGCTCTCTCAGCAGGATCAATATTAAAATAAGGTTATATACTCCGTGGAGAAAAATTGCCGGCACCAGCGACTTTGTCTTTTCAAATATATAAGCTAAAATCCAACCGATTATCATAAGGGGTATGAAACTGTACAATTCTATGTGCACCAGGGCAAATAAAAGTGAGGATAGAAAAAGCCCGGCATTGACACCCCAGCTTTTCTTAAAAGCTGAATATAAAAATCCCCTGAAAAAAACCTCCTCGCTAAACGGGGCAATAGCTGCAACTACAACCAGCAGGATATTGCTCGACAGGCTCTTGTTTCTAACCAGTATCTCAATCTTGCTTGCGGGAGCTTCTATACTAAAAAGCGAATTCATCAGAAATACATACAGGAAGCTTACCAGGAATATTGCAAGCAGTGCAAGAAAAGAATACCATATGGTTTTTGCAATACTGTAATATCTCAAGCCAAGGTCTCTTAAGTGTGACTTTCTCCGGTGTATAGCAAAAAACCACACCACTCCCAGCATAAGCACTGTCTGGATACCATATGTGACTGAAAAACCTACATTGCCCATATTGGAAGAACCAAAAAACTGCCTGCCGCCGAATATTTCAACCAATTTTAAAGAACCAAAATAGACTGCTACCAGAACAGCTGTTAAAAATGCAAGGGACATTACAGCATCGAGGGCATTCCATTTTACATTCAAAACCATGCTTTTGTCTTCAGGCGTATCTTCTGCGTTTCTTGTTTCATTATGTCGCATATATAAACCTGCAGGATATTAATCTTCTATCATTTTCTTAAACTCTTCTTCGGATATCACTCTGATGCCAAGTTTTTTGGCATCATCAAATTTACTTCCGGGGCTCTCACCTGCAAGGACCATATCGGTCTCTCTGCTTACGCTTGAGGTCACCCTGCCCCCGAAACCTTCGATAATACGGCTGGCCTCGCTTCTGGAAAAATCATTTAGTTTTCCGGTAAGGACAAAGGTCTTTCCCGTAAAAGCTTTTCTTTCTTCCACCTTCTTGCGCTCTGAGCCGAAATTGACTCCTGTCTTCCTTAGCTTGTCTATTATTTTCTGGTTCTGTTCCTGCCTGAAAAAAGCCACTATACTCTGGGCTATTTTAGGCCCGATCTCTTTTATCTTCTCAATCTCGCTGTAACCGGCACGCATCAGGCTGTCAAGATCGGGAAAAACCTCCGAGAGGACATCCGCAGTATGCGAACCCACATATCTTATACCCATCGCAAAAAGAATCCTTGCAAGAGGTTTTTTCTTGCTTTCTTCTATTGCATCAAGCAGATTTTTAGTCGACTTTTCTTTAAAGTTTTCAAGAGAAAAAA
>CAZODQ010000033.1:0-5082 GCA_964578625.1 uncultured Actinomycetota bacterium
CATCAGTTAGCGCTAATTTAGTTAAGTGTGTGTTCAACTTTTGGGGTTCAGATCAACATTAATTTTTAATTTTATTATTTAAAATGGATTTATATTTTAAAGGAAAATAAAAAAGAGGCAAGTAAGTTTGATAAATGAATCAGTAGAAATGAAGTTAAATAGAGTCAAAAAATATCTTAGTATAATCTATAATGCTCACTGCTTCCTTTAGGATCCGGTTCAAGATTTTACTGTTTGGGGTAGCTGCTTTCTTTTTTTAAAATGGTGTTTAGTTTTTAACGCTTATATCCACCAGTAAAGTACATTATTCAATTGGTACCTTTATTCCATCTTTCAAAGATTTCTTGACTGCTTCTAAGATCTTGAGGTCATTTAATGAGCTCTCTGTGGTATAGTAAGGTTTTGTATTTGTTTCAACGCACCTGCCTAAGATATCCCACATCTTATAATGGGGATTTTCATCTTTTATTTTTATAGTATCTTTCCTGCCGTTATTTTCCTCTATTTTGATATTTGATTCTTCTTTATAAAATGCAAGGCCTTTTGCACCTCTGACGATAAAGTAATTCCTATTACCCCCTAAAAAAAATGAAATACCTAAAGTGCCGATAAGATTACTTTTATACTTAAAAATTATAGATTGGTAATCATAATCGCCGTAGTCCTTCCTGTATTTGACTCCTGCTGCAAAAACAGAGGAAGGCTTGCCAAAAAATTTTGAAAGCATTGCTATTTCATGAATGCCGCCGTCAAGCAGCATGCCCAGCGGGTATTTAGGATCGATCCTCCATTTCGTGTTTCCATAGTCCTCTTTTAAATTTTTATTAATACCAATATAGTCATGGAATAGCCTTTCAAACATAAGGATTTCTCCAAGCCTTCCGGAATCTATTATTTTTTTCATCTCATCTGTAAAAGTAGTGTAGGCAAATTGTTCTAAGACGAAAATATGTTTTCCTGTCTCCTTTTCTTTTTTTATAAGTTCTTTTCCGTCTTTGACATTTGAAGCCATCGGCTTTTCCATAAAGACATCCTTACCCGCGATTAAGGCTTCCGTAGCGATTACTGGATTAAGAGGTATTGGTGTCATTATAATGACTGCATCTATGGATGGTTCTTTGATCAGTAATCTATAGTCTTTATAAAATGGTATTCCGGGATTTTCTTTATTTACTCTTTTTCTGCTTTTTTCGCTAGTGGCGCAGAAGGCAGCTATTTCAAATTTGTTTCTGAGTCTTTCCAATGACGGCTTGTGTGCCCTGTGCCAGATGATACCGGGACCTATTACTCCTAAGCGGATCTTACTCATAATATTCTCCATCGTATAATAAGATAATTAATAATAGTAAAGCTATTTAGTATTATATCACTATGGAGAAACAGTTAGATGCTTATTTCATTAAGAACTTACTTGCTCAAATCTTCTCTTCATCAGATCAAGAAGTTTTGTAGAAGTAGGGTCTGTTTTATTTAGGACCGACAGATAGACACTTATCCAGTCTGCAAGGAATATCCCCGAAAGTGCCTTTGCGGCATCGCTTGGGCCTTCCAATATTATCTCTTCAAAATTAATACCCTTTTCGATAAGAACACCTTTTAGGATCTCTACTCTCTTCTTTGTTTCTTCTTTTGAATCATGGTCGGTGATAAAGATGACAAAGAATTTGTTTCTCAGTTCATATTTCATTTCCCAGGCGGCTATTTCGCCGTGGTCCATTTCTGGAAGGGTATTGTAATGAGCAAAGTTATTACTGTTCATGCAGATCTGGTTTTTCAATCTGTAACTTACTGTTCCGGTCAGTCTGTTGCTTCCGTATATGACAGGTAACTTGTTAAAAATATTAATGGCGGTTTTTTTGGCAATATTGTTATGTGTTTTTATTTCAGGGCCTACTTCCTTAGAGAACCTGGATATGGCATTTTCTACTTCACCCCAGTCTATTCCAAGAAGACATTCTTTTCGGTCGCTGCAGATGTCAATAGCACCTGCTTTGTTTAATACATTGACCAGACATACATAAATATATCCCACTGCCATCCTGGATATCATATCCGCTTTATACTGTATGATTTTTATATTTTTGTTTTTTTCCGCTTTTTGCTTCAATTTACCTCCGGTGGTGATTGCAAATACCTTACAGCCGAACTCCAGAACTTTATCCACTGCCTCAATAACTTCGATTGAATTACCGCTGTGGGAGATAGCTACGACTAAAGTATCCTTGTTTACCCATGGAGGTATTGTGGCTTTTGTGAAAAGGACAATAGGAATGTTTAATTTGTTTATCTCTATTGAAGTTATTAACCTGTAGGCGGCATTGGAAGAACTTCCTACTCCAAGGATTATTGAATTTTTATATTTCCTGTCAAATGTCAGTTCAAGCTTACGGATGGTATTTTCCGCTATTTTAAATTGATTAGGGAAATCATACAGGATATCTATCATCTTTTTCGGTATACTCTCAAGGACCGCTTTTTCGTTATCCAGTAGATTCAATAGCTCTCCTTTATAAATAGCTAAGACCGCAATGAAGAATTACTTTTTATTTCAGAGTAAATATTATAATATTTATGCTAATAATACAATTCATTCGGATAAAAATGATTCTTAAAGAACTTGTCTCATACCTCGACAGAATTTTTAACAGGGATCTGGCATTAAGCTGGGACAAGGCGGGTCTGCAGGTCGGTGATCTCGATAGTGATATAAAAAAAATCCTTATAACTCTGAATGTATTAAACGATGTAGTAGAAGAAGCAGTAAATATGAAAACTGATCTGATCCTTACCCATCATCCCTTGATATTTACCCCTCTCGAGACTGTTCTCAGCTTTAAAGCCGGTGAAAGGGAGCTGCTGGTGCTGGCAGAAAACAGGATAGCAATTTACTGTGCTCATACAAATTATGACCTTATGCCTAAAGGCCTGAATGATTATGCAGCAAATATCATAGGGCTTGAAAATACAAGAGTAATAGAGGAACAGGCCGGGAAGTGGTATAAATTTACAGTGTTTGTACCGTTAGAAGCAGAAGATAAGGTAAGAGAAGCCATATGCCGCCAGGGCGGGGGAAAATTGCATAATTATTCATGCTGTACATTCAACACCCGTGGCAAGGGGACTTTTATTCCGGAAGAAGGTTCAAAACCGTATAAGGGAAAGATAGGTCAGTTAAACTGTGAAGATGAGGTAAGAATAGAGTGTATTGTAAGTGAAAGCAGCCTAAATGGTGTAGTAAGTGCAGCCGTAAAAGCGCATCCTTACGAAGTGGTGGCATATGATGTGTACAGGATTGAAAATAAGTTTGGGGATGCAGGCATCGGAAGGCTGGGAGAACTAAAGAAGTATGAGTCTTTTACAGATTTTACAGAAAGAATTAAAAAAAGACTGAGACTTGATAATTTTAGATGGATGGGCAGCAGTAAGATAGATACCGGAGATATAAAGATAAGGAAGGTAGCGCTGGTATGCGGAAGCGGCAATTCTCTTGCCGAAAGACTTGCCGGCATCGACTGTGATGTTATAGTAGTGGGAGAGATAGGTTATCATAATGCCTTAAAGATTGCTGAGAGCGGCAAATTGATTATTGAAGTGGGACACGGCAGCAGTGAGAAGCCGGCTGTTGATGATATGTACGGAAAGCTTGATGATTTTTTTAAAAAGCAAAATATTAAAATACAAATATTAAAAGCAAGTTCGTGTTGTAAATCCTGGAGGTATAAAATTGAGTGATGTAAAGTTTGATGTCCTAAGGCTTGTAGAGCTTCAACTGATAGAGAATGCGATTTCTGCAAGGTCGACCGAGGTCGATGAAATTAAAAATAGCAAGGAGCTTAATTTAGCTGAAAAAAAGTCCGCAGAGGTAAAGGAAAAGTATGATGAGATAAACGGCAGGTACAGTGATGTGGAGAGCAAGCGTAAGAAACTTGAAGATACAGTAGAGATGCAGAATGAAAAGATCAAAAGCGATGAGGGGAAGCTTTTCAGCGGTACCATTACCAGTGCCAAGGAAATCGAAAACTACCAGGAAGAAGTAAAGATATTAAAGAAGAAAAATTCAGAGATGGAAGACCAGATATTAGAACTTATGATCAAGCTTGAAGAAATGTCAGAGGATTTAAAGAAGGCAGGTATAGAAAAGGACAAAGCAGATGGGGAAGTAGGCAGGATAAAAAACGAGATGAACGAAAAGCTTGAGGTACTCAAACATATAATCGAAGGACTGGAAAAAAGAAGAGATGATGTTACCTCAAACATACCGGGTGATTATTTAAAAAAATATAAGGAAATTAAAAATAAAAAGGGCGGCATCGCGGTATCGGTGTTAAAGGATAATTTCTGTGATGTATGCAACATGGAGTTACCTACAATCGATACTGAAAAAATAGTTGATGCAGATGAGCTATACAGGTGTCCCTTATGCGGCAGGATGGCAGTGATCCACAGAAGTGAAATAGATGAAATAAAAAAGGAGCTGGAGTCCTGAATGGCAAAAGAAAGTTTAAGCTTCCTAAAGATATATTTCGACGGGGGCTCAAGGGGTAATCCCGGTCCTTCGGCAGTAGGTGCTGTGGTGTATGATGACAAAAACAAAAAGCTTGAAGAGCTGAGCGCCTATATCGGAAGTAATACCAATAATATAGCTGAGTACATGGCTCTGGACGGCGTACTTGATATGGCAGAAAAATACAAGTGCAAAAAGATTATACTTTTTACTGACAGCAAGCTGCTGCACAACCAGGTAAAAAAGGTCTGGAAGATAAAGGATAAAAATATTTTGGAAGTATTCCTCAAGGTGTCAAAGAAACTTGGCAGGTACGATACTGTAGACCTGCGCCTTATCCCAAGAGAGGATAACAGGGAAGCGGACAGGCTTGTAAATAAAGCGCTGGATAAAAAAGAACTATCCTACGAGGGTGAATCAGAGATAAGATTCGGGAATGTGGATGATTGACCGGGTGTTGATTTTTAGATAAATATCTGTAATATATAACCGGAGTTGGCCGAGTAGTCGCACAGGCTTTGCCTGTGAGGAAAGTCCGGGCTCCACAGGGCAGGATGCTGGGTAAAACCCAGCGGGAT
>CAZODQ010000034.1:0-4852 GCA_964578625.1 uncultured Actinomycetota bacterium
TCAACATTGGCCTGCCGGTAGCCTGATTCTTCCGGCGGTAGATTTACGATGCCGACCTTGATCAGCTCCGTTTCTGCTGCTGTTGTCTCTGCTACTGCTTCTGTTGTTGCTACTGCTGCTTCCGTTGTTGTTGCTGCTGCTCCACCCTTTGTACAACCTGCCAAACTAAATGTTGCAGCCATTGCTATACTTACTAACAACACTAATACATACAACAATGATCTCTTCATTTTCTTAATCCTTTCTTACAACACTTTGAATTGCTAAAAATTTATTTTCCTCTAAAAACCACCTCCCCAAATTCCTTATTTTTACTTTCTCTTTATTTTTGATGATTTTTTTTTGAGATTTGTTCAAGTAAAATCCTAATATATTATGTCATATTAGCCATTCTTAACAAATACTTTTGATTTGAAACCCTCACCTCCCTTTTCTCTATATTGTCAATAAATGCTATATAATTTTTAAAGGTAGAATAATCCTCTTTTTTTGATCTTTGCTGGATGATTCTTTAAAGTTTTAAATGTTTAATAGTTTGTAATTTTACATAACATTATATCAAATGTCAATTTCTTTATTTTTCGATAACCCTATTTTCTCGTCTCAGCCGGTCAAAAATTACTTTTTTACCTTCGATTTTAAATTCCAACTGTCCTTTATAAACTATAAATAATTCCCGCTGTATGCTTTAAAGCGAAATATATTACATTATAATTTTAGCAATATTGTATCAAATTCTCTTCTAACTGATTTCTTGATCTGATTTAATTTTGGAATAAAATTAAAGACATCAGTAAAAAAATGCCGATTATAAAATAATGACTTTTTACTTAGGTCTTAACATTTGACTGCCTATAATTATACCACAAAACTAAAATTCAATTACTTAAAACAGCTTATTAAATTTTATTTATTTCTTCAAGAAAACGTATGATTTTTCAATCAGGCACAGGGGCTCCAAGATTCGGGGTTCCGTCCTCGTTCCAGTCAAAATACTGGGCACGGGTGTGGCGGTTTGGATCATAAAGAGATTCCCCCACTATATCTCTATAGTTTCTTGCATGGTAGATCAGGACATCTTTTGTCCCGTCTTCAGATATGGTAAAGCTATTATGTCCCGGGCCATACTGACTGTTTTCTTCACTGGTTTTAAATACAGGTTCTGGAGACTTGCTCCACGAATCCGGATTTAACAGATCAGCAGTATCAGAAGCCGCTAGAAGCCCCATACAGTAATTCGAATCGGTAGCGCTTGCAGAGAAAGTGATAAATATTCTATCATTTCTTTTGATGACCGCAGCTCCTGCATTGGTCCAGTAACCCTTTTTTTCCCAGTCATATTCCGGCGTTGCAATCATTACAGGCTGACCTTTAATGGTCCAGGGGTCTTCCATTTCTGCAATATATAGACTGGAAGGATCAGAGAGCTTTCTGACCTTCTGTGTCCATACAAAATATCTTACTCCATTATGCTCAAATGTTGACGCATCCAAAGAGAAAAAATTAAAGGAAAATTTATCCTCAGGTGCCTTTCGCATCATACCCTTTTCAATCCATGTTCCAGTAATCGGATCCTCATCAGTACATTCAATCACGTATGGGCGAATATTCCACTTATCTCCATCCAGTCCCCCGGCTGAAAAGTAAATATACCATTTACCATCTATATAATGGATTTCCGGTGCCCAGATATGTACCGACATCTCGCCTGAATCATGTTTTTTCCATATTACTATTTCTTCCGCCTCACCAAGACCCTGTATAGTTTCTGCTTTTCTCAATATAATACGGTCATACTCCGGTACTGAAGCGGTGAAGTAATAAAGATCATCTGTATGTTTGTAAACCCAGGGATCTGCGCGCTGTTCTATTATCGGATTGCTAAAATCCTGCTGCTCTTCCATAACAATTTCTTCTTCCAGTTCTTCCTGTCCTTCCTGTTCCTCCTATCCCGCATGATATTCGGACCGTGTACAACATACAAATATACCAAGTGTTATAATGATTATAAAAACCAGTATTCTTTTGAAGATAAATAACTTTACTTTTATACCTTTCATTATGAATTTCTCCTTTAATAAAACTTACATTACAAAGCACTCTTAACTTTTAACTGAAGTCTGTTGATTACAAGCCACTTTTTTAGGCAGCATGTTTTTGGAATTATACCAGAAACCTATCTAATCTTGTCAATATAAAAAAATAAATATATCAGCAAAAGAAACGCTGTTGATAAAACAAATAGAGCCGGCTTTGATCTATAAAGCCGGCTCTATTTGTTTATTTAATAATATTAATTGTTATATATTACACTCTTACATCGGAGGCATTCCACCCGGATAGCCGCCTCCAGGAGGCATACCCATGCCTTTTTCTTTTTCAGGCTTTTCAGCCACGATAACCTCAGTCGTAAGCAATAGTGCAGCTATTGATGCCGCATTCTGAAGTGCACTTCTGGTGACTTTAGCAGGATCTATGATCCCGGTATCTATCATATTTACATACTTTCCATTTAAAGCATCCAGACCTTGCCCCTGAGGCAGCGATTTTACTTTCTCCACAACAACCGAGCCTTCCATGCCTGCATTTGAGGCAATTTGTTTTAACGGCTCCTCTAAAGCCTTTGCTACAATGGCAACGCCTGTTTTAATGTCACCTTCAAATTTACTTAGATCAATTTTTGGAATTATATTTATAAGTACCACTCCTCCGCCTGCAACAATTCCTTCTTCAACAGCAGCTTTGGTTGCCGATAGCGCATCTTCTATTCTATGCTTTTTCTCTTTCAGTTCTACTTCTGTAGCAGCGCCTACTCTTATTACAGCTACTCCGCCAGAGAGCTTTGCCAGCCTTTCCTGAAGTTTTTCCTTATCAAAATCCGAATCACTCTGTTCTATTTCATTTTTTATCTGTTTTATCCTGCCTTTTATGGCGTTTGCCGAACCTTTTCCCTCGACAACGGTTGTATTTTCTTTATCTACCTTTATCTGCCTTGCCGAACCAAGCATATCTAGGGTGATATTCTCTAATTTTACGCCAATTTCCTCACTTATTACTTTTCCGTCAGTAACTATGGCAATATCTTCCAGCATTGCTTTTCTTCTATCTCCAAATCCGGGAGCCTTTACTGCAACTGCAGTAAGAGTACCCCTGAGTTTATTGACTACAATAGTAGCCAGTGCTTCTCCTTCGACATCTTCAGCGATTATAAGAAGGGGTTTGCCTGACTGCTGGATTTTTTCCAGAACAGGTACCAGGTCTCCCACTGCTGCTATTTTCTGGTTTGCAATAAGAATATACGGCTCGTTTAAAACTGCTTCCATTCTTTCAGCATCGGTTACCATATATGGGGAAAGGTATCCTTTGTCAAACTGCAATCCCTCGACCAGCTCTATTTCAATACCGAACTTATTTGATTCCTCAACGGTAATAACCCCGTCCTTACCAACCTTATCCATTGCATCCGCTATAGTACTGCCGATTTTCTCATCTGCTGCGGAAATAGCTGCAACCTCGGCTATTTTCTTTTTATCCGTGGCTATATCCTTGCTCATCTGGCCTATCTGGTCAACTACTATATTGACTGCTTCTTCCATACCCCTTTTTAACTGTAAAGGGTTTGCTCCAGCAGCTACATTTCTTAAACCTTCTTTTACCATGGCCTGTGCCAGCAGTGTTGCCGTAGTAGTACCATCTCCTGCAACATCGTTAGTCTTTGTCGCTACTTCTTTTAGAAGTTGGACTCCTGCGTTTTCAAAGACATCTTCGACTTCAATTTCCCTTGCAATAGTCACACCGTCATTTGTAATTGTTGGGGCACCGTACTTTTTATCCAGTACCACATTTCTGCCCTTTGGTCCAAGTGTGACCTTAATTGCATCTGCAATTATATTTACGCCTCTTTCCAAAGCTCTCCTTGAGGCCTCATCATACTTAAGCTCTTTAGCCATTACTTTCTAACCTCCTTTTAAAAATAAAAAATTTTAATCTACGATTGCAAGAACATCACTTTCCTTTATGATCAGATGTTCTTCGCCGTCAATTTTTACTTCCGTCCCCGAATATTTTGAATAAAGCACAACATCTCCAACCTTTACTTCCATAGGAATTTTTTTTCCCTTTTCATCTTTTGCTCCATCGCCAACTGCAATAACCTTACCCTCCTGGGGTTTTTCTTTTGCAGAATCTGGAAGAACGATTCCGCTTTTAGTCTTTTCTTCACTGGGGTTTGGTTTCACTAACAATCTGTCACCAAGTGGTCTGTATCCCATTACTTTTCCTCCTTCTTAAAAAATTACGCATTTATGCAAAAACACAGAATATAATCAGCACTCTAACATCTAGACTGCTGACATTCAAGAATAATAGTATAAGAAAATTAAAAAATCAAGAATAAAACTTATAAAATTTATAGTTCTAAAATTATAACCAGGCCTAAGACCGGATAGAAATCTTAAGAAATTTAATGCAATTAAATTTCGCTTCTGGAATAGACATCAACTTCCAGGTTCTCGAACTTTCCCTTAAGGTATTTATAATATCCCAGACAGGCGACCATTGCCGCATTATCCATACATAAATAGGCAGGAGGGAGAAATATTTTAATACTATTTTCCTCGCCTTTTTTTATAAACTCTTCCCTTAACTTGCTGTTGGCAGCAACTCCACCGCTTATCATGATATTTCTTACGTCAAATTTCCTACCAGCTTTAATAGTTTTTTCAGTTAGAACATCAACTATCGATTTCTGAAAACTTGCAGCTAAGCTGGGGAGATTATCTTCAGTCATGAGTTTTTTGTCTTTTTTTGTCCTGTAAATCAAAGATGTTTTAAGCCCGCTGAAACTAAAATT